>JANOLJ010000292.1:0-13978 GCA_031419715.1 Burkholderiales bacterium | reverse complement strand
CACCGTCGCACCCTGCGGCACACGGCCTGCGGAGAGGTGGTTGATCTGCACCTTCGATCCCGCGGCCGATGCACCGGCGCCGCCGACGATCAGATTGCCTTGGGCCAGCGCATACACCTGGCCGTCGGCGCCCTTCAACGGTGTGGCAATCAACATACCGCCGCGCAGGCTCTTCGCATTGCCGAGCGACGACACGTTCACGTCAATCACCTGACCCGGCTGGGCGAACGCCGGCAATTGCGCCGTGACCATGACGGCCGCGACGTTCTTGATCTGCATGCTCGTGCCTGGCGGAATCGTCACACCCATCTGCTGCAACAACGCGTTAATGCTTTGTGTCGTGAACGGGGCCGAAGTCGTCTGGTCACCGGTGCCGTCTAAGCCGATCACCAGGCCATAGCCCGACAAGGCGTTGCTGCGCACGCCTTGCACCGAGGCGATCTCCTTGATGCGCGCCGCGTGCGCCGGGTCCGGCCACCACAGTGCCGCCGACGCGGCGATCCAAGCCAGTGCGATCAGCCAGCGCAAGAACTTCTCGGTGCTCCACATGGTGTCGCTCCCAGGCGTATCGAATAAGGGCTTGTCGGAAACCGGCATGTGATTTTTCTTTTGGTTGTCTTGCGATGTTCAGTTGCGATGTTCAGTTGCGATGTTCAGATCGGCAGCACGTTGAGGAAGAACCGGCTCAGCCAGCCCATGCCTTGTGCCTCGGCCTGTGCGCCGCGGCCGCGATGTTCGATGCGCACATTGGCAATCAATGCCGACGCGACGGAGTTGCCCGGCTGAATCACGCGCGGATCCACCTGCCCGGAAAAGCGCAGCACGTCGACGTTGTGGTTCACGCCGATCTGCTTTTCCCCGGCAATCAGCAGGTGTCCGTTGGGCAGCACCTCCATCACGGTGGCGGTAATGACTCCGGCGAAGTCGTTCGTGTTCTCGGTGCTGCCCTTGCCGGCAAAGGTATTGCTCGACGAGCCGCCCACACTCGCGCGGCCGAAGGAGTTCGGGCTCACCAGCGGGAACGCCGTGATGCCGGCATTGATCTCGCCGCTCTTGTCGATCGAACTCGTGCTCTTCTGGCTGGCGCTGACCTTTTCGACGATCTGCACCGTCAGCGTGTCGCCGATCAGGCGCGCGCGGTGGTCTTCGAACAGCGGCCGGTAGTGCGAGGCCTGGAAGATCGCGCCGTTGTTGACGACGGGTTGCGCAACCGGCTGCGGCCGCACCGAGGTCGGCAGCGCCACGTCCACCGGCGGGCGGGCATTGAGCACTTCGCACGCCGCGAGCAGCGCTGCGCAGCCGCCGACGAGCAGGCGTTGCTGCAGGCGTTGCTTCAGGCGTTGCTTCAGGCGCTTCATCGCGGTCACAGCTGCCCCAACTTCGCCAGCATCTGATCGGCCGTCTGGATCGCCTTCGAATTGAGTTCGTAGGCACGTTGGGTCTGGATCATCGCCACCAGCTCTTCAACGACGTTCACGTTCGACGACTCCACCGCGCCTTGTTGCAGCGAGCCCAGGCCGTTCTGCCCCGGCGCGCCGGTGTTCGGGCTGCCCGACGCGGCGGTTTCGGCAAACAGGTTCTGCCCTTTCGGGTCCAGGCCGGCCGGGTTCACGAAACTCGCGAGCTGGAGCTGGCCTATGCTTTGCGGCGTGGCCTGGCCGGGCAGGCTGGCGGTGATCGTGCCGTCGGCACCGATCGTCACGTTTTGTGCGTTGCCCGGAATCGTCACGCCGGGCTGCACCGTGAAGCCGTTGTTCGTCACCATCTGGCCCTGCGCGTTCACCTGGAATGAGCCGTCGCGCGTGTAGGCCGTCGTGCCGTCGGGCATCTGCACTTCGAAGAAACCTGTGCCGCGAATCGCGATGTCCAGCGGATTCGCGGTTTGCAGCAAGTTGCCCTGGCCGAAGTTGCGCGAGGTTGCCACGGCGCGCGTGCCCAGGCCGACCTGCAAACCCGTGGGCAAGGTCGTCTGCTCCGAGCTGTTCGCGCCGGCCTGGCGCAGGTTCTGGTACATCAGGTCTTCGAACACGGCGTGGGAGCGCTTGAAGCCGTTCGTGCCGACGTTGGCCAGGTTGTGCGTGATGGTGTCCAGCTGCGTCTGCTGAGCCTCCATGCCGGTCTTGGCGATCCACAGTGAACGCATCATGGTGTGGTGTTCCTCTTGTCCGTTCAAGTCATCGTCAACAATTTGCCCGCCGCGTTGGCGTCTGCCTGCGCGGTCTGAATCAACTTCATCTGCGTCTCGAACTGGCGCGCCGCGGCGATCATCGAGACCATCGCTTCCACCGGGTTCACGTTCGAGCCCTCCAACGCGCCGTCTTGCACACGCGCGGTGGCGTCGGCGGAAAGGTCGCCCTCCTCAGTGCGAAACAGCCCGTCGTCGCCGCGTTGCAGTGGTGCCTCGGGCGTCACCAGCTTGAGCCGGCCGACCGTCGTGCTCACGCCCGCGGCCGAGCGCGCGCTGACCGTGCCATCGGCGGCGATGCTGATCTGCGTATTCGCCGGCACCTGGATCGGCCCGCCGTCGCCCAGCACCGAAAGGCCGCCGCGCGTGGTCAGCGTGCCGTCGCTGGACAGGTCGAGCGCGCCGCCGCGCGTGTAGGCCTCGGTGCCGTCGAGCGACTGCACGGCGAGCCAGGCATTGCCGCGCATCGCCACGTCGAGATTGCGCCCAGTCGCGCTCACGACGCCCGGCGTGGCGTCATAGCCCGGGGTTGACTCCAGCGCATAGACGCGCGTGCTTGCGCCGCTGCCCTGCACCGGCACCGAGCGAAACGCGTGCAGCTCGGCACGAAAGCCGACCGTCGACACATTCGCCAGGTTGTTCGCGAGCACGTCCTGGCGCTGCATCGTCGCTTTCGCGCCCGACATCGACAGATAGATCATGCGGTCCATTCGAGCTTCCTTCGACGTTGCCTCTTACCCTTGACCTCCCGCGTGCGGGAGGTTCGTCATTCAGCGTTAACGCAGATTCACGAGCGTCTGCAGAATCTGGTCTTGCGTCTTGATCGTCTGCGCGTTCGCCTGGTAGATGCGCTGCGCCGTGATCATGTTCACCAGCTCGGCGGTGAGGTCGACGTTCGACTCTTCGAGCGCGCCCGACTGCAACACGCCCAGGTTCGCCGCACCGGCGACGCCGGTGATCGGGTCGCCCGACGCATAGGTGCGCGACCAGGTGTTGCCGCCGTCGGGTTGCAGGCCCTGCGGGTTGCGGAACGTCGCCAGTTCCACCTGACCGGCGGGTTGGGACTGACCGTTCGAGTACTGGGCCGTGACGATGCCGTTCACTTCGACGCGCACGCCGGCGAGTTGGCCCGCCGCATAACCGTCCTGGTTCAAGTCGGTCACGGCAAAGTTCGCGCCGTACTGGGTGGCGCCGCTCAGGTCCAGGCCGACGCCCAGGATCGGGTCCGTCATCGCGCCGGCCGCGTTCGTGCTCGCCGGAATGTCCACCAGCACCAGGCCTACCGGCGCGGTGGGCGTGCTGCCGTTGGAGGGGAACGTGATCGTCGTGTTCAGCGCCGGGTTGCCGGTGCCGTCGTCCACCAGCGGCGTGCCGTTGGCGGTGACGAAGACGTTCCAGTTGTCGGTGGCGCTCTTTTGGAAAAAATAGGTGAGCGCCACCTCCTGGCCTTTGGCGTCATACACCGTCATGGTGGTGGCGCTGTTGTAGGTGTCGGGGTCGGTGATGTCGATGTTCGGCGTTGCCGCCGCCGCGGGCACGCCGACACGCGAGTCGAGGTTGAACTCGAGTTGCATTTGCGTCGTCGGGTTCGGCGTCAGGCCGGCCGTGGGCATTTGCAGCGCGCTGGCCAGGCCGGGCTGGATCGTTCCCGTGCCATCGGCCGGGTAGCCGAGCAGGCGCAAGCCCGCGTTGTTCACGATGTAGCCGTCACGGTCTACCTTGAACTGGCCGTTGCGCGAATACACCGTCGGGCTGTTGCTGTCGGAGAGCTGAAAGAACCCGGGGCCGTTGATCGCCAGGTCCATCGGGTTTTCCGTCGTCGTCAGGTTGCCCTGCGTGAACTGCTGCGACACCGCCATCAGGTTCACGCCGATGCCGATGGCGCTGCTGCCCCCGCCGTTCAAGGCGTTCGCATACATGTCGGAGAACTCGGCGCGCGAGGACTTGGCGCCGAAGGTGTTGGCGTTGGCGATGTTGTTGCCGATCACTTCGAGGTTCTTGCTCGACGCGTTCAGACCTGACAGACCTTGTTGGAAGCTCATGGGGTTGCCTTGGAAGTTAAAGAATGAAGACGCGTTGCGCCGTGGGGGTAAGGGGTGGGGTGAAGGGTGCAGCCGCGTTCAGTTGAACGCCTTGATGTCGGCGTAGGCCACCGGCCCGTTGCGCAGCAGATCGAGCGTGAGCGAGTTGCCGTTCGCGCTCACCGCCGTGACGGTGTCGCGCATCAGCGGTGTCGTGGGCAGTGCCGTGGCGCCGTTGTTGGCGACAACACGAAAGCGCGTTCCCGCGCCCTCCAGCACGCCGTTGGCGGGCCAGTTGAAGCTGTGCCGCCCAGCGCCCTGCGCGCCCAGCGCCAGGGTACCGATGACCAGGCCCGCGCCGTTCAAAACCTCGACCTTGACGTTGTCGGCAGCCGAGTTCAGCTCGAACCCGCCCTGGCCCACGTCATCAGCGATCGACATCTGGTTGCCCGGGACGATGACATCGCGCCCGACCAGCGCCGCGCCTTGCAGCGCCTGCATTTGCAGAAACTGGTCCGACAGGCCCTGCACCGACAGATTCAGTTTCTCGATGCCGCTGACGGTATTGATCTGCGCCATCTGGCTCGTGACCTGGGCGTTGTCCATCGGGTTCAACGGGTCCTGGTTCTGCATCTGCGTGATGAGCAGCTTCAGAAAACGGTCGGCGCTGGCCTGCACGTCCTTCGCCGCTTTCGCGGCCGGATCGAGCGGCTTGGTGTCAAACAAAGGGGAGACTGCGGTGGTGGCCATGGCGTTGCGTGGGTGTCAGGGTGTCAGGGTGTCAGGGTGTCAGGGTGTCAGGCTCATTGGCCGAGCTGCAGCGTCTTGAGCAGCAGCGTCTTGGCGGTGTTCATGACTTCAATGTTGTTCTGGTAGGAGCGCGACGCCGAGATCATGTTGACCATTTCCTCCACCGGATTGACGTTGCTGTAGGTCACGTAGCCCTCAAGGTCGGCCGAAGGGTGCTTTGGGTCGTGTACGCGCCGGCCCTGGGCCTGGCTTTCGCTGATGGTGCTGACGGTCACGCCGGCCGACGCTGCGTCATTCGCGGTCGCGCCCAGCAACTGCGTCTGAAACGTCACCTGGCGCGCCTTGTAGGCCTGGCCGTCGGGGCCAGCCACGGTGTCGGCATTCGCCAGGTTCGACGCCACGACGTTCAGGCGCTGGGCTTGTGCGCTGATCGCGCTGCCCGCCACATTGAAGATGTTCAACATGCTCATGTCAGCCCCTCGTCCGCGGAGTACCGCGGCCGATCCCCCGAGGGGATCGCGCCCGGCAAGGCCACGCAGTGGCCCCTTCGTGGCCCGTGGCGGCCGTGCGCTCGGGCGCGACCGAGTGTGTGATGGTCATGGTCATTGGCCTTTGATCGCATCGAGCATGGTGCGCACATGGCCGTTGATGAAACGCAGCGTCGCTTCATACTTCACCGAGTTGTCGGCGAACGCGGCGCGTTCGCGGTCCATGTCCACCGTGTTGCGGTCCAGGTTCGTCTGGCTCGGCGTGGCGTAGGTCAATGCCGGCTGGCCGCCTGCCACCGCGCCCGTGCCGATGTGGCCGGCGCTGGAGCGCACCAGGCCCTGGCCCGCACCTTTGGTGCCGGGCAACGCCGCCGTGGCTTCACGCAAGGCTTGCGCGAAATCGAAGTCGCGCGCCACGTAGCCCGGCGTGTCGGCATTGGCGATATTGCTCGCAATCAGTCGCTGGCGCTGCGAACGCAGCGTCAGCGACTGAGCTTGAAAATCCAGCGTATCCGTCAATCGATTCAACATGTTCAGCTTCCTTCACGGCAGTTCAGGTGTGACCTGCCACTTTGGCGATGTGAAGGCATTCTGTTGAGCATGGGCTGGATTCATTAGCGGGAATAGAGGCGGGATCGGTACCCTATTCGCGCCCTCAGTTCAGTTGCTTACGCCTAGAGTTCGCCCATGCATCTGCGACAGTCGGTCGGTCTCCTCGTGCGCGCAGCCTCGTCTGGGCGCGCCCTCTTGCTCGCTCTGCCCTGGCTGATGGGGCTGATGGGGCTGTTGTGGCTGATGTGGCTGGCCGCGTGGGCCCCACCCGCCCAGGCCGCGCTTGACGCACCCTGGCACGCCCAGGTGCAGCAATTCACACTCGCCGCGGCACGCCATCAGGCGCCGACGCAGCGTGTCGAGGTCGACGTGGGCAAGCTCGATGCGCGCCTGCGTCTGGCACCGTGCATCCGCACCGAGCCCTACCTGGCCGGTACCGCGCCTCTGTGGGGGCGCAGCCGGATCGGCCTGCGCTGTGTCGAGGGCGCGGTTGCCTGGAATGTGTTCGTTCCCGTGAACGTGAAGGTATACGGCCAGGCCTATGTGAGCGCCGCGGCATTGCCCGCCGGCACGGTGCTCACGCGCGCCGATCTGGCTCAAGCCGAGGTCGATCTGGCCGAAAGCCCCTCCAAGGCTTTCACTGATTCGCTGCGTGCCACCGGCCGCATCTTGCTGCGCGCCGTTCCCGCGGGCTTGGTGCTGCGCGAATCGCATCTTCGGCCACGCATCTGGTTCGCTGCCGGCGACGAAGTCCGCCTCGTCGCCCGGGGCAGCGGCTTTCAGGCCGTGACCACGGGCCAGGCGTTGAGCGTCGGCATCGAGGGCCAGCCGGCCCGGGCGCGCACCGAGTCGGGCCGTGTCGTCACCGGCGCGCCGATCGGTCAGCGAGAGATCGATCTCACGCAATAACGGGGCTTTGCCGGGGGGCCGCGAAAATGGCCTTAAAGTTACCGATGGAAAGATCGATAACCCATGCAAGTCGAGTCGGCAGTTCCCCTGCCCACCGTTTGGAGAATCGCATGAAGATCGGACAACCCGCAGAACAACCCGTCGGCACGTCAGCGGCGGCGGAGCCGAAAGTGAAATCCACCGCCAAGAAGGATGAGGCCGCCCGCGCCACCACGCCCACCTCCGCCAGCGCCAAAGTGCAGTTGTCCGAGGCCGTGTCCGGTTTGCTCGCGGGCATCGAGCCCACGAGTGAAATCTTCGACGCCGCCAAGGTGAACCGCCTGGCCACCGCGATCGATCAGGGCAGGTTCATCGTCAACCCGGGCGCCGTGGCCGACAAACTCATCGCCAATGCGCGTGAATTGCTCGACAAGAAGTCACACTGACCCGGCCTGGGGCCCACTCAACGGATAAGCTCGAACCATGAACGATACGCGCGTGACCTCCCGCCGGGACGGCCCCGAAAGCACTCTGGAATCGACGCTGAGCCGCGTTGAAGGCCATCTGGCGAACCTGGGAACCGCGCTGTGCGCGCGCGACCTGAACGCCATCGGCCAGCACGGCAACGGCCTGCAACATGCCCTGACGCACGCGGTGGACCGCTTCAGCCTCGCCGCCAAGCAAGGCGCGGTGCCCGACGGCCTGCGGCGCCGCCTGGCCCACGCCAGCGCGTTGGTGGCGGCGCAACGCGAGGCCCTGGCCCGCGCCACTGCGGCGCTGGACCGCGCCATCGATGTGCTCATGCCCCGCCCCGCGGCAGGCAGCGGCTATTCGCGAGACGGCGTCGCCGAGCGCAGCAAGACGGGTGGCGTGATTCAGGCTTGAGGACGGGCGCTCACTGCCCTAGCGGCAATCGATAGACAAACAAGTTCCTGGCGTCCACACAGCGCAACACCGCGCTCGGTCGGCACGACGGAACTTCGAATTCCAGGCTGACCAACCAGGCACCGGCTGGCATTTCCCGTGCGGCCTTTTGCGCCGCGCGCGGCATGCTCTCGGGCCGTTGGAAGAGATACACCATCGCGTAGCCGGACCAGTCGTCGCTCCAGATGTCGGCGCGCCGCACTTGCGCGAAGCGGCAGCGCCAGGCGCACAGCCAGGCCAGTGGTCGGCTCCATTCGAGGCCGATGAGCTGGGCGTGCGGATAGGCCGCGTGCAATTCACGCAGGCCCGCGCCCAGGCCACAACCGGCGTCAACGATGCGCGCGCCCTCGGCCAACGGTGCCACACCGGGCAGGCCGGCCAACGCGTCGCGGGGTGTGGGGAACAGCGGCGCGTCGCTCCAGCTCTTGCGCGGATAGAGCGCCGCAAGCAACGCCAACGGCAACAGCCATGTCCACGCCGGCAGCGCCGCGGCTGCGCCGGTCACGGCATACGACAGCGGAAACCCCGAGGCAAGGAAGACGCGGCGCCAGGGAGTCGCGGCGAGCCGCGCGAGCGAACATGCGGCGAGGCCAAGCAAGGTCGCGGCCAGCGCGGCGGCGAGTGTGGGCATGGCAATGGCGCGCAGCCCGGCAAACAAGAACCAGGCGGCGGCCCAGACGAACAGTGCGGGTAAGGGCCAACGCATCGCCGGCCCCAAGGTGCGCGGCGCGCGCATCAGTGCCCGGGTCAATAGGAGCGCAACTTGACGCGCAGCCGCGCGATCGACTGGCTGTGCAGTTGGCAGATGCGCGACTCGGTGACCTTCAGGACGGCGGCGATTTCCTTCAGGTTCATGTCGTGTTCGTAATACATGCTCATCACATACTGCTCGCGCTCCGGCAGCAGCTTGATGGCGTCGACGAGCGCTTCGCGCATACGGTTATCTTCCAGTCGTGCCAATGGGTTTTCTTGTTCTGCCCCGACGTGCCGGTCGAGAAAGTCTTCTTCGCTGCCCGCGCCCGTCATGTCTTCCAGGTAGACGAGTTGGGTGCCGCGCACCCGGCCCAGCAGCTCCTGGTAGTCGGCCAGCGAGAGTTGCATCTCCTGGGCGATTTCGCTTTCCACGGGCGCGCGCCCCAGGCGCTGCTCGAGCCGGTGCACCGCCGCTTCGATCGAGCGCTGCTGCTTGCGCGTGCCGCGCGACAGGTAGTCGGTGCCGCGCAGTTCATCCAACATCGCCCCGCGGATGCGCTGCGTGGCGAAGGTTTCGAATTGCACGCCCTGTTCGGTGTCGAAGCGCGACAGCGCATCGGTCAGGCCGATCATGCCGACCTGCACCAGATCGTCCAGCTCCACATTGGCGGGAAGTTTGGCCAGCATCTGGTGCGCCAGACGGCGCACCAGGGGGCTGTATTGTTTGAGCATCGAGTTGACGTCGAGCTTGCCTTTGGCGGTGTACATCTTGGGTCTCGGCTCCAGGGGATCAGTTCAGGGTGTGCCGCGCCACGGCGCTCGGGCTGGCGGGCGGGCGGGCCGATGCGCTCAGTCCAGCGCTGCTCAGCCACTGCTGCGCCCAGCGCCGCAGTTCGGGCGGCGCGGGCTCGCTGGCATCGGCCGCGGGGTCGATGCGCATCGCATGGCGTACGGTGGCGTGCAAATAGAGTTCGGCGCATGACGCCAATTGGTCGGCGATGCGCGGCGCGCGCGGCGAATCCGGCGCGGCGCCGAGCAACACGTCGTGCACCAGCAGACTCGCGCGCTGCGCGAGCAATTTGAGCGCGCCGTAGGTGTGGGTTACGCTGGTCGGGCGGTCGTCGCACAGCAGCAGCGGGTAGACCTCGCGCCGCGCGGCGTGGCGCGGGTCGTGGCGCGAGAACATGCGGCACAGGTCGGATGCGGATGCGTGCACCAGCACGACGTCGATCTCGCCGGTGGCGTCGACGATGCAATCGAGGAACGCCGAAGTGAAACCATCGGCGTCAACGCAGCGCACCGGCAAGCCGCGCGCGCAAAGGTAAGCCACTTGTGGCGACAGGTGTTCGATCGCCTCGGCCAGACGCCCCAGCACCGCCGGATCGGCGGCGGCCGCGCGCTCGCCGGCATCGACGACGAGTGTGCGTGCGCCATGCGCGCCGAACGCACTGCACAGGCGCTCCAGCATCAACCCGCCAAAACCGATGTGCGGGTTCGACACCACAGGCACAAAGCGCACCCGGTGCCCGGAAAAGAGCTGACGCAAACCATGCGCCTGATCGAGCGGGGCCACCCTTGGCCTCGGGAGGGACGCGGCGACCGGCATTTGTGCCTCAGGCATACGCCACCCGCGGATGGTTCGGCGCCGCGCCGCGCATCGCGGCGGTCTGGCCGGGTGAGCTGAAGATCAAGGGCAGGTCTTCAGCCTCGAAGCGATAGGCGCTCCACGCCGTCGCGCGCATCGCCAGGTGCACCAGCACATGGGCGTTCAGGCGGTGCCAGTCTTCCGGCACGCGCTGGCCGTTGGCCACGCCCAGCACGGGCAGCTTGTGGCGAATCACGGTGTCCAGTGCCGGCGCGAGCTTCACGGCTTCGTCCATTTTCGACAGGATCACACCGCGCGCCAGCGGAGCGCGGTACGACACGATCACGTCTTCAATCGTTTCGCCCTGCGCCGCGGCATTGAGCACGAGCAGCTTGTTGATCGACGCGTGGTCCAGCATTTCCAGCAGCTCGGCGGTGCGGGCGTCGCGCTGCGCGATGCCCGCGGTGTCGATCAGCACCATCTTCTTGCCCGCGAGCAATTGCAGCAGGTCTTCGAGCGAAGCCTTGTCGTGCGCCGTGTGCACCGGCACGCCGAGGATGCGGCCGTAGGCGCGCAGTTGTTCGTGTGCGCCAACGCGGTAGGCGTCGAGCGTCACCAGCCCGAGGTGGGCCGCGCCGTGTTTCGCGGCGAACGCGGCGGCGAGCTTGGCGGTGCTCGTCGTCTTGCCCACGCCGGTGGCGCCGACCAGCGCGTACACGCCGCCCTGGTCTTCGAGTGCCGCATCGTTCTCTCCGGTCAACAGGTTGCGTTGCAGCACGCCCGCCGCCCACTGCGCTTCATCGGCCACATCCGGGCTCATGTGCTCGGCGAGTTTGCGAATCAATGCCGCCGAGAAACCGCAATCGAGCAGGCGCTGCGTCAGCCGGGCGTGCGCCGGATGGCGCTGCAATTTGTCCATGAAGGCGAGCGCGCCAAAGCGGTCTTCGATCAGGCCTTTGACCTGGCGCAGCTCGGCCATCATGGCCTGCTGATTGCGCTGCGCCGCGACCAGCTCGACGCTCGGCGCTGCCGCCGCGCGTGCCGGCTGCTGCGGCACGCTTGCGGCGGGCCCGGCTGAGGGTGCGAGTGCGAGTGCGGGCGGGCGCGGCGCCGCAGGCGCCGGCAGGCGCTCGGCCAAGGGCTCGAACCAGGCCGGGTCGGTGACCATCGACGGCGGCAGCGCCATCGGCGCGACGAACCGCGGCTCCACGCCGTGCGCCGAGGGTGCGGCATACGCTGGCTGGGGTGCCGTGGGCGCGGCGCGGGCGGGTGCGGCAGCGCTGGCGGGCCGCTGGGCCAGGGCGCGCTGGGCGAGCCCCTCGCTCGCTTCTTCGCGCAGCGCCGCGTCGCGGCGCTTGAGCATGCGCTCGCGCACATAACTTTGAAACGACATCGTGCTCATGCCGAGTTGGCCCACGTCTTGCACCACGCTCGGCGCAGGCTCCTGGCGCGCGGCTTGCGCCATCGTCGCCGCGCTCGGCGTCGAATGGGCTGGGGCCAGCGGAGCCGCAAGAGGTGCAACATAGGGTGTGGCCACCGGTGTGTGGCGCACCGTCGGCGATGCGGCGGCAACGCGCTCGAACTGCGCCAGGCTCTCCGGCGCCATCGCCACGACCTCGATGCCCTCCAGGCAGGGTTTGGTGGACAGCACGACGGCGTCTTCGCCAAAGGCCTGGCGCACACCGGCCAGCGCCTCGCGCGCCGTGCGTGCCGTGAATCGCTTCACATTCATGCGTTTGCTCCTATGACACTGCCAATCCGGATCGAATGCGTCTCAGGAATCTCGCTGTGGCTGAGCACGCGCAGGCGCGGCGCGGCGCGCTTGAGCAGGCGTGCCAGTGGCGCGCGGATCACGTCGGGCACGAGCAGGCATGCCGGGTGCCCCAGATCCTCCTGGCGCTGTGCCGACTCGGCGGCGCTTCGGGTGAGGGTTTCCGCCACACCGGGGTCGAGCGCGGCGCCGTGCGGCGAATTCAGCGCTTGCGCGACGAGCCGCTCAAGGTCCGGTGCGAGCGCAATCACGTCGAGCTCGCGCACCGGTCCGTAGATCTGCTGGACGATGCTGGACGACAAATGCACGCGGATGCGCCGCGCCAGTTCCACCGGGTCGGTGACGGTGGCCGCGTGTTCCGCCAGGCTTTCGACGATGGAGCGCATGTCGCGGATGTGCACGCCTTCTTCCAACAGCAACTGCAGCACCTTTTGCAATGCCGCGATGCCCACCATCTTCGGCACGACATCCTCGATCAATTTGGGCGCCAGTTTGTTCACATGTTCCACCAGTTGCTGGGTCTCGACACGGCCGAGCAATTTGGCCGCGTGGAGCTGCATCAAGTGTGAAAGATGGGTCGCCACGACGGTCGAGCAATCAACCACCGTATAGCCGGCCATTTGGGCCGCTTCGCGCTGCGCTTCTTCAACCCAGATCGCGGGCAGGCCGAAGGCCGGATCGGTGGTGGGCGTGCCGATCAGGCGCTGCGTCGCATGGCCAGGATTGATGGCGAGAAACATGCCGGCAAAGGCTTCCGCTTCGCCGACCACGGCGCCGCGCAAGGTGAGGCGGTACATGCTGGGCTTGAGCTCGAGGTTGTCGCGGATGTGCACCGGAGGGGGCAAAAAGCCCACGTCCTGCGCGAACTTCTTGCGCACGCCTTTGATTCGCGACAGCAAGTCGCCTTCGCGCGATTTGTCCACCAGCGCGATCAAGCGGTAGCCGACCTCCAGGCCCAGCGTGTCCACCGGCACCAGGTCGTCCCAACTCGCCTCGCCATTGCTCGGGGCCAGCTCGGTGCTGGGCGCAGGCACGGCAGCGGCGCGGCGCTGGCGTTCGCGCATCAGATACGCCGCGTAACCCATGCCGGCGGCGATGACGCCGAACACCAGATGCGGCATGCCGGGAATGATGCCCAGCAACCCGATCACGCCCGACGTGATGGCCAGCGACCGTGGCGAATCGAACACCTGCTTGGCGATCTGCTGGCCGACGTCGCGCTCCTTGCCGACGCGCGACACCACCATCGCCGCGGCGACCGAGATCAACATCGCCGGAATTTGTGCGACGAGCGCGTCGCCCACGGCGAGCAGGATGTAGCTGTCGGCCGCAGCGCCGGCCGACATGCCGTGCTGCACCATGCCGATGATCAGACCGCCGACGACGTTGATGAACAGGATCAGCATGCCCGCCATCGCGTCGCCGCGCACGAACTTCGACGCACCGTCCATCGAGCCGAAGAACTCGGCCTCCTCGCCCACTTCGGAGCGGCGCCGTTTCGCTTCCTTTTCGTCGATCAGGCCGGCGTTCAGGTCGGCGTCGATCGCCATCTGCTTGCCCGGCATCGCGTCGAGCGTGAAGCGCGCGCCGACTTCAGCGATGCGCTCGGCGCCCTTCGTCACGACGACGAAATTAATGACGACGAGGATTGCAAACACGATCAGGCCGACCGCGAAGTTGCCGCCGATCAGGAAGTGGCCGAACGATTCGATCACGGTGCCCGCGGCGCCGGGGCCGGTGTGGCCTTCGAGCAGCACGACGCGCGTGGAAGCCACGTTCAGCGAGAGCCGCATCAGCGTGGTCAACAAGATCACCGTGGGAAACGCCGCGAAGTCGAGCGGCCGCAGCATGTAGGCGGCGACAACCATCACCATCAGCGCCATCGCGATGTTGAACGTGAACAACAGGTCCAGCGCCAACGGCGGCAGCGGCAGCACCATCATCGCCAGCACGAGGATGATGAACAGCGGCGCGAGCAACGCCTTGATCGCCGTGGCGTTCGGGCCGAGCAGGCGTTGCAGGGGCTGAAACAGGGAATTCATTGATCAGCGCTTCCGGTTGCTACAACGTCATCAAGGGTGGATCCCGGCGTGCGCCGGGATGACGTGGGGGAGGTTGTCA
>JANOLJ010000291.1:0-21811 GCA_031419715.1 Burkholderiales bacterium | reverse complement strand
CGCGGCGCTCGCCCGTCGGCGCGCCGGCACCCGGCACATTGCCCGCTGCACTGCGAAGTTCGGAGTAGCGGTCGTCGCGCCCCTGCCAGATCAGGCCGACCGCGGCGGCAATCTGTGCGTCGCTCGCGCCGGTGCGCAATAGCGAACGCAAGTCGTGGCCCTGGTTCGCGAACAGGCACAGGAACAACTTGCCCTCGGTGGACAAGCGGGCGCGGTTGCAGTCGCGGCAAAACGCCTGCGTGACGCTGGAGATCACGCCGATCTCGCCAGCACCGTCGAGGTAGCGCCAGCGCTGCGCGGTCTCGCCGGGCGCGCTGGCTTCGATCGCCTCCAGCGGAAATTGGCGGTGAATGCGCGCCACGACCTCGCTGGATGGCAGCACCTCATCCATGCGCCAGCCGTTCGTCGCGCCCACGTCCATGTATTCAATGAAACGCAGCACCGTCGCGCTGCCTCTGAAGTGGCGCGCCATCGCGAGAATTTCATGGTCATTCGTGCCACGCTTGACGACCATGTTCACCTTGATCGGCCCCAGGCCCACGGCCTGCGCCTGGGCGATGCCGTCCAGCACATCGGCGACGGGGAAGTCGACGTCGTTCATGCGGCGGAACGTTGGATCGTCCAGCGCATCCAGACTCACCGTGATGCGCTGCAAGCCGGCGTCTTTCAGCGCGCGCGCCTTTTTCGACAAGAGCGAGGCGTTCGTCGTCAGCGTCAGGTCCAGCGCCTGGCCGTCGGGCGTGCGCAACTCGCTGAGCATGCCGATCAAGACCTCCAGGTTCTTCCGCAACAGCGGCTCGCCGCCCGTCAGCCGCAGTTTGTGCACGCCGTGGGAAACGAAGATCTTGGCCAGCCGCGTGATCTCTTCGAAGCTGAGCAGCGAGCTGTGCGGCAAGAAGCTGTACTGCTTGTCAAACACCTCCTTGGGCATGCAGTAACTGCAACGGAAGTTACAGCGGTCCGTGACCGAAATGCGCAGGTCGCGCAAGCTGCGGCCCAGGCGATCGCCGAGCAAGCCGGTGGGCGCTGCCAGCACCTGCGGAATGCGTGGCACCGAGGAGGCGTAGCGGTGGTCCGCCAGGGGGATGACTTTTTCGGCCATGCGCGATTGTGCCTGCGGGGTTGGCCGGGGCGCATTTCCACCCTGGCGCGAGGGTTCAGCGTGGTGGCACCCAACGCGGTTGAACGCCGATCGGATTCAGTCCGGCGGGGCCTCGGCCCGCGGCGCGGGAGGCGGTGTGGCGGGCAGCGTCGGCGACAGCGGGCCGGGTGGTGCAAGTCGTGCATCAGCTGCTTCAAGGTTCGCGGCCTGCGAGCGCCGCGCCCCGGTGAATCGCTTGCTCCAGTAAGCAACGTTCATGCTCTCCATGCGCACCCGGCCACCGGTGCGCGGCGCGTGGATGAACTTGCCCTCGCCGACGTAGATGCCGACATGGGAGTAAGTGCGCTGCAGCGTATTGAAGAACACCAGGTCGCCGGGCTCGATCTCGTGCCGAGCCACTTTCACCAGCCCCGGCGCGCCCGCTTGGTCGTCAACGCGGCGCGGCAGTGGCAGGCCCAGGCTCGTCTCGAAGATGTGGCGGGTGAAACCGCTGCAGTCGAAGCCTGCATGCGCCGAGGTGCCGCCGCGCCGGTAGGGCAGGTCGATGTAGTTCAACGCGGCGAGCACCATTTCGGTGGCCCGCGACTGCCAGTTCGAGGCGGGCGCTCGCGCCGCGGCGGCAGAACCGTCAACGAGACCGCGCTGTTGCAGGTAGCGGCCGATCGGGTCGTCGTCGGCCGGTTCGGCGCAAGCCGGGCCTGCCAAGGCCGCGCCAAGACACAGGACGTGGCAGGCGCGCAAGACAGCTCTGCGGTTGCTGGTGCGAGTGCGGCGGGTCGACATGGCGCGCAGGATAGGCGCTGCTGCGCGACGCAGTCAATCGGAAAAGGTATCGGTGTGTCGCTGCACGTCAGTGCGGTATCGTGCCGACCACTGCGGCGCGACGCCGGACCACGGAGACAAAATGTTCAAAGCCCTGATGCTGGAAAAGCCCGAAACCGGCTTCCAAGCGAGTATTCAATCCGTCGATGACGCCCGGCTGCCGCCCGGCGACGTGCTGATCAAGGTTGAGCACTCCACGCTCAACTACAAGGACGGCTTGGCGATCACGAACCGCGGGCCGGTGGTGCGCGCCTGGCCGATGGTCGCCGGCATCGACGCCGCCGGCACCGTGCTGGAGAGCACGCACCCGGCGTGGAAAGCCGGTGACCGCGTCGTGCACAACGGCTGGGGTGTCGGCGAAACCCGCTGGGGCGGGCTGGCCGAACGCGCGCGGCTGCAAGGCGAATGGCTGGTGGCCTTGCCACAAGCGTTCACGACGCGCCAGGCGATGGCCATCGGCACGGCGGGCGATACGGCGATGCTGTGCGTGCTGGCGCTGGAAGAGCACCATGTCAAGCCGGGCGACGGCGACGTGTTGGTCACCGGTGCCAGCGGCGGCGTGGGCAGCGTCACGGTGGCCTTGCTGTCCAAGCTGGGTTACGCCGTCACGGCGGCCACAGGCAAGACTGCCCAGGCCGATTACCTGACGAAACTGGGTGCGAAGAACATCATCGACCGCGCCGAGCTTGGCGCCGCCGGCAAGCCCTTGCAGAAGGAACGCTGGGCGGCGGTGGTCGACGCGGTGGGCAGCCATACCCTCGTCAACGCCCTGGCGCAAACGCGCTACGGCGGCGTGGTGGCGGCTTGCGGGCTCGCTCAGGGCGCCGACCTGCCAGCCACGGTGCTGCCGTTCATCCTGCGTGGCGTCACGCTGGTGGGGGTTGATTCCGTGATGGCGCCTTTGACGCGGCGCAAAGTCGCGTGGCAGCGTCTGGCGAAAGACCTGGATCCGGCCAAGCTGGAAGCGATGATTGAAGACGTGCCGCTCGAAGGCGCGATCGCGCGCGCCCAGGCCCTGATGCAGGGCGATGTGCGCGGGCGCATCGTGGTGAAGATTTGAGATTGAATCCCCACGCTGACGACAACCTGCGCCGACTTCCATAGCGGCAGCGTTGCAGCAGGTCGTAGGTCGGGTGGGGGCGCGGTAGCGACACACGCCGTCGCCCCGGCGCAAGCCGAGGCCCATCGGTGGCACGGTGATTTCGTTCGGCGCGCGTTCACCCTACCGCCGGTCGATCCCGGCTTGCGCCGGGATGACAGGCCCCCCTTTGGTGGGGGCCCCTCACGGGGGCGCACTCCCACGGTGTTTTCCGCCCTCAGCGGGATGGGCGGCGCGCGGCAAACGCGGAAAACTCTCTCTCATCGAAACATCGATCGAGGAGACCCAAATGACACGCAAGCCCCTGACGAGTTCGCTGCTGCTGGTGCTGCTGCATCGCCTGCGCTGGCGCGGTGCTGCCGCACAGCGCCGCTTCCTGATGATGAACTTGGCCGATCTCGACCCGCTGCCGCTCGGACCGGGCTGGTTCGATTCGAGCTGGGAACTGGAGAACGGCCTTGAAGTTTGCGAGGCACAGAACCCGGAGATCGAATTCCGCCCGTGGATCGAATCCGCCTATCGCGAACCCCCTCTTGTAGCGGTGCGCGACGCGGCGGCAAACGGCACCAACGTGATCGAGTTCGATCTTGCCGACCAGGGTGTGTGAGAGCTACCGTCCGCGCGCGGCACGCCACAGCCGCGCAGTACCGGGTTCGAGCTTGCGCTCGTTTGAGCTCAGTCAGAGCACGGCGCGCCTGCGCTCCCGCGCAATCGTCTCGCCGAGTTCTATGACGGCCAGCGCGTAGTAGCTCGACCAGTTGTAGCGCGTGATGGTGTAGAAGTTGTCGGTGCCGGCCACATAGCTCGGCGCGGCGTCGCCGTTGTGCAGCTCGACGAGTGCGAGCTTGCCCTCGAAGCCCATGACCTGCGCCGCCAGCACCGCGCCACGATCGGCAAGTTCTTGCGCCGTGAAAGTGGGCACGATGTCGGGCACCAGGAGTGCGGCACGGTCCGGCGTCTGCGTTGGCGGCGCGACGGGAAAACGCGGCGGCAAGTCGCGCTGCCAGCCGAAGGCGGCGAGGTAATGCGCGACGCTGCCGATGGCGTCGGCCACGCTGCCGTTCAAGTCGATCGAGCCGTCTTCGTCGAAGTCCACCGCGTATTTCGCGACGCTGGAAGGCATGAACTGGCCCAGCCCCATCGCACCGGCGTAGCTGCCGCGCGGCAGCGTGGCGTCCAGCGTCTGCGCGTGGCACAGCAACAGGAAGCTTTCGAGTTCAGAGCGGAAGAATGCACTGCGGTCACTGCGCCCGCTGGGGAAGTCGAAGCTCAAGGTGGCCAGCGCGTCGAGAACGCGGTAGTTCCCCATGTGCTGGCCGTACAGCGTTTCGATGCCGATGATGCCCACCACGACATCGGCCGGCACCCCCCAGCGCGCATCGGCTTTTTGCAGCCACGCCTCGTGCGCATTCCAAAACGCCAGGCCCGCGCGAATGCGCACCGGCTCGATGGCGCGCGCGCGGTAGGCCGCCCAGTTCTTCGCCGTGCCCCGGGGTGCGGGCATGATGAGGCGCTCAACGGTCGGTATGCGCCGGGCCTGCGCCAACGCGTCCTGAGTCCACTGCACATCGAGGCCATGGCGCTGCGCGACTTGAATTGCGAACGCGGCGACGTCGTCCCGGCCGCGATAGGGCAGGGCGCCGGGTTCGGTTTCCGGGCGCTTGTTGCTGAGGTTGCTGCTGGCGCTGTTGCTGACTTTCTCGCTGACCTTCCTGCGGCGCGCGTGCGCCGCGGTCAGCGGGCTGAGCATGGACGCAGACCAGGCCGCGACACCAAGATGCTGGAGCAGGGAACGCCGGAGCATGGGCAGGTCTGTCGGTGCGGGGGGCGGTTGCGGCGCGATTATCGGGTGGCGCTCATCGCCGCTGCGCCCACAAGGCGCGCCTGGGCGACGAATTGCCGCGTCAACGCTTCATGGGGCTTGGGCCGCGCCTGGCGGCTGTAGCGCTGTGCCTCGATCGCCAACAGCAGCGCAATCAGCTCTTGCGCGGCGTCGCCAAAGCGCGCCTGCACGCGCTGCGCCAGAGTGCGTGGCGCCTCATGCGCGGCGCAGGGCAAGCCGGCGCCGCGCAATGCGGCGCGCACCTTGTCCATTTGGCGGGTCCACGGGTCGACGAAATTGCGGTCGCGCCAAGCCCACAGCGCGCCGAGGGCCGCGAGCGCGCTGAGTGAACCCACCAGCAGCAGCAGCAGGTCTTCCCACTTGGGCGTATTCACTCCGAGGTTGCGCAGCAAATCGAACTGCGCACCGCGCGAATAACCCAGCACCCACTGGTTCCAGCGGTTGTTCATAGTCTCCCAGCCCTCGCGCAGCCGGGCCAGGAACTCCGGGCTCAGGCTGCTGAGGGCGCCCGCCATGAGGCCAGGCGCAGGCAGAAGATTGCGGCTGCGTTCGATGCGCTCAGGTGCCACGGCCGCCGTGGGATCGGCGCGTTGCCAGCCCGAGCCCTCTTGCCAATACTCGGCCCAGGCATGCGCCGAACTCTGGCGCACGATGTAATAGCCGTCCACCGGCATCGGGTCAGTGCCCTGGTAACCGGTGACGACGCGCGCGGGCACGTCGAGCGCGCGCATCAGCACGACGAACGCCGCCGCGAAGTGTTCGCAAAAGCCCGCGCGCCGGTCGAGCCAGAATTGATCGATCGTGTGCGGCCCGGGGTATTCGCCCGGCGCCAGCGTGTAGCTGAAACCCGCAGTGCGGATGTGCAGCAGCAGCGCGAGCGCCAACGTGTGCGCGTCGGCGTTCGCGTAGCGCGGATCGTTGCGCATCGCCAGCGCCCAGGCCAGGGTGCGTGGGTTGAAGCCTGCCGGCAGCTCCAGGTAGTCGTGCAGGCTCGAATTGAAGCGTTGCGGTCCATGGGCGTAAGCGGTGTGGGCCTCGGCGCTGAAGCGCAGGCGCTGCAAGATGGGTCGGTCGGTGACGGCCTGCAAGTCGTCTTGCACCAGCACCTGAATGCCTTCGACCTGCGGCGCGCGCGGCGTGGCCTCCAGCAGCGGCAACAGCGACAAGCGCAAGGGCTCGAGCGTCATCTCGTAGCGCACTTCCGGGCCCAAGGGCCGCACTTCGCCCGGCGCGCGGCGCAGCATGGCGCCAGGGGCGGGGAACGTTGGCGGCAGCGGGCGCCACTCCGTGCCGTCAAAGCGGCCCAGCACGGGGCCGCGAAAATACATGTCCTGCGGGCGCGGCGCGGCGCCGTCAAAGCGCACCCGCAGCGCAATGCTGTCGTCCAGCGCCACTTCGGCCACCGACCCCATGCTCATGCGCATCGACAAACCGGTGCTCGACGTGCCGTCGTGCGGCACCCCCCACAGCGGCCCGATGCGCGGAAACAGCATGAACAGCAGCAGCATGATGGGCGCGCCGAGCACGGCGGTGCGCGCCGCGAGCATGCCGGCCTGGCGCAGGCTTGGCTGGCCGGCAGGCATGTGGGCGAGAACCAGCGCCGTCAACAGCCCCCACACCGACACCAGCATCGCGCCGGCGACGAGCAACGATTGCGAATACAGAAAGTGCGTCAGCACGAGGAAGAAGCCGAGGAAGAACACGACAAAGGCGTCGCGCCGGGCGCGCAGCTCCAGCGTCTTCAGTGCCATCAGCGTCACCGCCATCGTGATGCCCGGGGCTTTGCCGAGCAGGGTCTGATACGACCACAGCGTCAAGCCCACGGCGGTGCCGAGTACGCACAGCACCACCCAGCGGCCGGGCAGGGCGGCCTGGCGCACCGCGAGCACGGCGCGCCAGATCAGCACGGCCACGGTGAGCACACTGCACCACAGCGGCAAGTGCGCCACATGCGGTATGACGGTCCAGCCGATCACGCCGATGAGGAACAGCGTGTCGCGCGTCTCGCGCGGCAGGTGGCGCCAGCCGGGCCACCTGAACCAGCGCGGCAGCGTGCGCGAGGCGGTCAGTTCCACGGCGGCAATTCCGTCACTCGCGTGGCTTGCCGCATCGCCAGTCCTCGCTTCACTTCCATAGGGCCAACGCTTCCAGGCAGCGCCGCCGCTGCGCTTCACCGTGTGCCGAAGGAATGCTCACGCCAGGCAATTCCAGCGCATAGTCCGCCGCACCGCGCTGCGCCGCGAGCACCCAGGCGGTGAGGCGCTGCAGGCGCTGCTCGTCGGCCAGGCCGGGGCAAAGTGCCCAATCGAGCTGCAACTGCCGGTGCACGGCGACGCGCGTGTCGCGGCTGACGAGCTCGCCGCCGCTCTCCAGCGCCTTGGCCGCCTTTTTCCAGAGCACGAGCTTGAGCGCGTCACCGCGCCGGTAAGCGCGCACGCCTTCGGTTTCGCCGGTCGCCGCGGCGCGCTGCTCAAGCCCGCCACCGGGCACGGGGCGCGCGAGCGGCAGTGCCGGCGGGTCGGGTTCGGGCCGCGGGTAGACGAGCAACTTCGACGCCGGGCGCCAGAAAGTCCAGGCGCAAAACAGCCCGAAGGGAAAGCGCGTTTCCACCCGGATCGCGGGCAGGGGGTGCAGGCCGCGCTCGTCGGGGACGAAACTCACGGTGGTGCTTGCCTGGCCACCCCGCTCAACGTTGGCCCAGCTCACATTGCGCAGGGCGCCGGAGATCACATTCAGGCCGATGCCGAAGCGATCGCGGTCCGGGCTGGTGAGCACGCACTCAAGCAAGGCGGCGTCACCCGCGAATACCGGCGCGACCGGGCGCAGGTGCAGCGTCATGCCGCGCAGCGTGCCATGCGTGATGTGCAGCGACACGATGCCGCTGCCGGCGAGCAAAAACGTCAACACATAGCCGAGGTTGAGCTGGTAGTTCAGTGAAGCGACGAGCAGCACACCCAGCGTGGCGGCAAACATGAGGCCGGCGCGCGTGGGCAGGATGTAAACATTGCGCTGCGTCAGAAGCCGGGTGTCAGACGGTGGCTGGCGCGCTTGCGACCAGGCGCGAAAGCGCATGCGCACCCAGTGCGCGGGCAAGCCCAGGGGGTTGCTCGGTGGCGCGGGTTGGGCGCGCCGGTCGCGCGTGGCGCTTGCGGGAGTCACGTTGCCGCGAGCCGGAATAGCAGACGAGGGCGGGGACGCTTTGACGCTGCGCCGTTCAAGGCAGGGGAACCGCCTCGATCATCGCGCGCACCTGCTCGGCGCGGCCGCGCCCAGCGCCGGCCACCGGCACGAGCCGGTGCGCCACCGTTTGCGGCAAGATCGCCTGGATGTCGTCGGGCGCCACGTAATCGCGCTGGTCGAGCAAGGCGCGGGCGCGCGCCGCGCGCAGCACACCGATGCCGGCGCGCGGGCTCAAGCCGGCGACAAACCAGCGCCCCGAGCGCGTGGCGGCGATCAGCGCCTGCAAATAGTCAAGCATGGCGTTCGATGCGTGCACCGCCTGCACCGCCTTTTGCGCGGCAAGCATCTGCTCGGGCGACATCACCGGGGGCAGCGACTGAATCGCCTCGCGCCGGTCCTGGCCGGCGAGCAGGGCACGCTCACTCGCTTGGTCGGGGTAGCCCAGCGTGATGCACATCAAGAATCGGTCGAGCTGCGATTCGGGCAACGGGTAGGTTCCCAACTGGTCGCTCGGGTTTTGCGTGGCGATCACGAAGAACGGCTTGGGCAGTGGGCGGGTTTCGCCCTCCACCGTGACCTGGTGTTCTTCCATCGCCTCAAGCAGGGCGCTTTGCGTCTTCGGCCCGGCGCGGTTGATTTCATCGGCGAGCAGCACCTGGGCGAACACCGGCCCGGGGTGGAACACGAAGACCTCCTTGGCGCGCTCGTAGATGCTCACGCCCGTCAGGTCGGCGGGCATCAGGTCGGCGGTGAACTGGGTGCGCGAAAAGCGCAGTCCCAGCGACACTGCCAGCGCATGCGCCAGCGTCGTCTTGCCGACGCCAGGAACGTCTTCGATCAGCAGATGGCCGCCAGCCAGCAGGCAGGCGACGCAGTCTTCGATCTGGGTGCGTTTGCCCACGACGATCGTGCTAACCTGGGTGATCAATTGCGAGAGTCTGTCGGCCAGTGCTTTGCTCATGGGGTCAGCCGCAAGACCGGCTCGCAGGACGTGGGTTGGTACAAAATCATTCATCCGCCTCACGTTACCCGAAAACCCTGACTCCAAAAGCACGATGTCCACTGCCTTTTTCACGCACCTCGATTGTCGTGGCCACGACATGGGCCGGGGCCACCCCGAAAGCCCGCAGCGCCTGACGGCGATCGAAGACCATTTGCTCGCGGTCGGGCTGGAGCTGACGCTGCTGCGGCGCGAGGCACCGCTGGTCGAGCTGAAGCATGTCGAATTCGCCCATACGGCCGGCTATGTGAACGAGTTGCGCGAACTGCTCGAACAAGTGGCCGCGAGCGGCACGCCGCGTGCGCTGGACCCCGATACCTCTGCCAGCGCCGGCACCTGGAATGCGGTACGGCGGGGCGCGGGCGCCGCGGTGGCCGCCACAAAGGGCGTGCTGGCAGGCGAGTTTGACAGCGCCTTTTGTTCCGTGCGCCCGCCCGGCCACCACGCCACCCGCGGCAGCGCGATGGGGTTTTGTTTCTTCAACAACGTTGCGATCGCGGCGCGCTATGCGCTCGACGTGGGAGGGCTTGAGCGCGTCGCGATCATTGACTTCGACGTGCACCACGGCAACGGCACGGAAGACATCGTCGCGAACGACGAGCGCATTTTGATGGTGAGCTACTTCCAGCACCCGCTCTACCCGGGCAGCGGTGTGCCGCCGCTGGGCAACAACATGGTGAATCTGCCGGTGCCACCGTATACCAAGGGCCCGGCGATCCGCGCCCTGATCGAGCAGCACTGGCTGCCGCGCCTGGACACATTTCGCCCGCAGATGCTGTTCATCTCCGCCGGCTTCGATGCGCACCGCGAAGACGGCCTGGGCCAGCTCGGCCTGGTGGAGGCCGACTATGAATGGATGACGAAACGCCTAAAAGAGGTGGCTGACAAGCATGGCAAGGGCCGCATCGTGTCCTGCCTGGAGGGCGGCTACAACCTGAGCGCGTTGGCACGCAGTGTGGCGGCGCATTTGCGCGTGCTCAGCGGCAGCTGATGTCTGCGCCTGACACCTGCGACCTGCGCGTGACACCCACGCCTGACCCCCGCGCCTGACTCGCATGGCCCGACCCGCCGCGACGCGCGAACTGAATGACTTGCTGGGCGCGCTGGCCCAGCCGACGGCGCTGACCGAACTCGCGGTGCTCATCGGCTGCATGGCGCTGGCGTGGGTGCTGGTGCGGCTGTGGCGGGGTGCCCAAGTGCCAGAAGGCTCGATCTGGTTCGGCAAGCATGTGGTGGACGGCGTGCTGTTCCCTGTGCTTGCGCTGGCGCTGGCCTTCGGTGCCAAGCTGGCGTTGAGCGGCACGGTGCCGCCGGCGGTGTTCAAGTTGGCGATACCGATCCTGCTGTCGCTGGCCCTCATCCGCCTGAGCGTGCGCGTGCTTGGCGCCACGCTGCCGCGGGCGCGCTGGGTGCGCGCCATCGAAAAGTCGATCTCCTGGCTCGCCTGGGGCGCGGTGGTGCTGTGGGTGACGGGCGTGCTGCCCTCGGTGTTCGACGCGATGGAAGAGGTGACCTGGAAGGTCGGCGCCGCGCGCGTGAGTCTGCGCAACCTTGTTGAAGGCACGGTGACCGCCGGCTTCGTGATTTTGCTCGCGCTGTGGGTCTCGGCGGCGATCGAGCGGCGCCTGTTGCGCGGCAGCGGCGACTCGCTGTCGTTTCGCAAGATGGCGGCGACGCTGGTGCGCGCCGCGCTGTTGTTGATCGGCCTGCTGCTCGCGCTGTCGGCAATCGGCATCGACCTCACCGCGCTGAGTGTGCTGGGCGGGGCGCTCGGCGTGGGCCTGGGCTTTGGCCTGCAGAAGATCGCCGCGAACTACGTCAGCGGCTTCGTCGTGCTCGCGGAACGCAGTCTGCGCATCGGCGACACCGTCAAGGTCGACGGCTTCGAGGGCCGCATCACCGACATCCGCACGCGCTACACCGTGATCCGCGCGCTGAACGGGCGCGAGGCGATCGTGCCCAATGAAATCCTGATCACGCAGCGCGTCGAGAACTCTTCGCTCGCCGACCCGATGGTCGCGCTGCATTGCAACGTGCAGATCGCCTACGGCAGCGACGTGCGGGCGGTGCAGCGCGGGCTGGAAGCAGCCGTCGCGGCGGTGCCGCGCGTGCTGTCTGAGCCCGCGCCGAACTGCCAGTTCACCGCGTTCGCCGCCGACGGCATGGACCTGAGCGTCGTGTTCTGGATACGCGACCCGGAAAACGGCCAGGGCAATGTGCGCTCCGACGTGAACCTCGCCGTGCTCGACGCGTTGAACGCGATGGGTGTGCAGATTCCGTTCCCGCAGCGCGTGGTGCACGCCATCGCGCCGCGCGAAGCCACTTGACTCGGAGCCGGGCGATGGCGTGGCGCCGTCCGTGGCACAGCGTGACCTTGGGCGTCGCTGCCGCGTTCGCGGTCGGGATCGCATCAATCGGGTGCGGCACCCCGGCGGCGCACCCACCCCACGGGGTCAGCGCCGCGACGACGGCACTTGCGCAAGCGCCCGAGGCCGCGAGCGGCTACACCACCAAGGCCGGCGTCACCGCGCGCCGTTTCATCGTCGCCGCGGCGCACCCGCTCGCCACCGACGCTGGCGTCAACATTCTCGCGGCAGGCGGCAGTGCCGTCGACGCGGCGATTGCGGTGCAGATGGTGCTGACGCTCGTCGAGCCGCAATCGTCGGGCATCGGCGGCGGCCTGTTCCTCATGCACCACGACGGCCAGCAGGTGCAGGCCTTCGACGGGCGAGAAACCGCCCCAGCGGCGGCGACGCCCGAGCTGTTCATGCAGGATGGTCAGCCGCGACCCTTCATGCAAAGCGTTGTCGGCGGGCGCGCCGTGGGCACGCCCGGCGTGCTGCGCGCGCTCGCGCTGGCGCATCGCCTGCACGGCAAGCTGGCGTGGGGCGCGCTGTTCCAGCCAGCGATACAACTGGCCGAGCAAGGCTTCGCGATCGGCCCGCGCCTGGCCACGCTGTTGCGCGACGACATGGCGCAAGGGCTGCGTCAAGACCCGCAGGCCGGTGCGTACTTCTTCAACGCTGACGGAACGCCCAAGCGCGCTGGAACCTGGCTGCGCAACCCGGAGCTGGCCGCCGTGTTGCGAGATGTGGCCGAGCGAGGCGACAGCGCGTTCTACGAAGGCGCACTGGCGCAAGCGATCGCGACCCAGGTGCAAACGCACGCGGGCAACCCCGGCGGGCTCACGGTGGCCGACCTCGCTGGCTACCGCGCCGTACAGCGCGAGCCGCTGTGCTTTGACTACAAAGCCTGGCGCCTGTGCGGCATGCCCCCGCCGTCGTCCGGGGCGCTGGCGATCGGGCAGATGCTGGGCATGATCGAACATGGCGCGTTGCAATTGCCCCGGCCGGTTGCGACGGTGGCCGGCGCGGAATCGCTCAGGCCCATCGCCGAAGCGACAGGCATTGAGCCCCACATCGACGCGGTACACGTCTTCAGTGAGTTAGGCAGACTGGCGTTTGCCGATCGCGCGCGTTACGTCGCCGACTCGGACTTCGTGCCCCTGCCGGGTGGCAGCGCCGCGGCGCTGCTCGATCCGCGCTACCTGCGCGGCCGGGCCTCGCTTGTCGGTGCGCACAGCATGGGCGTGGCAGCGCCGGGCATGCCGGTCGTCGCAGGCGCCGCATTCGCCGACCACGCCAACGTCGAACGCGAGTCGACCTCGCATGTCTCGATCGCCGATGCGCATGGCAACACGGTGTCGATGACGACGACGATCGAGAACGCATTCGGCGCGCAGATCATGGTGCGCGGTTTCCTGCTGAACAACCAGCTCACCGATTTCTCGTACCAACCCAGCGTGAACGGCGTGCCGGTCGCGAACCGCGTCGAACCGGGCAAGCGACCACGCTCGTCAATGGCGCCGATGCTCGTCTTCGAGCGCGGCAGCGGCAAGCTGATCGCGAGCCTGGGTTCGCCGGGAGGGTCGGCGATCATCAACTACACGGCGAAAGTGCTGATCGGGCTGCTTGATTGGGGCCTGGACGTTCAACAGGCGATCGCGCTGCCGAACTTCGGTTCGCGCAATGGCCCGACGGAACTGGAGCTGGAGCGCGCTTCAGAAGCGTTGATTGCGGATCTCGAGGCGCGAGGGCATGAGGTTCGGGTAATACCGCAGACGAGCGGTGTGCAGGCGCTACAGCGGGTCCGGCGCGATGGCCGGGAGGTGTGGTTCGGGGGCGCCGATCCGCGACGTGAGGGCACGGTGCGCGGCGAATAGGTCGAGCAGTTTGCGCATGCTGCAGTCGAGCGATACCATGCCGAGAAGCCCGTCAGGCAGAAACGCGGAGCGACGAGCGGAGAAACTCGGGCGCGAAGTCGGCGCCGTTTGGCCAGACCACAGTTCGGAGCTCGGGATGCAATTGAAACTTGCGGAAGTATTCAGTGTCCTGCAGCGGTTCAAACATCTCACCATGAATTTCATTGGTGAGGTCAACCTCGCCTTCTGCGCCGTCGCTGAATCGAAGCCAGATCGTGTGACCTGAAACGTGGCGCACCGCGATGACATGGGGCAGCATTTTCATCACTCCAGAGGTTCGATTCGAGAAAGCGGCCGACTCGTTCGAGCAAGAGCCCATGTGTCGAGGAGTTCCTGGCGATGAAGCGTACTCCATTCAAGTACATGTGCCAATGCACGCTTGGGAAGCTCGCCGTTCACCCGTTCACTTGACCTGAGTTGATTTCGATCGTGGCCTCGAAGTCCCCATAGACGGCGTGGAAGTGCGGTGGTGCGTGATCGCGGTAGTACATCGCGATGACGATTCCAAGGAAGCGGCTGATTTCAGGCATGAACTCGGGCCGGAAAGTCGCAATACCGCGCCACGTCGCATTGCTCACAGAGCGGCTTGCGCGCCTGGCACACGTAACGCCCATGCAGGATCAGCCAATGGTGCGCATCGACCAGGTAGGGCGCTGGAATCCGTTTGAGCAAGCCCAGTTCCACGTCGAGCGGCGTCTTGCCCGGCGCCAGGCCGGTGCGGTTCGCGACGCGAAAGACATGGGTGTCCACCGCCATCGTCGGCTCGCCGAACGCGACATTGAGCACCACATTGGCCGTCTTGCGCCCCACACCCGGCAAGGCTTGCAGCGCTTCGCGCGAGCGCGGCACTTCGCCGCCGTGCTCGCGCACGAGGATTTCGCAGGTCTGCATCAGGTGGCGCGCCTTGCTGCGAAACAGCCCGATCGTGCGGATCTTCTGCTCCAGCCCTTCAAGGCCGAGTGCGAGCATCTTGCGCGGCGTGTTCGCCACCGGGAACAGGGTGCGCGTGGCTTTGTTGACGCCGATGTCAGTCGCCTGGGCCGAGAGCAGCACCGCGGCGAGCAGCTCGAACACGCTGGTGTATTCCAGCTCGGAGCGCGGTTGCGGGTTCGCCTCGGCGAGTACCGCGAAAAAGGGTTCGACGTGCTCGGCGTGCATGTCGTGGCGTTCTTGCCGTCAGGCGGCGCCTTTGAGCCGCGCCGATGCCTGTTCGATTTGCGCCATCAACTCCGCGTAGCTGTTCGTCACGGCGAACTGCGGAAAGCGCGGCGGGATCGTCGGCGGCGGGTGGATGAAAAAACCCGCGTGCGCGGCCTCCAACATGCCGATGTCGTTGAACGAGTCGCCCGCGGCAATCACCTGGTAGTTCAGGCTCTTCAAGGCGTTCACCGCAGCGCGCTTTTGGTCGGGCTGGCGCAGCTTGTAGTCGCGCACGAAACCTTCAGCGTCGATGACGAGGCGGTGGCACAACAATGTGGGCCGGGCGAGCTGGCGCATCAGCGGGTCGGCGAATTCGTAGAACGTGTCGGACAGGATGAAGACCTGGAAGCGCGAGCGCAGTTCGTCGAGGAATTCACGTGCGCCGGGCAGCGTGCCCATGCCTTCGATGACGCGCTGTATATCCGCCAGCTTCAGGCCGTGCTTGGCGAGCAGCGCGAGGCGGTAGCGCATCAGCTTGTCGTAGTCGGGCTCGTCGCGTGTCGTGCGCGAAAACTCCGCAATGCCGGTGCGTTTCGAGAACTCGATCCAGATTTCGGGAACGAGCACACCCTCGAGATCGAGGCAAATCACCTGCATTGTTCGGCTCCGTTGACGCGCGGCGCGCGGCGCGCCCGTCGCGGGGCGGGATGGTAACCCAGGCTCGACGGGCTACCATGCGCGCTGCCGGCGGGCGACGCGACCCCCATTCCCGGGGACGTGCCCGCACCGGCTCGGGGGAGCGCCATGGCGATGAAACCCTTGTCCACTTCGCGCACGCGCGAGGCCACCGGCGCCCCCGAGCATGGCGCGATGGGGGTTCGCGCCGTGAATCCCAGCCGAGGCGTCGACTCGCAGGCCCAGAGCGACGCCGCTTCCGGGCGGCAGCAAAGTGAGGGCGGTCAGCCGCGCCCGCGCGAGGAGCGCGAGCTGGACGAACAGCGGCGCGCCCTGGCCTCGCTCATTCTGGGCGTGTTCGAAGCCGACCCGCACAGCGCCGGCACCACCCAAGCGCAATCCGGCGCGCCGGCGCAAGATGGGGCCACGCCACCGCGGCCGGCGCGCAACCCACTGCTGGAGCCGGCCATCGTCGAATTCATGTACGCCTTGTTCCAGGCGCTTGACGAGATTGACGACGCCGAGCCGACCCTGGCGGTTCGCGTCTCGGTGCCCGCCCATGGTGCATCCAGCGGGCGCAGCGCCTTTGGGGAGCGCATCGACCATCTTGGCAGCCGCATCGCGGCATCAAACCACCCGCCGCTGCGCCTCGCGAGCGCCCATGCAGGCGTGGTTCGCGCGATCCACGGCGAAGCCGGCGCCTTGGCCCAGGCCCACGGGCCGCGCCATGCGCTGGCGGCGCTGTTGCGTCGCCTGGCCAATGCGATGCACGTCGCGCCGACGCTGGGCTATGGTTCATCGGCCAACGCCGGGGCGATGTTGCGCGTGCGCGCTTGAATCGGTGCAAGGCGTCGCGGCTACCATCGAGCGATGAGCAACAAACTACTGATCGGATTTCATGCGGTGGGGGTGCGCATCAAGATGCACCCGAAGTCGGTGCTTGAGATCCAGCTCGACACCGCGCGGCGCGACCAGCGCATGCGCCAATTCGCGCAGCGCGCGCAAGAGGCGGGCATCCGCATCGTGCCAAGCGACGACGCGTGCCTCACCCAAACCTGCGGTACACCACGCCACCAAGGCGTGGTGGCGCGCGTGCAGCCGCTGCCGATGAGCCATTCGATCGATGACACGCTGGACGCGGCGAGCGGCGACCCGCTGCTGCTCGTGCTCGACGGCGTGACCGATCCGCACAATCTGGGCGCGTGTCTGCGCGTTGCCGACGGTGCCGGCGCGCACGCCGTGATCGCGCCGAAGGACCACGCCGTGGGCGTGAACGCCACAGTGGCCAAGGTAGCCAGCGGTGCCGCCGAGACGGTGCCGTACTTCATGGTGACGAACCTGGCGCGCACTTTGGGCGAGCTGAAAGAACGCTCGATACGCATCGTCGGCCTGGCGGACGATGCGCCCGATTCGCTGTACGCACTCGACCTGCGCGGCCCGCTCGCCTTCGTGCTAGGTGCCGAGGGCGCCGGCATGCGCCAACTGACGCGCAAGACCTGCGATGTGCTGGCGCATCTGCCCATGCTCGGCGCGGTGGAGAGCCTGAATGTGTCGGTCGCCAGCGGCGTGTGTCTGTACGAGGCATTGCGCCAACGGGGTGGCCCGCGCGACGATTGAGGTTTTGCTCGGACAAGATGAAGGGACAGGGGGAAACGCATGCCAGTCATCGAAATAAGACATCCACTCGTCAAGCACAAGGTCGGCTTGCTGCGCGAGGAGCCGATCTCGACCAAGGACTTCCGCGCCTTGACGCACGAGCTGGCGCGCCTGCTCGCGTATGAGGCCACGGCCGATTTGCCGCTGGAGACGGTGACGGTCGATTGCTGGAGCGGGCCGACGCCGGTGCAGCGCATCAGCGGGCGCAAGCTGACGATCGTGCCCATCCTGCGTGCCGGCCTGGGCATGCTCGACGGCGTGCTCGACCTGGTGCCCAGTGCCAAGGTCAGCATGGTGGGCTTGAGCCGCAACCACGACACGCTGCAACCGCACCACTATTTCGAGAACTTCGTCGGCCATCTCGACGAGCGCACCGCGATCGTGATCGACCCGATGCTCGCCACCGCCGGCTCGATGATCGCGACCGTTGATTTGCTCAAGCAGCGCGGTTGCAAGGACATCCGCGCCTTGGTGCTGGTGGCGGCGCCGGAAGGCATCGCCGCGCTGGGCAAGGCGCATCCGCAGGTGCGCTGCTGGACCGCGGCGATCGACAGCCACCTCAACGAAGTGGGCTACATCATCCCGGGGCTGGGCGACGCGGGCGACAAGATCTTCGGCACGCGTTGACGCTGGGCGCGGCCGGCTCGTTATCACGCACACATACGGCGTGGGCGTGAAATATGGCAGCTCTCACGAGGAATTACATCTGTTGCCATGAGTTGACTCAAGTCAATGCGAATATCGTCGCGCCCAACGCACAACAATTCCACGCTTCAACCATGAACACTCAACACAAACCGCATCGTCTGTGGATGACGGAGAGCTTTGCCGTCGTCATGGCCGCGTTGAGCTCGGCGCGCGAACGCAGTGCCCCCGCGCGCATTCTGCGTCGCAGCCCCTACAGCGTGGGTGAGACGCTGTTGCGCATCGAGGCCGAGGCGCTGAACCAAGGCTTGTCGGTGCTGGTGGAGTGGAATGGCGCGCACCCGGTGATCGTGCTGGGCTCGTCGATCGGCGGCACACCCGTCATGATGAATCGAGCCGACTCGGGGCCCTCCATACCCTTAAGCGTGGGCATATGCGAATGTGCGGACGGCGCGGAAGTGATGCTCATCGACCCCGATGCGTCCGACACCGATTGGGGCGACCTGCCCACCGCGGTGGCCGATGACATCGCGGCGTTGCCGAAGTGGGTAGAGAGCGCGCTGGCGTAGCTACCTCGCGCCGGGTTGGAGCAGTTTGACGCGCGCGGCGTGTCACTTCTCTCAGATCGCGCCGAGCACGCCCGCCAAGGCGCCCAGCGCCACCAGCCACATCGGGCTGATCTTGCTGCGCAGCATCACCACCAGCGTCACGGCTATCAACGAGAGTGCGCCCAGGCGCTGCGACGGTTCGCGCACAAAAGGCTCAGCGAGGATCCAGCCTGTCGCGCCAAGCAGCCCGAGCGTGAGCGGCGCCATGCCCGCGGTAAATGCGCGCATGCCGCGGGCGTCGCCGCGCCGTGCACCCCAGCGCGTGAAGACCAGTGTCAGCACGGTCGAGGGCAGCAGGCAGCCGATCATGGTGGCGGCCACACCGGCCAGGCCGGCGACGTTCCAGCCGATGACGGCGACGAACAACACGTTCGGCCCGGGGGCGGCCTGCGCGATCGCGATCGACGCGCTGAATTGCGCATCCGTGATCCAGCGGTGTTCCAGCACCACATAGCGCTGCATGTCGGGCGCGGTCGTGATCGCCCCGCCCACGCCGAGCAGGCTGAGCATCGCGAAGTGCAGCGCCATCGACAGCAGTTCGGGTGCACTCAACGCACTGGCGAAGGCACTGCTGAATGTGGGGGTCAGCGCCGTCATGGGGGTGAGGTTGACCGAGCCAACCTGACCCAGGCCAGCACGACAGCCGAGCTGCCCAGAACGCCAAGCACCATGATCAAAGGCCAGCGCAGCAGCGCGATCGCCACGAAGGCGAGGGCGGCAATTCCCAAGCCGAGCGGCAGGCCGAGCGTGAGGGTTTTCAACGACCCCATCAGCTTCGCTGCGGTGGCGAGCAGCAGCCCCGCGGCGACCGCACCCATGCCGCGCAGCGCACCCGCCAACATGGGCTCGTGCGCGAAACGGCTGTACAAGGCGGCCAGAGTGAGCACGATCAGCAGCGGCACGGTAAGCAGCCCGGCGACACCGGCGAACGCGCCGCGCAGGCCGAAGTAGCGATAGCCCAACGCCAGCGCCAGGTTCACGATGTTTGGCCCCGGCAAGATCTGGCTGATCGACAACATCTCGACAAACTGCTCGCGCGTCAGCCAGCGCCTGCGTTCGACCAATTCGCGCTGCGCCACGGCGAGCACGCCACCGAAGCCCTGCAGCGCCAGCCAGTTGCAGGCCCAAAACAGCTCGCGCGGCGTGGCGGGCCGCGGCGATTCATGCAGCGCCTCGGGTGGGGACGCCGCCGCGCTGCTCATCGAAGCGCCCGCAAAGCCTCGGGGTTGACGATGTTGCTCGGCTGCTGGTTCACGAAGTTCAAAACGTTCTCGAACGCGGCGCGGAAGTACAGCTCGTAGCTGTCTTGCTCGACATAGCCGATGTGCGGCGTACAAATCGCGCTTTCCATGCGCAACAGGGGGTGGCCTTGCAGCACCGGCTCGGCTTCGAACACGTCCACCGCCGCCAGGCCCGGGCGCCCGCGATTCAGCGCGGCGACAAGCGCATTGTCTTCAATCAACGCGGCGCGCGAGGTGTTGACGATCAGCGCCGTCGGCTTCATTCGCGCCAGCGCGTCGTGCTTGACGATGCCGCGGGTCGCGTCGTTCAGGCGCAGATGCAGCGACAGCACATCGCACATCTCGAAGAAAGCCTCGCAGCTCGGCGCGGCGACCGCACCATCGGCGACGGCGCGCTGGCGCGATGCCTCGCTGCCCCACACCACCACGTCCATGCCAAACGCGCGGCCGTAACCCGCCACCAGCGCGCCAATCTTGCCGTAGCCCCACACGCCCAGCGTGCGCCCGCGAAGCAGTTGGCCGAGGCCAAAGTTCGGCGGCATTGACGCGGCTTTCAGCCCGGCCTGTTGCCACACGCCGTGTTTGAGATTGGCGATGTACTGCGGCAGGCGGCGCATCGCCGACATCACCAGTGCCCAAGTGAGTTCCGCAGCGGCGTAGGGCGAGCCCACGCCTTCGGCCACGGCAATGCCCAGTTGCGTGCAAGCCGCCACGTCGACATGCGGCCCGACGCGCCCGGTCTGCGAGATGAGTTTGAGCTTCGGCAGTTTTTCCAGCAAGGGGCGCGGGAAATGGGTGCGCTCGCGTATCAATACCAGGATTTCGGCGTCGCGCAGGCGCACCGAGAGTTGGCCGATGCCCTTCACCGTATTCGTGAATACCTTTGCGTTCAACGAGGCGAGCAGCGACGCGCAGTTCAGTTTGCGCACGGCGTCCTGGTAGTCGTCGAGGATGATGATGTTCACGTCGAGGGCGAATCGCAGAGCAGGGGCAGACGCCATTGTGTAGCATGCGACCCTCGTCAAAAGTCAAGGAGACCCCCATGTCGATCTCGATGTATTCCGCCAGCGTGCCCGTGTTGGTGCGCGCGCTGGGCAACCTTCAGGCCTGGTTTGACAAGGCCGAGGCGCACGCCGCGGCGAAGAAGTTCGAGCCCCAGGTCTTGCTCAATTCGCGCCTTGCGCCCGACATGCTGCCGTTCACGAAGCAGGTGCAAATCGCCTGCGACAGCGCCAAGTTCGGCGTCGCCCGGCTGTCGGGAGTGGACGCGCCGAAGTTCGACGACACCGAGAAGACATTCGCCGATCTGCGCCTGCGCATCGCGTCGACGCTGGAGTACATCCGCAGCGTGCCCGCCGCGAAGATCGACGGCACTGAAAATAAAGACGTCGTCGTGCCGCGGCGCGACGGTTCGATGACGCTCAAGGGCGAGTTCTACCTCAAGCACTACGTGCTGCCGAACGTCTACTTCCATGTCATGACGGCCTATGCGCTGCTGCGCCACAACGGTGTCGAGCTTGGCAAGGGCGACTTTCTCGGCACCCTGCCCTGACGATAGCGCCGGCCGGAGCGCCAATGAAAGCACAGGGGCCGAACTCGATGAGAGTTCACAAGTGGATCGCGTCGATCATCGGCGTGCTGGCGTTGGCCGGCCTGCTCGCCGCAGGCGGCTATGTGTGGCTGGCAACGCCCAAGGTCGACGGCACGATAGAACTGGCGGGCGTGCGCGGCCCGGTACGGATTGAGCGCGACGCGAATGGCATCCCGACGATACGCGCCCAGTCTACCGACGACGTGGTGTTCGGCCTGGGCTTCGCGCATGCGCAAGACCGCTTATGGCAGCTTGAGACGCACCGGCGCATCGGCTCGGGGCGCCTGGCCGAGGCGTTCGGCGTGCCGGCCGTCGAGTCTGACAAGTTCTTGCGCGCGCTCGGCGTGAAACGCGCCGCGCAGGCGCAGTGGGAAAAAGCCAGCCCACTATTGCGCGATGCGATGACGGCCTACGCCGCGGGCATCAACGCCTATGCGACGCATTCGATGAAAGCCCGGCCGCCGGAATTTGTGCTGCTCGGCCTGCCGTTCGAGCCCTGGACACCGCAAGACAGCTTCGCCTGGGCCATCATGATGGCGTGGGACTTGGGCGGCAACTGGCGCACCGAAATGCTGCGCCTGCGCCTGGCGCTGAAGATGCCGGTGGCGCGCATCAACGAGTTGATTCCGCCCTACCCGGGCGACACGCCGCTCGTCACGAACGACTACGCCGCGCTGTTCCGCGGCTTGCGCCTGGACGGAAAACTCGGCGACCAAGCGCTGCTGCACGCGCCGCCCTCCGGCGTGGAAGGCGTGGGCTCGAACAACTGGGTGGTGAGCGGCAGCCACAGCGAAACCGGCAAGCCTCTGCTCGCGAACGACCCGCACCTGAAGCTGAGCGCGCCGGCGCTGTGGTACTTCGCGCGCCTGGAGGCGCCGGGTCTGCGCGTCGCGGGCGCGACGATGCCGGGCCTGCCCGGCGTCGTGCTCGGCCAGAACGAACACATCG
>JANOLJ010000290.1:0-57193 GCA_031419715.1 Burkholderiales bacterium | reverse complement strand
CTGCGAAACGGCCTCAGCGGTCCATTTTTTACCGGCTTTTTGTCCCATAGTTGAACTATGGGCCTGCAAATCCGGCAAAAACTGTCCTCGCTGGGGCCGTTTCTCGCTATCGACGCCCCAAGTCCGACAGGCTCCTAGATGCATTCACGGTGTTGATGACGAGGTGCTTTACGCCCGCGCGCTCAACCTGCTGAGCCATGGCAAGTTCGACATCTATCAGCCCACGGCAATGGGCGACGACGACAAGCGGTTGTTCCGGCAGATCCTCGACGCGTTTCTCAGGCGCTACGAATTCGCGCTGCCAGACATCTTTGAACGGCCTGCTGCCAAGCGGACACCCGCCCCAGCAACATGAATGAACTGATCCTGTACACCACCGAAGACGGCCGCAGCCATATCCAGCTGCGTGCCGACTTGGGCACGGTCTGGCTGACCCAGCTTGAAATCGCGGAGCTTTTCCAGACCACCAAGCAGAACATTGCCAAGCACCTCAAAGCCAACTTTGCCGAGCAGGAGCTGACTCAGGATTCAGTTGTCAACCAACGGTTGACAACTGCTGCCGACGGCAAGAACTACCGTGTTGCGCATTACAACCTCGACGCCATCCTGGCCGTGGGCTACCGGGTGCGTTCGCCGCGCGGTGTGCAGTTCCGCCGCTGGGCATCCACCGCGCTCAAGGAGTACCTGCTCAAGGGCTTCGTGATGGACGACGAGCGGCTGAAGAACCCGGACGGCCGCCCGGACTACTTCGACGAGATGCTGGCGCGCATCCGGGACATCCGCGCCTCGGAGAAGCGCTTCTACCAAAAGGTGCGCGACCTGTTCGCACTGAGCAGCGACTACGACAAGACCGACCAGGCCACGCAGACTTTCTTTGCCACGGTGCAAAACCTGCTGCTGTATGCGGTAACGCAGAACACGGCGGCCGAACTCATCACGGCGCGGGCCAACCCCGCTGACCCGCACTTTGGCCTGCTGCACTGGAAGGGTGCCCAGGTGCGCAAGCAAGACATCGTAGTGGCCAAGAACTACCTGACCGAAGACGAGATCGACACCCTGAACCGGCTGGTGGTGATCTTTCTGGAGACGGCCGAGTTGCGCACCAAGAACCGGCAAGAAATTCGCATGGACTTCTGGCGCCAGAACGTGGACCAGATCATCAGCAGCAACGGTTTCCCGGTGCTCACCCATGCGGGCACGGTCAGCCATGCGCAAATGGAAAGCAGCACGCATGCGCTGTATCTGGACTTTGACCAGCGCCGCAAACAGCAAGAAGCCGCACAGGCCGACCAGCTCGACGAGGCTGAACTGAAGGCGCTGGAAGACACACTCAAACACCGCCCCAAAAAGTGACCGAGGAAAAACAGAAACAACTGGGCAAGACCCTGTGGGCCATTGTCGACAAATTGCCCGGCGCAATGGACGCGGACGACTTCCGCGACTACATGCTGTCGTTCCTGTTCCTACGCTACCTGTCGGACAACTACGAGGCGGCCGCCAAGAAAGAGCTGGGCAGCGACTACCCAAAGATCAACAGTGAAGATCACCGCGTGCCGCTGGCGCTCTGGTACGCCAACAACCCGGACGACCATCACCACCGACACCGCGTTGCTTGCCCCTTGTGCTGTGGAAAGCGCCGAGCGCTTGCGCCGCCGCCCACGCGTCGGCGCTTCAGGGCCGCGGTTTCGTCGCGGCGGCGCCCAGCGGCAAGCCGCGCAGCGCCAGCGCCAGCTCCGCCGCGTGCCAGATCGCGATGCGGTGTTGCGCGGCGAAGGGCCGCGCCGTGTCCGTCAGATCCCCCAGGCTGATGTAGAGCGCATCGGGCACGCCGATGTCTTCGCGCGCGTCCTGCAAGGCGCGCAGCGCCTCCAGGCCGGTGCGCGCCGACTTCCAGCGCCGCGCGCAGACCAGCATTCTTCGGCCCTGGCGTTGGATCTCGAAGTCCACCGCGTCGCGCGTGCCGCTTTGCACGGTGTAGCCGTCGCGCGCGAATGCCTGCTCCAGCAGCTTCGCGAAGTCCGGCCACGCCATCGTGCTCAGCGCTTGCTGTGTGGCCAGCACCCGCGCGGTGCTCGGCAGTTTGGCCTGGCGCCACGCCGCGATCGCCGAGATCACGACGAAGGGCAGCGCCGACAACACCCCCACTGCCTTGTACGCCTCGGGCACCAGCGCCGCGACCACCAGCGCCAGCGCCACCGCCACCGCGAAGCTGACCCACCAGGGTGAGCGCAGCAGCACCGCGAACAGCGAATTCTTGGCCATCTCAAATTTCAACTGCGCTGCTCCGGTGCGATTGCGGTAGCGCAGTCTAGGGCCGGTTCGCCCCGGCCTTCAAAACAAGGCGCGGGCGTGCTGAAACGCCCGCACCGCCCAGGCTCACTTGCGATACGCGGAGAACACGAAGTCCTTGTCCTTCTGCGACGTGTGGCACTGGTAGCACGCCGTCGCGGCGTTCTTGCCCACGGCGCGCTCGGTCTTGGAGTCACCCTTGAAGCCCTCGAAGCCCCAGCCGCCGGTGTCTTTGTACGCGGCGGCGTTCTTCACCATCACGCCGACGACCTTGCGTGCGCCTTCTTGCACCGCGTTGTCGGCGGCCTTGGCGTCAAGAAGGTCGAACACGATCACCGAGCCGTCGGCGAACTTGCCGCTCTTGTACCCGGCTTCGGCCTTGGCGTTGGCGTACAGGTGGTGGATGCCGCCGAAGGCGTCGTACAAGGCGTGGCCGGGTTGAATGACCATGCTCTTCACATGCGTCCATTGGCGGTAGCCTTCGGGGTAGGCCACCGGCGGCGCGTCGGCGGCGAGCGCTTGCGATGCGAGGGCCAGCGTGGCGATCAGCGTGAGGGGCTTGCGCATGAGGAGACTCCTACAATTCAAAGTTGAAACGCCGCGCATTCCAGCATGGCGCGGTGCGCTTGAACAGCAGGTACAAAATGGTGTCCCGGGTACTTTGTGGTGTCGATCGATGAAGGACGTTGACGCGTCTTTCGCGCGCTCTACCCATGTGGCGCGCATGGTCGAAGACATCGTCGGCTGCAAATGGTCGCTCGCCGTGCTGGGCGCCGTGCGCGGCGGCGTGCATCGCCCGGGCGCGCTGGAAAGTGCGATCGAGGGCGTGTCGAAGAAGGTGCTCAACGAGCGCCTGAGCAAGCTGGTGCGCTTCGGCATTCTGGAAAAGCAGGCGTATCCGGAAATTCCACCGCGCGTGGAGTACCGGCTCTCGAGCTTCGGCAACAAGTTCTGCGGCGTGCTGGACAGCATCGAAGCGTTGCAGCGCGAGATCGATGCCTGAATGCCCCATGAAGGCTGCGCCCAGCGATGCCGCATGAGGCCGCGCCGCTTTCGGTGCAAGCCATGAGCACCGCGCCGCCGCCGGCCGGCGAAGGCCCGCCCAGCCTGGCCATCGACGGCGCCGTGGCGACGATTCACTTACGCCGCCCGTCGCAGCGCAACAGCCTGCACGATGTGGACCTGCACACCTTGCTGCGCCACTTCGCGCAGCTCGACGCCGACGCCGCGGTGCGCGTCGTCGTGCTGAGCGCCACCACCGAGGGCCAGGCCCGGCCGGTGTTCAGCGCCGGTTACTTTGTGGCCGGGTTTGACAGCGGCGCGCACGACCCAATGCTCTTCGAGCGCGTACCCGAGGCCCTGGCGCGGCTGCGGCCGATCACGGTGTGCGCCCTGCGCGGCAGCGTCTATGGCGGCGCCACCGACCTCGTGCTCGCGTGCGATTTGCGCATCGGCCTGCGGGGCACCGAATGGCGCATGCCCGCCGCAGCGCTGGGCCTGCATTACTACCCGAGCGGTCTGCGACGCTACGTGTCGCGCGTGGGGCTGGGCCTGGCGCAGCGCGCCTTCCTCACCGCGCAAGCGCTGACGATCGAGGAGCTGGCCGCGGTCGGCTTGTTCCACTGCCTGACCGATGCTGAAGGCTTTGATGCGGCGGTGGCTGATCTCGTCGACAGCGTCGCCCAGCTCGCGCCGCTGGCGGCGCAGTTGACCAAGCAGTCCCTCAACGAACTCGCGGCCGGGTGTTACGACGAACCCAGCTTGCGCGAGCGGGAACTCCGCACCACCCGCAGTGCGGATTTTGCCGAGGGGCGGGAGGCGTTTGTGCAGCGGCGGGCCGCGAGGTTCACGGGGGGATAGGGGCTGGGGCCCGGGGCTCTGCGATTCGCGAGAACGATGCGCAATACCCACGGATCGCATGGCCGCCGGCACCTGCGCGCGTGAATCCGGATGAGCCTACTTCGCCAGGATTCTCAGCGCTTGCGCCGCGGTGACGATAGGAATGCCGGTGAAGCTGCCCAGCACCAGAAGGTCGTCGTCGCCGGAGACCAGCAGATCGGCACGCGCGGCCAGCGCACAGGCCAGCACCGCGTCATCGTCGCCGTCGCGCGACACCGGCTGTGGCAGCGGCCGTGCCGCCACCACAGTGGCAACTCGGCGGTAGCCCTGCACCATTTGCTCGGGTGACAGCCCGGTGCCTGCGACCGCCTTGAGCAATTTCTTCTTGGTCAGCGTGGCGGCCAGCTCATCAAGCAGGGTGCGGCTCGTGCAAAGCTGCAACTCCTGCTCGCCCGCCAGTTCGATGAGGCGACCCGGCGTGCCTTGCCACAGCAGCGCCGAGACCGGCACATTGGTATCGAGCACGCAGCGCGGTCGACGCCTCATGCGGCGGGAGCATTGCGGGCGCGGCGTACGCGGCGAACCGCAGCGACTTCGGCCTGAATCTCCTTCATCGATAGCACCTTGCTGCCGCTGGCCGTGGCGCGCGCCGCGCTGGCCAGCAGAGCCTGCGCCGCGCGACGCTGCATGGCTTGTCGCAGCAAGCGCGCCAAGGCCCTGGGGGTCAACAAGCCGGCGGCCTGCGCCTCGCGCGCCAAGCGGTCGGGCAGATCGAGCGTGACTTCGAGCGTGGTCATGGGCAATCCTGCGGATGGATGGGTGGAACGATTGCTGTCGGAGATTGGCCATCGATTCGCTGGGCGAACCGCTGGCGTCTGGCCGGGATTGTGCCTACTGCCTGAGCGGCGTGTCACGGCGACGCAGAGCCGTTCCCTGTCCGTCCTAGGTGCCCTGGCAGACGAGGCGGCCGGGTCGCCTCAACTGATGCATCGCGCGCGCCCGCCCCCTACTGCGCCTCAATCCCCGCATCCCGAATCGCCTTGCCCCACTTCAACGTCTCGACCTTGTTGCGCTGCGCCAGCGCCTCGGGCGTTCCCGGGTCGATCGTGAAGCCGGTGGCGGCGAACTTTTCTTGCAGGTCCTTGGCGTTCGCCGCGGCGTTGATCGCCTGGTTGAGTTTCGTCACGATCTCCGGCGGCGTGCCGGCCGGCGCAAAGACGGCGAAGTAGGCGATCAGCTCATAGTCCTTCAGGCCGAGCGCCTCGTTCACCGTCGGCAGCTCGGGCACGGCGGCGGCGCGGGTTGTGGACGTGACGGCCAGGCCGCGGATCTTGCCGGCCTTGTGCTGCGGCACGGTGACGCCGAAGTCGGCGGTAAACATGTTGACCTGGCCGCCGATGAGGTCCGTCATCGCTGCCGGGCCGCTCTTGTAGGGAATCGGGTTCATCTGGATGCCGGCCATGCTGGCGAGCACTTCCGATGACACCTGCTGCGACGTGCTCGCATAGGCAAAGCTCACTTGCCCCGGCTTGGCTTTGGCGAGGTCAACGAACTCGCGCAGCGTCTTGGCTGGCACGTCAATGTTCACCGCCACCATCAGCGGCACCGAGCCGAGATAGCCCACCGGCGTGAACGCCGTGTCTTGGTCGTAGGGCAGCTTTTTCATCAGGAACTTCAGCGCCGCGTTCGTTCTGTTCGTGCCGATGAGAATGGTGTAGCCATCGGCGGGGGACTTGGCGACGATGTCGGCACCGAGCATGCCGCTCGCGCCTGGCTTGTTGTCGATCACGATCGCCTGGCCGAGCGTGGCCGCCATCTTCTCGGCAAAGGCGCGGCCGATCTGGTCGGTGGCACTGCCGGCAGCAAACGGCACGATCGCCTTGATCGGCTTGTTAGGGTAGGGCTGGGCGTAGGCGTTGTCCAGGCAGGCGGTGGCTGCGATCAGGGCAGCGAGAGCAGCTCGGGCGGGCAGCCCGCGGAGGATGGATTGCATGGCGAGTTTCTCCAGGTAAAGCGCTCTCAGGGCAAGAGCAGTTTTGCAAACGTGGCCGCGTCGATGTTGGCGCCACACACGACAAGGCCGACGCGCCTGCCTTCGAGCCGCGCGTGCAGCGGATGCATCAGCGCGGCGAGTGGCGCCGCCGCGGCGGGCTCGACGGCGAGCTTGGCGCCGCTGAACATGAGGCGCATGGCAGCGCGGATCTGCTCGTCGCTGACCAGCACCACTTCATCGACAAAACGCTGGTTCAGCGCGAATGAATAGGGCTCGCAGCGCGGCGACCCCAGCGAATCGGCGATCGTGCGTACCTCGGATATCGATTGCGGCGAACCTGCCTTGAAGCTGCGGCTCAGCGTGTCGGCGCCTTCGGGCTCGACCACGTAGACGGCGGTGTTCGCGCTGAGCTGTTTCACGGCGCAGGCCACGCCGCCCGTGAGGCCCCCACCGCCCGCGGCGACGATCACGGCATCCAGCCGCTCGCCCGCATCCTGCACCTGTTCCATGAATTCCAGGCCCACCGAGGCCGTGCCGAGCGCCGTCTTCGGACCCTCGAAGGGATGCACGAACACGCGGCCCTCTTCGGCCTCGACTTCCTTCACGCGCTCGAACGCGCGGTGCACGTTGTCCACGAGTTCCACCTGTGCGCCCAGAGCCCGGCACATGCTGACGCGGTAGGGGTTCGCGTTGCTCGGCATCACCACCTTGGCCGTGGTGCCGAGCTTGCGCGCGCAATAGGCCAGTGAGATCGCGTGGTTGCCAGCGGACACGCCGGTGACGCCGCGCGCGAGCTGCGCTGCGCTCAGGTCGAGCATCACGCTCAGCGCGCCGCGCGGCTTGAAGCTGCCGGTGCGCTGGAACAACTCTTCTTTCAACCAGACCTGCGTCAACTCGCCCACCGCGGCGTCGAGCACGTCGTCGCCCGCCCACAGGCGCACGGGGGTGGTGACGATGTGTGGCGCGATGCGCGCGCGGTTCGCGCGGATCGCATCGAGCTTGGGAAACTCGATGGCGGAGTTCATCTCGACGTGCTCGGGCATCTCACACCACCTTGCCGAGCTTGTGATAGCGCGACGAATGAAACAGCAGCGGCGGCAGGTTCGATTCGACCACGCTTGACACCTGGCCGACGAACAACAAGTGGTCGCCGACATCGTGCCGCGCGACGCTCACGCATTCGAACACCGCCGCGCAGTCAGCGAGCACCGGCGCGCCGTTCGCGCCGTTGCTCCACGAGCCCTGGTCGAACTTGTGGCTGACGCGCGAGGCGAAGTGGCGCGACAACTCGATCTGCGCTTCCGTCAACACGTTGACGTTAAACACCTTGGCCGAGACGAAGACGGTGGTGTTCGGGCTGGCGCGGCGCAGCGACCACAGCACCAGCGGCGGCTCGAGCGACACGCCGCCGAACGAATTCGCCGTCAGGCCCGCGGGCGTGCCGTGCGCGTCGCGGCAGGTGACGATCGTCACCCCGGTGGCGAAGCGGCCGAGCGCGTGGCGAAGTTGTTGCGGCGTGGGCGCCGCGTGCTTGGGATCGAGCATGAAAAATGCCGATTATCGGGTGCGCCATCGCCAATCGCACCCGTGCCTGCCCGTGCTCGCCCGCATTGACAGCGCGCCGGCCCGCACCCAGGATCGCGCCACCATGCCTGAATTCAACACCCTGCTCGCGCGCAAAGACGCCACCCACCCGCGCATCGCGCGCATCACGCTGAACCGGCCCGAGCGGCTGAACGCCATCGCGCAAGACATGCCGCGCGAGATTCGCGAAGCCGTCGCCTGGGCTGAGAGTGACGACGAAGTGCACGTCATCGTGCTCGACGGCGCAGGCCGGGCGTTTTGCGCGGGCTACGACCTGGTTGACTTCGGTTCCGGCCGCGCCGAGCACCCCTGCCAGCAAGAGGCGATGCCCTACGACCACATGGCCGACTACGCGGCGATGAAGGGCTACACCGAAGACTTCATGAGCCTGTGGCGCTGCCGCAAGCCGACCATCGCCCAGGTGCACGGCTACGCGGTGGCCGGCGGCAGCGACATCGCGCTGTGCTGCGACCTGTTGGTGATGAGTGAGGATGCACGCATCGGCTACATGCCCACACGCGTGTGGGGCTGCCCGACGACGGCGATGTGGACTTACCGTGTCGGCCCGGCGCGCGCCAAGCAGTTGATGTTCACCGGCGACACGCTCGACGGCACAACCGCCGCGGCCTGGGGCCTGGCGAATCTGGCCGTGCCGGCGGCGGAACTGGAAGCCGCCACGTTGAAACTCGCGCTGCGCATCGCCGGCGTGCCGCACGCCCACCTGGCGATGCACAAGATGGTCGTCAATCAAGCGATGCTCAGCATGGGCCTCGCGCAGACGCAGATGTTCGCCACGCTGTTCGACGGCGTGACGCGGCACAACCCGGAGGGTCTGTGGTTCCGCCGGCATGCGCAGGTACACGGCTTCAAGTCGGCGGTGCAGTGGCGCGACAGCGGCCGGGCGATACCCGAGGGCGATGAAGCGCGCGACTTGATCGCCGAACTGGAGCGTGAGCTCGCGCGGCGCGCGCGCCCCAGCGATTGACTTCGAATCGCCGCCTGGGTGATGCGCTATTTGCGACCCCCCGTGCCGGCAAACGAAGACGCCACCTTGCCCAGCTCGTCGCGCATCACTTGAAACACGGCCTTGACCCGCGCCGTGTTGCGCAGGTCCGGATGGGTGAGCAGCCAAAGCTCGTTTTTGCAGTCGCTCAGTGGGCCACCCACGCGTGCCAGCGCGGGCGCTTCGTCACCCAGGAAGCACGGCAGCACCGCCAGCCCCAGACCGTCGATGCACGCCTGGCGCACGCCGGCAAAGGTGTTGGTGCGCAGCTTCGCCTGCTCCGGCGGCAGCCGCGTCGCCAGCCACATGAGCGAGACCTGCTGACTCATCGAGTCGTCCAGCGCAATCCAGTCATGGTCGCGCAACGGCAACGCCTTGCCCATCCGGCGCAGGTAGCGCTTCGCGCCATAGACGGCATGGGCAATCGTCGCGATGCGCTTGCCGATCAATTCTTCGGGCGGGCGCAAGGAGGGCCGCAAGGCAATGTCCGCGTCGCGGCGGGACAGGCTGTGCATCAGGTTCGACGTCACCACATGCAGCGTGATCTCGGGGTGCTGCTCCCGGCACGCGCACGCGATCGCGCCCATGAAGCGCGCACCGAGGCTGTCCGTCGTGGTCACGCGCACGATGCCACTGGGGCGCAAGTCGCGGCCGGCCACCCTGCGCATCGACTCCCGTGCCTGCTGCTCGATCGCCGCGCCGACGCGCGCCAATTCCTCGCCGGCTTCGGTGGCGGCGTAGCGCCCGCTGCTGCGTTCGAACAGACGCACGCCGAGCAGTGACTCGATCTTCTGTAGCCGCCGAAAGGCCGTCGCGTGGTTCACCCCCAGTTCGCGCGCGGCCCCGGACAACGAACCCGACAGCGCAATCGCCGCCACCAGGCGCAGGTGGTTCAGGTCATCGAGTGCTTGCACAGATGCAAATCAGGTTTGCCGGTATCTGGAATTGCCTTGCACGAATGTCGATCGTAACCTTTCGCCACCCGCTCCCAACCGTGAAGGACACATCCATGAAACACGTCAAAACCCTGCTCGCTGCACTCGCCACGCCGGGCCTGCTCGGCGCAATCGCATTCGTCACGACCGCAGGTGCGGCCGAACCCGTCTGGGACGGCAACAAAGTGCAGATGGTGAGCGAACAAATGGCGCCCGGCGTCTTTGCCTACTACGCACAAGACGCGAAGGAGCTCAACGCCAAAGGGGCGCCGGCGGCGACCAGCGGCGGCTTGATCGTCGGCAGCAAGGCGAGCCTGCTGATCGAGACGTTTCTGAACCGCCGCCTCAACGCCCAGGCGCAGGCCCTCGCGCGCAAGGCAACGCCGTTACCCTTGACCTATGCGGTGAACACCAGCGCCCACGGCGACCACTCGTTCGGCAACATGTTCCTGCCGGCGTCGACGAAGATCGTCCAGCATGTCAACGCCAAGACCTCCATCGACAAACACCTCGACGACGACAAGGCCTTCATGATCAAGAACTTCGGCACCGGCCGAGGCATCGAAGAAATCAAGGCGCGCGGCGGTGACGTGCTGGTGCCGCTGGGTGGCCGAGTCACGCTCGATCTCGGCGGCAAACAGGTCGAGATCATCGACTTCGGCTTCGCGCAGACGGGGGCGACATGTTCGTCTGGGAACCCGCAGCCAAGGTGCTGTGGAGTGGCAATGCCATCATCGCCAGCCGGCCGGCCTTGCCCTGGTTGCTCGATGGGCACCTGCTGGAGACGCTCGCAACCTTGACCAAGGTCTACGCCTTCCTACCCGCCGATGCACGTATCGTCCCAGGGCACGGTGCGCCGATGGGGCGTGAAGAAATGAAATGGCAGATCGACTACCTCGCCGCCGTTCAGCGCGGCGTGCAAGCAGCGCTGGCGGACGGCTTGAGTCTTGAGCAGACCGTCAAGCGCGTGGCGCTGCCGGAGTTTCGCGGCTATGCCTTGTTCGACTGGGTTCACCCCGGCCTGAACGTGCCCGCGGCGTACAAGGATCTCGCCACCTCGAACAAGTAGGCGCTTGAAGTGGCGCAAGCGGCATCTGACGAACGCATGCACCCGGGCCGGTTGGCCGAGACGGTCGAGCACGCTGCGCCCGTCCAGACCCCATCGCCTGGTTGGGCACAGCGTCAATCTGACCCGGCGCGCCAGCGCCGCTCGAATTCTGCCGGTGCGATGACTTCCGATCCGATCCTGCTTTCATATGTCCTCCAAGAAGTCAAAATTAACGGACTTCGTGGCGTCCGTTTTTGGGGGACCAGTTCAGTGTGCGCGCCGGTTCAGCGCGAGCGCCGTACGCGCAAGATTTCGTCGAGGATCAGGCACACCGCGCCGATGCTGATGGCGCTGTCAGCGACGTTGAACGACGGGAAATACCAGCCGGCGTAGTGGACCTGGATGAAGTCGACCACATAACCGTGCAGCATGCGGTCGATCACGTTGCCCAACGCGCCGCCCAGGATCAGCGCAAGCGCCCACGAGAACAAGCGCTGACCGCCGTGGCTGCGCAGCATCCAGACGATGAACCCGGCAGCCGCCAGACCCAGGCCGATGAAGAACCAGCGTTGCCAGCCCGACGCCCCGGCGAGGAATGAAAACGCCGCGCCGGCGTTGTGCACGCGCACGATGTTGAAGAACGACGTGATCGTGACGCTGTCGCCGTGCTGGAAGCTGCCGATGATCAGCGCCTTCGTGATCTGGTCGGCGATGATGATGAGGGCGGCAATTGCGAGCCAGGGCAGCAGGGGGGCGATAGAGCTTCGTGAAGCCATTGGAATTTCATGGTTTGCGCAGTCGGGTGCGCAGTTTCGAGGGCTTTTGGGCGGTGTGAAAGATGGCGTGAACGATCACGCATTCGTCATCGAAGTCGAATACCAGAATGTAGGGATAGCGGCGAAGGACGGCTTTTTTGAACCTTGCATCGACAGCAGGAAAGCCCTCTGGTCGCCGTGCAACCAGTGATTGCGCGGCTTGCACGCTGCGCCTGAACGCCTCGCCCAGGCCCGTTTGCTCGTGTTCGTACCAAACGAATGCGACAACGAAGTCCGCTTTCGCGGAGGCGGTGAGTTCTACGCGCCGCATGCCTTGCGGCGCGCCTCGGTCACGACATCCTCCCAGGAGTGGCGCGTTTCCGCTCCCGCGTCGTAGCGGACCGCTCGAATCGCCAGTTCATCAAGTTGCGATTGCGCCAGAGGTAGATCGGCGCGCTCTGCGGCGATGCTGTCCCACAAGTCTTCGACAAGTTGCAGTCGTTCGGCGATCGGCAACTTGAACAAGGCGGCGAATTCCGGGTAGGGGTCCATGTGTCGCTCCACGCAGTATCACGCCACTGTACGGTGTTCGCCGCCGCCATACAAGTTGGCGCAGCAGCGCGCACAGATCGTTGGGTGTGCGGCGTCGCTCCCGACATCGCCACGGTAGTGCCAGCAGCGCTCGCATTTCTTGGCGGTTGCCGGGGTCACGCGAACGCCGAGTTGCTGCGCGTCGGACAGCGCGGCGTTTGAGGTGATCGTGACGAACTTCAATGCGTCGCCCAGGGTTTCGAGCATCGAACGATCGGCTGGGTTGACGGCGAGCGTCACCTCGGCCTGCAACGACGAGCCGAGCTGCCCGGTGGTGCGCACGGCTTCAATCTCCTTGTTCACGGCATCGCGAATCTCGCGGATGCGCTGCCACTTGGCCAGCACCGCGGCGTCGGGTTCGGGCAGGGCCCAGTAGGTTTGCGTGAACACCGAGGGCGACGTGCCGGGCGCGAACACCTGCCACGCCTCTTCCGCGGTGAAGCTGAGAAACGGCGCCATCCAGCGGATGAGCGCATGCGTGATGTTCCACAGCGCCGTCTGCGCCGAGCGTCGGGCCAGCGACTTCGGCGCCGTGGTGTACAGGCGATCCTTCAGGATGTCGAGGTAAAACGCCCCCAGGTCTTCGGAGCAGTAGAGCTGAAGTTTCGTCACCACCGGGTGGAACTCATAGACGCCGTAGTGGCCACCTTGAAAGTAGCCACGCGCCGCGTCGAACGTGCCGACGATCTCGGCCTGCAACTGCGCCGCGCGTGCCAGCGCGTAGCGGTCGATCTCCAGCATCTGCTCGACTGGTACGGCATCCTTGCCCGCATCGAAGTCGCTCGTGTTGGCAAGCAGGAAGCGCAGCGTATTGCGAATGCGGCGATAGGAATCGACGACGCGCGCGAGGATCTTCTCGTCACCGGCGATGTCGCCCGAGTAGTCGCTCGCCGCGACCCACAGGCGAATGACTTCCGCGCCCAGCTTCTGGCTCACCGCCTGCGGCTCGATGCCGTTGCCCAGGCTCTTGCCCATCTTGCGTCCCTGCGCATCGACAGTGAAGCCGTGCGTGAGCAGGCCGCGGTAGGGCGCGCGGTCTTCGAGCGCACAGGCGATCAGCAGCGACGAGTGGAACCAGCCGCGGTGTTGGTCGTGGCCTTCCAGGTACAGGTCGGCCTCCGGGCCTTGCGCGTGAAAACCCGGGTGGTCGGGCGCGCCGCGGTGCGTGCCGCGCAGCACGTGATAGAAAGTCGAGCCCGAATCGAACCAGACTTCCAGGATGTCGCTGCTCTTGGTGTAGTGCGCGGCTTCCTCCGCGCCGAGAATTTGTTCGGCGCTGGCGCGGCTCCAGGCCTCGATGCCGCCCGTCTGAACGATCGCCGCAGCCTGGTCCAGAATTTCCATCGTTCGCGGGTGCAGCTCGCCGCTGTCTTTGTGCAGGAAGAACGGCAGCGGCACGCCCCAACTGCGCTGGCGGCTGATGCACCAGTCGGGGCGGTTCGCGATCATGTCGCGCAAGCGTGCGCGGCCGTTCTCTGGGTAGAAACCGGTCTGGTCGATCGCATCGAGCGCGAGCTGGCGCAAGGTCTTGCCCGCCTTGTCTTTCGTGAACACGCCCACGCCTTCGTCCATGCGAATGAACCACTGCGCCGCGGCGCGGTAGATCACCGGCGACTTGTGGCGCCAGCAATGCGGGTAGCTGTGCGTGATGGTTTCGGTGGCGAACAGGCGGCCGGCGTCTTTCAGCGCCTCGATGATCTTAGTCACCGCCAACCAGATGTTGGTGCCGCCGAACAGCGCAAAGTCAGCGGCGTACGCGCCGTTGCCTTGCACCGGGTTCAGGATGTCGTCGAGCTTCAAGCCATGCGCGACGCAGGAGTTGAAGTCTTCCACGCCGTAAGCGGGGGACGAGTGCACGATGCCGGTGCCATCGTCAGCGGTCGCGTAGTCGGCGAGGTACACGGGGCTCAGGCGCGCGTAGCCCGGGTCGGCGTCGAACAGCGGGTGCTGGAAGTTCAGGCCGCCGAGTTTTTCACCGAGCGCGGTGGCGCGCACCGTGCCCGTCAATCCGTAGCGCGCGAGGCAGGTGTCCACGAGGCTCGCCGCCAGCACGAGCAGGCCACGGTCCGTGTCGACCAGCGCGTACTCCAAGGCCGGGTTCAGGTTCAGCGCCTGGTTCGCGGGGATCGTCCACGCCGTCGTCGTCCAGATCACGATGAACGCGTCCTTGCCGAACTTGGGCATACCGAACGCGGCAGCAAGCTTGTCCGGCTCGGCGCAGCGAAACCCCACATCGACCGTGTTGCTCTTCTTGTCGGCGTACTCGATCTCGAACTCGGCCAGCGATGACCCGCAATCGAAACACCAGTACACGGGTTTGAGGCCGCGATAGACGAAGCCGCGCTCGATGACGCGCTTGAACGCGCGGATCTCGCCGGCCTCGTTAGCGAAGTCCATCGTGCGGTAGGGATGCTCCCAATCGCCAAGCACGCCCAGGCGCTTGAAGTCGGCCATTTGCTGGCCGATCTGATCCGTGGCGAAGGCGCGGCTCTTCGCCTGCATGTCGTCGCGGCTCAAGTTGCGGCCGTGCAGTTTTTCAATCGCGTTTTCGATCGGCAGACCGTGGCAGTCCCAACCCGGCACATAGTGCGCGTCGAAGCCCGCGAGCTGGCGCGCCTTGACGATCATGTCTTTGAGCACCTTGTTGACGGCGTGGCCCATGTGGATCTGGCCATTCGCATAGGGTGGCCCGTCGTGCAGCACGAACAGCGGCGCGCCATGGCGCGCGTCGCGCAGTTGTTTGTAGGTGCCTTGCTCGTCCCAGGCCTTTGCCCAGCCGGGCTCGCGCTGCGCCAAGTCGCCGCGCATCGGGAACGGCGTGTCGGGCAGGTTCAGCGTGGCGCGGTAGTTGGTGGCAGCGGTCGGCTGGTCAGCCATGGCGGTCCTTGCAAGCTAGTGTCATGCCGGCGCGAGCCGGGATCCCTCGGTCGGTGGGTCTTGACGTTTCGGGCGGTGAATCCCGGCTCGCGCCGAGATGATGCGATGCGCCGGGATGACGCGTGAGGCCGGGACGGCCCATGGGCGCCCGTCAAATTCGGTCGCGTGTCGTCTGCCGGCCGGTCTGGGCGTGCGTGGCCGCGTGGGCAGCAAGATGGGTCGCAAGATAGGCACGCGCGTCGTCGACGTCCTTGCGGATTGCCGCGGTCAGCGCCACGAGCCCGTCATAGCGGGCTTCATCGCGAAGTTTGTGCAGCAGTTCCACGCGCACGAGTTTAGCGTAGCCCTCTTCAAGCCCCAGCGTGCGCGGCCAGTCGAAGCAATAGACCTCGAGCACCACGCGCCCGGAGTCGTCCACCGTCGGGCGCTGGCCGAGGCTGGCGACGCCGTCGAGCGGCTGCTCCGACAAGCCGTGGGTGCGCACCGCGAAGATGCCCAAGGCGGCGGGTTTGGGGTGGGAAAAGCGCAGGTTCAACGTGCGAAAACCATCGCCGCGCCCGGCCGCACTTTCGCCCAGCGAACGCCCGAGCTTGCGGCCGTGCACGACATGGCCGCTGATGCTGTAAGGCCGGCCGAGCAAGGCCGCGGCTTGCGCCATGTTGCCCGCGGCGAGCGCGGCGCGCACGTTGGAACTCGACACGCGCGCGCCGTGCACTTCGAAACTGTTCATGCGCGCGACTTCGAAGCCGCGCGCCGGGCCCGCGGCGTCGAGCATCGCGTAGTCGCCAGCGCGCCTCAAACCGAAGCGAAAGTCGTCGCCCACCAGCACGAGCTTGGCGCCCAGGCCGGTGCACAGCACGTCGTCGATGAAGGCATGCGGCGAGAGTGCGGCAAGCCGCGCATCGAAGCGCAGGATCACGGTTTGGTCCACACCGCAGCGCTCCAGCTCGCCGAGCTTGTCGCGCAGCGTCGCAATGCGGGCCGGCGCCAGCTCGGGTTTGCCGGAGCGCGCGGCAAAGAAGTCTCGCGGGTGCGGCTCGAACGTCAGCACGCAAGACGGCAGCGCGCGGTGCCGGGCTTCCGACAGCAGCAGCGCCAGCATGGCCTGGTGGCCACGGTGCACGCCGTCGAAATTGCCTATCGTGAGTGCGCAGGCCGGTGCAAGATCACGGTGGTGGGCCCCTCGGAATACGCGCATGCGCCGCATTATCCGTGTCGATCAGGTGTGGCCCGTCCAGCCAGCACCATTGGCCGCTGGCCAGGTCGGCCGGCAAGCTGAGCCCGCCGAACCTGCTTCGATGCAGGCCCTGCACGCGATTGCCCACCGCCGCGATCATGCGTTTGACCTGGTGGTATTTGCCCTCCAGCAAGGTCAGGCGCAACGTCGTGGGCCCCGTCACTTCGCAGGCGGCGGCGCGCACGGGGGTGGTTTCGTCGAGCAGCATCACGCCATCCCGCAAGCGCCGCGCCTGCGTTTCATCGACGGCATGATTGCATGTGACCTCGTAGACCTTGGCCACATGGTGTTTGGGCGACGTCAGGCGGTGGATCAACGCACCGTCATCGGTGAACAGCAGCAGGCCTGTCGTGTCTTCGTCCAGTCGCCCGATCGCCTGCACATCGCGCTGGCGCAGCGGCGCGGGCAACAGGCTGTAGACGCTCGGGTGGTGGCGCGGCTTTTGCGAACACTCATAGCCAGAAGGCTTGTTCAGCATCATCAAGGCGCGTTCGCGGTAGGGCCACTCGACGCCGTTCACACAGAACGTCAAGCCGTCGGGTTCGACTTCGTGCTGCGGGTCGTCCTGAATTTCCCCTGCGATGGACACGCGGCCGGCGGCAATCACGCCGTTGCACTCACGGCGGGTGCCGAACCCTTGCGAGAACAGAATCTGGGCCAGGCGCATCAAGGCTCAGGACGCGCGCTCATGGCGCGGCCGCTTGCGATGGCGGCATGTCGCGACTGCGAGTTCTGTGGCGAAGCGCCATGTCGCTCGCGCAAGGCAAGTACGGCAGCCCTGGGCCCTGTAGTGAGGTGGCGGCGCGCACCGCGCGCAGCACGGCGAGCGCCGTCACGTCGGCGGCGAGTGCGCCCAGCAGCGTCAGGCTCACGCTGGCGCCGCTGCCGCCGGTGGCCAGCGCAAACAGCGTGTCGCCATCGGCCTGGGTGTGCACCGGATTGATGGCGCGTGCCAGGCCGTCGTGGGCCATTTGCGCGAGCTTGTTGGCGCCCGCCTTGTCCAGGCGCGCGTCGGTGGCGATCACGCCGATCGTCGTCGCCTGCCCGGGTTGCAGGGCCGTGGGCAGATCGCCACGGCGCAACGCCGCCATCGTGTCCAGCAGCGAATTGCCGTCGCTGCTTCGCGCACCCGCGATCACGAGGCCGGTGCCCGGGTCGATCACATCGCCCACCGCATTCACGGCGATCAGCGCACCGACGGTGATGCCGCCGACCTGAATCGACGCGGTTCCGATGCCGCCGCGCATCGCACGGTGCAAGCCGAACAGTTTGCCCACTGAAGCTCCGGCGCCTGCGCCGACATTGCCTTCTGCCGGGGCCGCTGTCGTTGCCGCCCGGCATGCGGCATCACCCGCCTGCGCATCGGGGCGAATTCGCGCGTCGCCGACGTTCAAGTCGAACAGAATCGCCGCCGGCACGATCGGCACGCGAACCTGCGCGCCATCGACGGGGCTGCCCACCGCAATGCCGATGCCTTGCTCTTCGAGCCAACGCATCACACCGCCCGCGGCGTCCAGGCCGAACGCGCTGCCGCCCGCGAGCAGCACGGCGTGCGCATGCGGTACGGCGTTGAGCGGCGAGAGCAGTTCCGTCTCGCGCGTTCCCGGCGCGGCGCCGCGCACGTCCACGCCGCCCACCGTGCCTTCGGGCGCCAGCACCACCGTGCAACCTGTCGGACGACGTGCATCGGTGTAGTGGCCGACGCGCAGCCCGGGAACGGCGGTGATCGACATGGGCTCGGTCGACGCGCCGGCTATTTCGCTTGGGCGGCCAGCGCGTCCAGCACCGCGATCACCTGGGAGTCGCCCATGCGGCGCGCGCTGGCGAGCTCGCCGGCCTGCGTGGCGCGCAGCAAGGCGCCGTCCGCGCCGAGCACCGCCACTGCAGGAATGCCTTTCTTCGTCGCCTCGCCCATCTGGCGCGCCAGATCGAGGTTCTTGTTGAAGTCACCCACATCGACCTTGGTCACGACATAGCGCTGCGCCACATGGTCGGCGACGGGCCCGCTGGCCATCAACTTGGCCAGGGCCTGACAGTCGGCGCACCAGTTCGCGCCGAACACGACCAGGACACGCTTGCTCTGCGCTTTCGCTTGCTGCAAGGCGTGGTTCAGGTCGGCGCGCGCATCGGCGCTCTCGTCATAGGGTTTGGGTTTCGGCGCGCATGCCGATGTGAGCATGAGCAGGGCCAGCCCCAGAAGGGCAGTCGCGCGTCGCATGAATGGCATGTCGTCGGGTCGTGGTTGCCTCAGGCAAACACACCTGCGGTATCGAGCATGCGCGAACTCACCTCGCCGAGTTGATGCAGCGTGTCGCCGAACGTCATTTCCATCACCGTCAGACGCTTGAAATAGTGGCTCGCGATGTATTCATCCGTGACGCCGATCCCGCCATGCATCTGGATGCATTGCTGGCCGACGAAGCGCATCGATTGCCCCAACTGCAGCTTTGCCTGCGCCAGCGCACGGCGCCGCGCCGGGGCCGGCTCGCCCATCTTCAGGCTCGCGAAGTAGCTCATCGAGCGCGCCAGTTCAAGCTGCATCTTCACGTCGGCGACGCGGTGCCGCAGGGCCTGGAAGCTCGCGATCGGCACGCCGAACTGCTTGCGCGTGTTCATGTATTCCACCGTGATCGCGAGCAATTTTTCCATCGCGCCCACGCCTTCGGCACACAGCGCGGCGATGCCGGCGTCAATCGCGTGTTCCAGCAGCGGCAGGCCGTTGTCACTGAGCAGAGTGGCGGGGGCAGACTTCAGATCGAGTTGCGCGGCACGCGCGCCGTCTTGCGTGGGAAAGCCGCGCACGGCGGTGCCGGAGGCGTTTTTCTCGACGAGGAACAGGCCGATTCCGGCAGCGTCACCCGCCGCGCCGGAAGTGCGCGCCGGAACCACCCAGGCGTCGGCCTCGTCGCCGGCCGGGACCACACTCTTCGCGCCGTTCAAGGCCCAGGCATTGCCTGCCTGCACCGCGCGGGTTTCGACGTGGTTCAAGCGGTAGCGCGCACCGCGTTCCTGATGGGCGAGCACCATCAGCGTCGAGCCTTCAGCGATCTTCGGCAGCCACTTCGCCTGCGCCGCGGTTGGCGCGGCAGACAACAGCACCGGCGCCATCAACGCAGCCTGGGTGTAAGGCGCATTCACGAGGCCACGGCCCAGTTCTTCGCAGACCACCATCGCCTCGACCGCGCCGAAGCCCATGCCGCCATGCGCGGCGGGAACCGCGAGACCCGTCAGGCCGAGTTCGGCGAGTTCGGCGTAGACGGCGCGCGTCGCGCCGCCGGCTTTTGCAATGCCGTGGCGCCGCTCGAAAGAGAAACCCTTCTCCACCCAGCGCGCCACGGCGTCGCGCAGCGAATTCTGCTCGTCGGTGAAATCGAAATCCATGTACAGCTCCCCAGGACGGTTTGGGCCACGATGTTGCGTTGCACTTCATTCGAACCACCGTAAATCGTCGTTTTGCGGTAGTTGAAGTAGGTGCCGGCCAGCGGCGCGCAGTGCGCGGCGCCAAAGTAGTCGCCCTGCCAGCCGGCGGCGAGCGCCTCGCGGATGAAGGGCACGCAAAACGGCCCGCCAGCCAGCATCATCAGCTCGGTGTAACGCTGCTGGATTTCACTGCCGCGTATCTTCAGCAGGCCCGCCACGTCCAGGGTCTGTTTGCCGCTCTTTTCGGCCGAGATCACACGCAGGATGAGCATTTCGAGCGCGACCACGTCCACTTCAAGCAGCGCGATCTGGTCGCGAAAGCGACCGTCGTCGTACAGGCCCTCGGCCTTGGCGATGCGCTTGACGCGCTCAAGCTCGCGCTTCGCCCGGTTCACGTCGCCGATGCCGGTGCGCTCATGCGCGAGCAGGTACTTGGCATAAGTCCAGCCCTTGTTCTCTTCGCCCACCAGGTTGTCGGCCGGGACTTCGACGTTGTCGAACCAGACCTCGTTGACTTCGGCTCCGCCGTCGAGCGTGACAATGGGACGCACCTTGATTCCGGGGCTCTTCATGTCGATGAGCAGAAAGCTGATGCCGGTCTGGGGTTTGCCTTCGCTGCTGGTGCGCACGAGGCAGAAGATCCAATCGCCATATTGCGCGAGCGTCGTCCAGGTCTTCTGGCCGTTCACCAGGTAATAGTCGCCGCGGCGTTCGGCCTTGCATTTGAGCGACGCGAGGTCGGAACCCGACCCCGGCTCGCTGTAGCCCTGGCTCCACCACACATCGCCGTTCATGATTCCCGGAAGATGGCGCTTTTGCTGCTCGGGCGTGCCGAACGCCATGATCACCGGCGCCACCATCACCGGGCCGAAGGGCACGATGCGCGGCGCGCCGGCCAACGCGCATTCCTCTTCGAACAAGTGGCGTTGCACGGCGCTCCAGCCCGGGCCGCCGAACTGCTTGGGCCAGGCGTAACCGTGCCAGCCCTCTTTGCCGAGGATGCGCGCCCAGCGCTGCATGTCGTCGCGCGAGAGGTCGAGCGAGTTGTGCACCTTCTGGCTGATGTCCTGCGGCAGGCTCTTCGCGACCCAGCCGCGAATCTTCTCGCGAAAGGCTTGTTCTTCGGGGGTGAATGCCAGATCCATGGTGTGCTCCGTGCGCTGCCGCTTGAATGTGTCGCCAGTGTTTTAGCATGAAGCCATGTTCCGCCCCGGCGCGAGCCGCAAATTGTGACCCCGCCGTCATTTCGCGCCACGGTGGGCGCGCTCGCCATCGGCCAGTTGCTGCGCTGGGCGGCGCTGTATTACGCGTTTTCGTCGTTCGTGCTGCCGATGCAGCGCGACTTGGGGTGGACCGCGCCGCAATTGATGGGTGCGTTCACGCTCGGCCTGGCGGTGTCGGGTGTGGCGACTTAGTGATCCGCCGTGCGGCGGCTGGATTTGGCGAGGCGCGCCGCGAGCATCAGCCCCAGGGCGCAGCAGCCGCAGGCCACGAGCCATGTCCACTGCCAGGTGCCGGTGCGGCTCGCCACCCAGGCCACCAGCGGCGGCGCGGCAAACTGGCCGAAGGCTGACCACTGCTGCACCCAGCCGACGGTGGTGGCCAAGGTGTTCTCGCTCGGCGCCAAGCGCACGGCGAGCGCGAACAGCGTTGCCGGGATCAGGCCGCCGAGCGCAGAAAACAGCAGCAGCGCGCCGTAGCGCCCCTGCGGTGCCAGCCCGGTGGCAGGCTCACCGGCGAACGCGGCGAACGCCGCCAGGCCCATCGCGGCGAAGCCGATGTAGAGCAGCGCCGATGGCGCCACGCCGCGCTGAAGCAGACGCCCTGTCGCCAGATTGCCGACGATGTTCACCGCCGCCGCCAACGCCGTCAACCCCCCGAGCGCCGCGCCCGACCAGCCGGCCTGCGCGGCGATGACGGGCAGGAAGCCGATCACCGCCAGCCACTGGCCCGCGTAAAGCGCGAACATCATCGCGACGAGCCAGATGCCCGGCACCCGCAAGGTCTGACGCAGGCGTGCCGGCCACTGCGCCGGGGCGCGCGCGGCTGATGGCTCGGCGCTCGCGACGGGCGCTGGCGCTGCGTCTCGCGCGCGGGCGGCCGAAGGCACCGTTGCGCCGTCCCGCGGGCCTGGCACGGCGCGCGCGACCGCGAGCGCCATGAGCAGCGACAAACCGGCCAAGCCCCACCACCACACCTGCCAACCGGCCGCGGCGATGAAGATCGGACCGAGCAACAACGCCAGCGCCGTGGCGAAGGGCATGTAGGCGCTCCACAGACCGAGCAGCAAGCTCATGCGGTGTGGCGCCACGAGCTGGCGGATCAACCCGGGCGCGGGCAGCGTGACGAGCAGAAAGCCCAAGCCCTCAACGGCGCGCAGCGCCATCAGCGAGGCGACGTCGCGCGCCGCGCCGCCCAGCGCACTCGCCGCGCCGAGCACGAGCAGGCCGCACACCACGCTGCGCCGCAGGCCGAGCGCGTCAGCCGCCACGCCGAACATCACGCCCACACTCATGCCCGCCAACTGCACGAGTGACAGCAGAAAACCGGCTTGCAGCAGGCTCATGCCCAGCGCCTGCTGCAACGCCGTGATGGCCGGCGGCAGCTTGCCGACGTGCAGCGCCGCGCATACGCCCGCCGCAATGACGATCAGCGCCGGGTCAATGCGCGGGCGCGCGGGAGATGCGGGTTCAGCCATGGGTGGGCGAGTGTGCCAGCGTCGCGCGGCGAGCCCGCACAATGGCGCGATGCAGCCCCGGCCCCTACTCACCGACAGTGGCGACGTCACGGCACCGACCGCACGCGCCACGCCCACCGCGCATTCCGCGAACCCTACGCACCCCACGCACCCCACGCACCCCACGCACCCCGCACCGAGTCGCGACATGCCGCCAGACGCGAGGCGGCGCCGCTTCGCGTCAGCAGCGCTCGGCTGCCTCACCCTGCCAGGTCTGGGCGCCTGCGCGCTCGCGCTCGCGCCACCGCCGAGCCAGCCCTGGGAAGCGCGGCTGCGCAGCGACACGGTCGCGCTGCTCGGCGAAGTGCATGACAACGCTGAACATCACCGCGTGCGCACGGCACTGCTGCGCCGCGCCTTCGATTCCGGTTGGCGCCCGGCGGTCGTGATGGAACAGTTCGACATCGACCGCCAGGCCGACATCGAGCGCAGCCGCGGCGAGCGGCCGCGCGATGCGTCGCACCTGATCGCCCGCGCCGGGGCCACGCGCGGCTGGGACTGGCCCGCCTACGAGCCGCTCATCCAGCTCGTGTTGCAGTTCGAGCTGCCCCTTTTCGCCGGCAACCTGCCGCGCACGCTGGCGGCACGCCTGACGCGCGAAGGTCATGAGGCGGTGTTCGGCGCCGCCCGCACCCGCGAATTGCAGCTTGATCGGACGCCCGACGCCGCATGGCAGGCCGCGCAAGAGCGCGCCATCGACCTCGGCCATTGCGGCGCCTTGCCGCGCAGCGCACTGGCCGGCATGGCGCGCGCCCAATTCGCGCGCGACGCGGTGATGGCGCATTTGCTCATCAAGCACGCGCCGCGCGGCGCCGTGCTGCTCGCCGGCACCGGCCATGTGCGGCGCGACATCGGCGTGCCGCGCTGGCTCACCGCGCTGCATGCGCCGACGGTGCTTGCGGTGGGCTTCATCGAGACAGACAACGAAGCGCCCGCGCCCGGCGTGTTCGACGCCGTGGTCAGCACTGTGCCGGCCAAGCGCGGCGACCCGTGCGAGGCGTTCAAGGTGCGGCCGCTTCGAACCGGCTGATACTGCTTCTCATTCGATCGCATAGGGGTGGTGGTTTGCCAACGCAACGTTGCGGGCCGCCGATGGTGTCGTAGTGGCTTCAGGGCGCCAGCGGTGCCCCCGTTCTCCGGCCCACGCTCGCGGGGCACCGTCGCAGCCCGCGATCCGCCGCAGCGTCAACACGCTTTCGCCCTGGATAGGTTGAGGACACCGCGAATCGGTCCTGCGCCCGGGGGCACCACTGCCGCCCTGTGGCAACCTTGGGTGGCGTTCCACGCTGCGCCACGCCTGCATGCAACTTGGGACGCAAGTCAGCAACGCCCCGAAAGCGAACAAGGATGCGATCGAACGCTGATCCGTATGAGCGCTAAGCCGCGAGGCCTTTGTCGAGCACCTGCGCGACCAGTGCATTCACGCCGCCCTCATGCGCGGCAGCGCGCTCGTTCAGCCGTTTCAGCAGATCGGCGGGCAGCTTGCAGGCAAACGGCACCAGGCCGGCCGCGGCGTCGCGCGCGCGGCGTTCGCGCTTGTCGGTGGAGGCGGCGGCGCTTTGCGCAAAGCGGTCGGGCACCACTGCCGTCTTCATCACACCGGCAATCTTCTTCGCTTTGTTCTTCTCAAGGTCGGTCTTTTTCATGCTCATGGTCAGGCCCGGTTTCGGTTGCAATGCCTCGATTGTCAGGCTGGCGGGTGAAGCATGCTGGGTTTTCACGCAGCGAATCGCCGGCCGTGCCAATGCCAAAGCCCGAGCACAGCCCGAGCAAAGCCCGAGCAAAGCCCGAGCAAGGCGCGGGGAAGGCGAGGCCCAAGCACGCGCAAGCTGCGGACAACCCGCACCCGAAGCTTTCACAACTACGGCATAGTGCAGCGCTCACTCACAGGAAATCAAGACCATGGGGACGTTGACAGGCAAGGTGGCTTGGGTCACCGGCGCGGGCACCGGCATCGGGCTGGCGGGCGCTCAGGCCCTGGCGCAGGCCGGGGCTCTGGTGGTGATGTCGGGGCGGCGCAAAGAAGTGCTTGACGACGAGGCGAAGAGAATTCGCCTCGGCGGTGGCACGGCGGAAGTTGAAACCCTCGATGTGGCGGACGCGCAGGCGGTGCAACGCGTTGCCGAGGGGATACTTGCCCGCCACTCGCGCATCGACATCTTGCTCAACAGCGCCGGCCTGAACACGCCGAACCGGATGTGGAAGAACCAGAGCGTCGCAGGCTGGCGCGACGTGTTGGGCATCAACCTTGACGGCTCGTTCTACACCATCCACGCCGTGCTGCCGGCGATGCGCGCGCGCCGCGACGGGCTCATCATCAACGTGTCGTCCTGGGCCGGTGTGTTCCACCCGAAGTTGACGGGCGCCGCCTACAACGGGTCGAAACACGCCGTCACGGCGATGACGGAGACGATCAACATGGAGGAATGCCAGAACGGCATACGCGCTTGCGCGATCTGCCCCGCCGAAGTCGCCACGCCCATCATGGACCGGCGCCCCGTGCCGCCCAGTGCGGCAGACCGGGCGCGCATGCTCCAGCCCAAGGACCTGGGCGACACGATCCGCTTCATCGCCGAGTTGCCGGCGCATGCCTGCATCAACCAGCTCATCATCAGCCCGACGTGGAACCGCATGTACATCGAGAATCTGTAGTTGCCGCTCGCCCCCGCGCGGCGCTGATGCATTTGTCCCACAGACCCTGGTTCCCGTCATGTTCAACTATTTCAAGAAACCCGCTGCTCCGGCAGCTCCCAGGCAATCGCCCGCCGTGAAGCGCCAAGAGGTGGCCGCGGCCGCCCAGGCGCAGGCCCTGCTGCGCGAACAGGCCCGCGCCAGCGCGAAGGAGAAAGAGACGGAAGCGGCGCGTGCGCTGTGGGCGCCGCAACTCCAAGCCGCGCAGGGTGACGACGCGGCGCTGCTGCGTGTGGCGCAAGGCGCGCCGCTCGTCGAGATCAAACTCGCCGCGGTGCAGGGGCTTCTGGGCGAAGAGGCGCTCAAGCAGGCCGAGCGCGAATTCCGCAGCCACGACCGCCGCGTGCACCGCGCCGCCAAGCAGCGCCTGGACGCGGTGGTGGCGCAGCGCGAATCGCGCGCCCAGGCGCAAATCATCATCGACGCCGCGCGCGCGCTGAGCGCCGAGTCGCCGATTCCGGCGAACCGCCTCGTCGCGCTGGACCGCGCCTGGCAGGTGCTCAACGCCGAGATGCTCGAGCCGCAGCAGCGCAGCGAATTCGCGACCTGGCGTGAACGCCTGAACGACTCGGTGCGTGAACGCGGCGAACAAGAGCAGCAGGTGCAGCGCTGGATCGCGCAGGCGAAAGTCGCCCTTGCGCAATTGCAGCAGGCCATCGCACTGCCCGGGGCCGACGCTGACGCGCAGCAACTGACGAGCTGCGGCGAAAGCGCGCAGGCGCTGCTTGACTCGCGCATCGACGTGGCTTCCACCGCCGCGCTCGGCCAGGCCTTGCAGGCGGCGTTAGAGAGCGCACAGCAGACCTTCGCGCGCTGGGCCGAGCCGCCGCCGGCCGATGCGCCGCCTTTGGTGGAAGAGGCCGCGGCCGCGCCCCCGGCGCCCGCTCCGGCGCCGCCAAGAACGCTGAGCGCCGAACAGCGCCAGGCCCTCGATGCGCTGCTGCAGCGCGCCGAGACCGCGCTGGCGGAGGGTCAAACGGGCGCAATGCAAGAGCATCTTGATGCGACTGACGCGCTGCTCGAAACATTTCATGGCCTCAGGCTGGCCGACGCGCTGAGCGCGCGTCTGCAAACCCTGTACGCCGAACGCGGGCGCCTGAAAGGGTGGCAGCAATGGGGCGGAGGGCGCGCCCGCGACGACCTCGTTGCGCAGGCGGAAGCGCTGGCACGTTTCACCGAGGCCGCGGGCGCGCGAACGCAGGCCGGTGCGGCGCCGGCTCGCGCTGGTGCATTGCCGGACGCGCCAACGGATGCGCCAACCGAGGCGCCAACCAGTGCGCCAACTCACGCGCAGGTCGATGTCCCGATCAACGCGCAAATCGACGCGCAAATTGACGCGCAGATCGATGCGCACGAGACGCACGAGACGCGCGACGCGCACGAGACGCACGACGCGCACGACGCGCACCACACGCCAACCCCCGCAGCGTCACCCGACGCCACGCCACCCGCGTCGATGTCGGAAAGCGCGGACCCGGCGGCGGTGAGTGGCTCGGACCTGGAGCCCGCGCAGGGCGCGAACGCCGTCGCGACGCCCTTCTCGACGCCCGCGCCCGCACCCGAGTCAGCACCGCCGACGCGCACCCCTTCGCGTCGCGCCAATGTGCCCAAGCTTCGCCTGAAAGCCCATGCCGACGCGATCCAAGATCTGCGCCGGCGCTGGAAGGAACTTGACCGCCTGGGCGCCCCGGCGAACCAGACCTTATGGAAGCGTTTCGACGCCGCGCTGCACATCGCGCATGAACCGGTGGCGGCGCAACTCACGGCGCTGAAAGCGCAGCGCCAGGAGAATCTGGCGGCGCGCGAGGCCTTGTTGGCGCAGCTCGAAGCGCTGCCGGCGCCGCCTGAGTCGCAAGACGGCGAGGCGATCGCCAGTTACTGGCGAGACCAGGCGCGCGCGCTGGAGAACTTCCAGCGCGCCTGGCGCCCGCTCGGCCCGCTGGAGCACACCGTGCCCCCGGGCGCGCGCAACGCCTTGCAGCAGCGGCTGAGCGCGAGCATCGAGCGCATCGAGGCGCCACTGCAAGCCGCGCGGCGTGACGCCGAGGGCGTGCGCCAGCAACTCATCGAGCGCGCCGAAGCGCTGGTGGAAGAAGTCAAGCGCGAGCCGCAACTGCGCGACGCGATACCGCGCGTGCGTGACCTGCAAGCCGCGTGGCAACACAGCGCGCGCCGCCTGACGCTGCAACGCGGCGTGGAAAGCGCGCTCTGGTCGCGGTTCAAGGCCGCCACCGACGCCGTGTTCACGCAGCGCGACGCGGCGGCGAACGCGCGCGACGCCGAATCCAGCGCCAACCTCGCGGTGCGCGAAGCGCTGTTGCAGCGCCTGGAAGCATTGAGCAGCGCACGCCGACGCCGGACATCGAGCGCACACTCGCCGACGTCGACCGCGAATGGCGGATTGCCGGTGAACCACCGCGCGGCACGCTTCAAGGGCTCGAAGCGCGCCTGCACAACGCCCACGCCGCGGCGCTGCGCGCGTTGGGCGCCAGCGGTCAGGCATCGTGGCACGCGGTTTGTGACAGCGTTGGCGCACGGCTGGAGCTGTGCGAAGCGCATGAAGCCGCGCCCGCTGACGACACTGAACTCGCCCAGCGCTGGGCCGAGCAGGACGCATTGAACGCGAAGCTGCCGCCCGCGTGGCAACAAGCACTTGCGCAACGCTGGTCACTCGCGCCACAAGCCAAGGCACCCGACGAGGCCGCACTAGACGAGCTGCTCGTGCACCTCGAAGCCTCGCTCGACCTGCCGGCCTCGCCGGAACGCATGGCGGCGCGGCGCGCCCTGAAACTGCGCGCGCTGAAAGACGCGCTCGAAGGCCGTGGCGCGCCGACCGTGGACGCCGCAAAGCGCGCCGCGTGGCTCGTCACGCTGTTGCGCAGCCGCTGCGGCAATGCGGCGTTGCGCGAACGGTTGCACGCCTTCGTCGCGGCGCTGCGCTCGGCGCCGCCGGGCACCTTGGTGGCGCCCGCGGGCAAGGGCTGACGCGCCTCGCGTGGCGCGCGCCGAGGGATCGATCCAGAGTCGCGGCGAACGCGCGAACGGCAACAGCGCTAGGAGCAGGTGTGCAGACGATGCCGGTGGTGGTGCTCGGTTTTCTCCTCGGGATGCTGCACGCCACCGACGCGGACCACATCGTCGCGGTGTCGGCCATCGTGAGTCGGCAGCAGCGCGTGCGCGGCGCGGCGTGGGTCGGGTTGCTCTGGGGCGTGGGGCACACGTTCACCATCCTGGTGGTGGGCAGCGCCATCATCCTGTTCAACCTTGCCGTCCCGCCGCGTTTGGAGTTGGCGATGGAGTTTTGCGTCGCGATACTGTTGATGCTGCTCGGTGTGGTGACGCTGTCGCGGGCCGGCCGCCAGGTGCGCGAGACGCTCACCGCGGCGCTGGCGCAAGGCATGGCGGAGCATGCGCACGCACCGCCGCCAGTCAACGCTCACCTGCACCTGCATGTGCACGGCGACTATGTGCATGCGCACAAGCATGGCCACGGCGGCGCGCAGCATGGCCATGCCGGCACGCCCCTGACCTGGCTCGACCGGCGCCTGGGCGGCCTCAGCGTTTACCAGGCCTTGCGGCCGTTTTCCATCGGCATCGTGCACGGCCTGGCCGGCTCGGCCGCGGTGGCGCTGTTGGTGCTGGCGCAGATCCGCGAGCCGGGCTGGGCGGTGGCTTACCTGCTGCTGTTCGGGTTGGGCACCACTGTGGGCATGACGCTCATGACCTCCGTCATCGCCCTACCGTTCACGCGCTCGGCCCGGCTGCCGCTGCTGAACTTCGCCCTCCAGGTTGCAGCCGGCGCGCTGAGCCTGGGGCTGGGCGGCTACCTGGCGTGGAAGCTGGGTGTTGTAGACGGGCTGTTCCTAGGGTGAGGTTCGATTGACGCCCTGGTCCATAACGCCTAGTCTGCATGCGCCATGAGTTCCGCCAACGCCACACCGCGCAGCACCCGGCCCAGCGTCAAGACCTTAGGTCTGTGGCTGGTGCTCGCCGGGTTGGCCGCGGTGGTGGCCTTTGCGGCGTGGCGCGAGGTACGCAAAACCTCGCCTGCCGTGCAGTCACCAGCAGCGGGGCATGCGTTTTCCGACCATGCGCGTCCGGCGTTGAGTGCCGCCGAGGAGCGCTTCTCGCAAGCGCTGTGGAACATTCACTCCGAGGTTCGAACCGCGGCGGTGCGCATGACGTTCGCGGGGCTGACCTACAAGATGGGCGACGCCGACCTCGCCAGCGTGGGCACGAAGGTGGTGCCTCTCACGGCGGTGTTTCGCCAGGCCGAGTCGGCGGTGCATGCGCTTGAGGCGCCGGCTTCGATGCAGGGCTTGCGCAGTCGCTATGCGAGCGCGCTTCAGGCCTATGGCAATGCGTCGCTGGAGATGGTCAAGGTGGTGCAAGACGGCAAGGATGCCCACCTGCTGAAAGCACAAGAGATGTCGGAGCAGGCCTCCGGCATCCTCCTCGAGGTGGGTGAGCAGCTCTGGCCCGGCGAAATCAAGCCCAATTGACCAGGCTGATGGGTTCGTGGATCGACAACCAAGAAAGGCAGGACAACATGAAGAGACAGCAGATTTTCAAAGCGCTCGCGGGCGCGGCGCTGGTGGCGGCAGGGGCTCTGGGCACAAGTGTGGCCCAGGCTCAGAATTGTTCCGTGTGGCTGGTCGAAAACAGCCGCTTCATGGGCGTGCCCTTCGGCATGTTCCATCCCGACCGTTCCTTCATTCAGGGCAGCACCGACCCGAAGAACAACGTCAACACGGTGGACCTGCCGGTGAACGTGGGCGTCATCAAGTGCGGGCAGGAACTGATCCTCTACGACAACGGCTGGAACCAGACCGACTACCACCAGGCCACGGGCACGAAGCACTGGTCGCCGCTGTCGCAGCAGATCGCGCAGCTGGGGTTCAAGGCCGCCGATGTCTCCAAGATCGTGATCGGCCACGGCCACTGGGACCATGCGGGCTCGCTCGACGAATTCCCGAACGCGATGCTCTACGTCCAGGCCGAGGAACTGCGCGGCATCGAGTGGTCGCTGAACTACCCCGGCCATGAGCGCATCCGCGCCCACAATTTCGACAAAGGCGGCTGCAACCGCACACCGGCTTGCGGCTACCCGCCCAAGACAGTGGATCAGATCTACAGCAAGGTGTTGCGCGGCAAGGCAGTGATCGTCAACGGCGACATGGAAATCATGCCTGGCGTGAAAATCCACGCCGCGCACCGCGCTCACACGGCGGGCTCGCAACTGCTGGAAGTGCCTACCAGCGTGGGCAAGCTGATGTTCGGCTCCGACGCCTACTCGTCCTGGGAAGCGATCCGCGACTGGCAAGTGGCGAACATTCAGCAAACCGATTCGGTGCAGCAGTTCCTGGCCTACGAGAAGTGCTACAAGGTCACCGGGGGTTACGAGAACTGCGTGGCGGCGCATGAGCCGTTGTCGTACACCGCCAAGTACCCGCTGACGCGCAACTCCTGGGTCGGCATGAATGGTGGCCGCCTGGCGGAGATTGCGCTCGCACCCGGCGAGGCCTCACGCAAGAAGTAATCTCACGCTGAAGCGGACAAGCACAGGCTGCGAGTTGCTGGGGCGACCCGGCTCCTCGCGGCTTTTTTGTTCCTGTGTCGACCCAGTTCAACCTCGCCGGTGCAACGCCTCTGCCGTTTCCTGACCGCCGCCGCGCTGCTCGCCTGCGCTGCGGCCGCGAGCGCACATGACCCGAGCGCCTGGGGGGGCATGTTTCGCTCGCGCGACGACGGCCAGTCCTGGTTGCCCTCCGACGCCGGCCTGTTCGTCGGCGCCGCGCTGGCGGTGGCGGTGAGCCGCACCGACCCAAACCACATCTTGTACGCCACCGACACGCGGTTGCTGCGCTCGCGCAATGCCGGGCGCGACTGGGCACCCGAGGCGCCGCAGCTGTTCCACGGCCCGACGCTGACGGTGGCCTTCGCCGCCGATGGCATAAGCGCCTGGGCGGCCACGCCGGCCGGCGTGTTTGCCGCCAACGAAGGCGATGCATGGCGCAAGAGCGACGCGCCCGAGACCGCGATTCCCGGCCGCGCGCTGGTGCCGGGCGTGCCGCCTGGGCGGGTCTACCTGCTCGGGGCGCGCGGGGTGTACGCGAGCGTGGACAACGGCGCCAGGTTCGGGCGCGTCGGGCAAGAGGACCTGCCGGATGCCGCCGGTCAGGCGTTGCTCGTCGTCGCCGCGCCAGACGAGACGCTGTTCGCGGTGTTCGACGGGCGCATCTGGGCAAGCGCTGACGCCGGCAAGACCTGGGCGCCGCGCGACGCGGGCTTGCCACCGGGCCAGGTGCAGACCCTGGCCGCGGAGCGCGCCGATCCAAACCTACCCGGCCGCTTGTGGGCCGCCTCGGCGAACCGGCTGCACCTCAGCGACGACCTGGGCGCCACCTGGCGCGCCTGGGGCGCGCCGATCGCCGAAGCCACGCTCTCGATCCGCGGCATCGCCACCGCCCAGGCCGGCGCGACCATCGTGCTGACCACGCATAAGGGCCTGCTGCGCAGCAGCGACGCCGGCAAGACCTGGGCGCAGGTGGAAGGCGCGTTGCCCGTGCACCTGGAAGCTGGGCCGCTGTTGCGCGACCCCGGGGACGCGCAGACGCTGTACGTCGGGTTTTCGCTCGTGCCCTATACCGAACAGCGGCGCCGCGCCGAGCAGGGCAGCAACCTGTTGTCGCGGCTCGACCCGGTGAGCATTGTCGGTGCCGGCGCCTTCTTGTTGCTGCTGCTGATCGGCGGCTGGATGGGGGCGAGCCGGCTCGCCCACGCCTACCGCGATGTTTGAGAAGACAGCAATCCCCTCACTCCCTCCCCACGGACTTCGCCAGATGCCCACGGACTCCTTGCTGAAAACGCATCGTCGCGCCGCGTTGCTTGTGTTGGTTGCGCTGATCGTGTTGCCCCTCGCCGCCGCGGTCGCGGTCTGGTTGTGGCCGTGGGGCGTGCGCAACCCCCAGGTTGTTGAGTACCCGATGTTGGTGGCCACCGACATCCCCACCGCGGTGGCCGTGGCGCCGGACGGCAGCGCCTGGTTCAGCATCGACTTTTCTGATGCCGTGGGCGTGGTGCGTGGCGGCAAAGTGGAGCGCTACTCGAAGGGGTCGCGCAGCACAGAACCGATTGGCATCGCGGTGGACACGGCCGGCAAGGTATGGGTCACGGATGCGGCCACCGTCTCCATCGTCGCGGTGTCGGCGGCGGGGCAGATGCACGCCATCAAGCTGGGCACGCCGATCGCCCGCCTGGGCCGCATGGCCGCGGCGCCTGACGGATCGGTGTGGTTCGCCGAGAGCACGGCTTACAGCATCACGCGCATCAAGGACGGCGCATTGACGCGCCACACCATCGACTCCGCGCGCGGTGGGCCGTATGGCGTGGCGGTCGCGGCCGACGGCGTCGTCTGGGCGACGCTGCAGAGCGCCAACTCGCTGCTGCGCATCGCCCCCGACGGCAAGATGACGGAGCATGAGATTCCCAGCCCCGGCGTGTCGCCGACTGACGTGGCCGTGGGTGGAGACGGCGCGGTCTGGTTTCTCGAATTCCGCACCGACCGAATCGGCCGCTTCCAGGCCGGCAAGTTCGATGAGTTCGCCATCGGCGAGGCGAAGGTCGGCCTGACCGGCTTGGCTGTCGCGCCCGATGGCGCGGTGTGGTTCGGCATGCTGCGCAAGGGCAGTCTCGGGCGGCTGCGCGATGGCAAGGTCGTCGAATTCAAGCTGCCGCGCGAACGCGCCCGACCCTACAGCGTGACGGTCGACAAGTCGGGCAACGTCTGGTACGCCGACATCAGCGGCTTTGTCGGCATGATCCCGGCCAGCGAGGCGGCGCGCTGAACCGCGGTTCGCGCGGGGTTCGCGCAGGGTTCGCCGAGGCTGCGAGCGTCGCCAGTTCAACCCGCGCCGCGCGTACCCTCAAGCTGCACCATCTCACTCGCGGCAATCACCGTCAACATGACGCCCACGATCACGATCAGCGCCGACATGCCGATCTGAAGCCGCGCCGCGCGCGGCCCGCTCAACCAGTCCAGCAGCCGCTTGCCCACCGCAGCGGCGACGACGCCCACCGCCACCAGCACCGCGGCAAAGCCGAGGCTGAACACGAACACACCGATCAGCCCGACGATCACCTGGCCGTCGCTGAGCGCACGGATCAGCAAGCTGAGCGCCACTGGGTCGGGCACCAGACCACCGGCGATGCCAAGACCGATCAACATCCACAGGCTCGGGCGCTTGAGCATCACGTTGGCCAGGTCGTGGCTGTGTTGAATGCCGAAACCATGGCTGTGCAGGCCGGCGCCATGGTCATGCGGTGCGCTGGCGTGGCTGTGGGTGGGCAGGCCATCGTGGCTGTGGGCCGGCACGTCACGACGCGCGGGCAACGCCGCGCCGCCCGCCACCTTGCCGCCCGCCATCTTGCCGCCCGCCACCTTGAACAATGAGCGCTGAGTCCACAGCGTCCACAGCCCGATGGCGATGATCAACACGCCAGTCAGCACTTTCAGCCACACCTCGATGCGCTTCGATTCCAGCCCAGGCAACCCAAGCGACGCGAGCACGCCCACCAGCACGATGCCGCTGGTGTGCGACAGCGTGACGAAGATGCCGAGTATCCAGGCGTCCACCGGCCGCCCGCGCGCACCGACGATGTAGGCCGCGGCGATGGTCTTGCCGTGACCGGGCTGCACGGCGTGATAGGCGCCCCACAGAAAGTTCGTGGCGAGCAGGATCAGGGTTTCGCTCATGCGCCGTCGCCACCCTGCTCAAGTCAGCGTGCCGCCGCGCGTCTCCACATACACCGAGTACAGCGACTGGCTGCCGGTCATGAACAGGCGGTTGCGCTTGGTGCCGCCGAAGCACACGTTGGAGATGATCTCCGGCATGCGGATCCAGCCGATGCGCTTGCCGTCGGGTGCGAACACATGCACGCCGTCGACACCGTCGCCGCCCCAGCCCATGCCGGCCCAGACGTTGCCGTCTTCGTCGCAGCGCACGCCGTCGGCGAAGCCGGTCTTGCCGTTAAACACCATCTCGGCGAACACCTTGGCGTTGCGCAGCCGCTTGCCGTCGACGTCGTAGACCCAGATCACGCTCTTCGCATTCGGGTAGTGCGACATGCCGGTGTCGGCGACATAGCACTTCTTGTAGTCCGGCGAAAAGCACAGGCCGTTCGGCTTGAAGGGCTCGTCCGCCACCTTTTCCACCTGGCCCGGTGCGTCGATGCGGTAGATGGCTTCCTTTTGCAGCGGCTGCGGGTTGGTGGCGCTTTGCGGCAGGCGGTTGCCTTCGTATTCCATCAGGCTGCCGTAGCCGGGGTCGGTGAAGAACATCCAGCCCTCGGGGTGCACCATGCCGTCGTTCGGCGCATTGAATTCCTTGCCCGCGACGCGGTCGGCGAGCACGGTGACCTTGCCGTTGGGCTCATAGCGAATCACGTTGCGCGTGCCGTGGCAAAACGAAATCTGCCGGCCCTGGTGATCGAAGGTGTTGCCGTTGGCGTAGCCCGACGGGTAGCGATAGCGCCGCCCGACATGGCCGTCTTCCTCCGACCAGCGCAGCACTTCGTTGTTTGGAATATCGCTCCAGATCAGGCAGCGCGCGTTGCCGTTCCAGGCCGGGCCTTCGGCCCACATCGTGCCGCGGTGCAGGCGCACGATGGGCGTATTGCCGAGCTTGTATTTGAAGCGCGGGTCCAGGCCGATGACGTCGGGCTCCGGGTAGCGCGTCGGTGGCGCGTCGGGCGAGTAGCGGTCCATCGCCTGGGCGAACGCGCCGCCGGTGGTGCTGGCGGCGAACGCGGCGATGCCCGCGGTGCGCAGCAGCGCGCGGCGCTGCTTGAGCTTGGGCGAGGCGTCGTCGGCCTCGGGCGCGGAAAGGTCGATCAGACGCAAGGGTTGAACATGTTCCATCGTGAGTCTCCTCGTTGGTTTTGAGAGCTGCTCGGCCCTCGTGGTTTGCAGTCGGCCCCATTGGGCGCGACCAGTGTGCATGTGCCTTGGCGAAAACTCAATCCACGCGAGCCCTGGGCTCGTCGCGTGGGGAGTGTTCGCGTTCGGCGTGTTGCTGACCTTCGTTGCTCGCTGCGTGCAAATGTCGAGCAGCGTGGCAGGCGGCCTGGGGTACGTTCTCCGGCCCACGCTCGCGGGGCACCGGATGTGGCCTGCGGCAGTGGCGCCATCAACACCGTGTTCTCATGCGCAGGTCGAGGACACCGCGAATGGTGCCTCCGCCCGTACCCCAAACCGCCAGCCCCGACACCCGGGTGGCTTGGCACGGCGTGGCATGCCTCCCAATGACGCAACAGGGCACCGCCGTCGCCCTGCAGCCACGACGACGGCAGGCTGACAGTCAGCAAGGGGCCGAATGGCAGGCCACCGAATGGGTAGTCAGAGCGCCACCCGGATCACCGACTTCGGCGTGCGCCCATTCGCGAAGTCGACGATGCACGACAGGCCCTCGCGCGCGATCGCGTCGAAACACTCATCGGTCCAGCACAGTGCGTGGGGCGTGACGAGTACGTTGTCCATGGACAACAGCGGGTTGTCGGGGGCGACGGGCTCTTGCTCGAACACGTCGATGCCGGCGCCAGCGATTCTGCCGCCCTGCAATGCGGCGATGAGCGCGGCTTCGTCGGCGATAGGGCCGCGCGACAGGTTGATGAAATAGCTGCCGCGCTTCATCTGCGCGAAGCGCTGCGCGTTCATGAGGTGGCGTGTGTGGTCGTTCAGCAGCACCGTGGCGACAACGAAATCGGATTCGTGCAGCAACTGCTCCAGCGGCACGCATGACGCGCCGAGCGCGGCCACGGCGGCGGGGTCGACATAAGGGTCGGCCGCGAGCATCTTCCAGCCGAAGGGCCGCGCCAGCGCGAGCAGTTCGCGGCCGATGCCGCCAGCGCCAATTACCCCCAGTGTGCGCGACGTGAGGCCCAGGCCCATGTAGGCGGTGCGCTCGTTCCAGCGGTTGCTGCGCGTGAGCCGGTCTTTTTCGACGAGGCGGCCCGCGAGGGCGAAGATGAAGGTCAGCGCCGCCACCGCCACGGGCCGGCGCACGGCCACCGGCGTGTTGGTGGCGATGACGCCTTTGGCGGCGAGCGCGGGAACGTCCACCGAGTCGTAGCCGACGCCGTGGCGTGACACGATTCTGACGCGCAGATCGGCGCGCGCCACCGACGCGGCGCCCACGCGCGGTGAGTTCACGTAGAGCGCGTCATAGCGCGCCATGATGTCCGGTGTGATCTCCGCCACCGACTCGGGCAGGAACTCCCACTCGATGCGGGACTCGTTTCTCAGCAGCGCCAGCGGCGCGTCGCCGAACGACGGCGTGCCGCTCGGGGTGAGGATGTCGCGGCTCAACCCGACGCGAAACTTGCCGCTCATCGCGCCGCGCCCTGAATCTGCCCCACCATGTTCTTCAGCGCCAGCTCCAGCAGGCCGGTGTCGGTGCCGCCAGCGATCATCGTGAAGCCCATCTCGCGGGCGCGCGCGATCCACGCGGCATCGGTGGCCATGAAGCCCGCCGCCTTGCCGTGGGCGCGTGCCACCGCCGCCACCTTGCGCATCGCCGCGTCGAAGCGCGGGTCGTTGAACTTCGCCGGGATGCCCATGAAATTAGACAGATCGAAGTGGCCGACCCAGAGCACGTCGATGCCGTCCACCGCGGCGATTTTCTCCACCTGGTCCAGGCCGCGTTCGGTTTCGATCTGCGCGATGACCAGCGTGCGCTCGTTGTATTTGGCGATCTTCTGCCCGACGTCGCCGCCCAGGTAGTCGCACTGCGCGAAGCCGAACGCCGCGCCGCGCCGGCCCAGCGGCGGATAGCGGCACGCCTGCACGATGGCTTGGGCGTGCTCGGCGGACTCGACCATCGGGATCATCACGCCGCGTGCGCCCAGGTCGAGCGCGCGCGCGATCCAGGTGTATTCACCGCGTGGCACGCGCACCATCGGCTCAATGGGCAGGCCGCGGCAACTCGCGAACAGCCATTTGAGCGTCTCGAAGCCCAGGCCCGTGTGCTCCATGTCGTACAGCACGAAGCGGCAACCGGCGTTGGCGAGGATGGCCGACACGCCGGGCGAGAAGAACTCGAACACCATCGCACCGGCCACCGGTTGGCCGGCCAGCACGTCTTGCTTGATCGCATTGAGCTTCATCGCAGTCCCCTTTGAATTCACAGTATGCCCAGCCGCCGAAACACATCGCCCAGCAACTCGCCGCCGCGCAACGCATCGCGCGACTGATTCTCGCCCGATACTTTCTCTAGCGCGAGCCGGATCACTTCATCTTCGCGTTCGCGCGGAATCACGACCACGCCGTCGACATCGCCGAACACGATGTCGCCCGGGCGCACCGCGGCGCCAGCGCATTCCACCGGCACGTCGCGCTCGACCATGCGCGCGCGGCCTTTCGTATCGAGCGGGCCGATGCCGCCCTGGAACACCGCAAACTGCATCGCGCGGATCTGCTTCACATCGCGCACCAGGCCGTCGGTGACGCAGCCCGCCGCGCCGCGCACTTGTGAGGCGGTCGAGAGCAATTCGCCCCAGGGCGCGATGCGCTGTGTGGGGCCGTTGCAGGCGAGCACGACCACGTCGTTCGGCGTCAAGTCATCAACCAGGGCGATTTCCACTTCATACGGGTTCTCGCCGGCAAGGTGCTGGTACACCGGCATGTACAGGCCGGTGCGGGCGCGGCCGATGAGTTGCGAGTCGTCGTCGAGCGGGCGCATGAAGGGTCGCATCGCCTGGTGCATCAGGCCCAGGCTGTCGAGCACATCGGACAGCACGGCGGCGTTGAGTTGGCGCAAGGAGTCGAGGTCGAGGTGGGTCATGGTGGGGTGCTGCTGCGTTCCTAGGGAAAGCGACCGTAGCACGCGCGTGCCGTTGCGTCAAAAATGCAGCGCGACTTGGGCGGCATGTGCCCTGCAACACTCCCAACCTGGACTCTCGATGGCACCCGTGATCGACGTGCACACGCACATGCTGAACAACGACTACCTGGCGCTGCTGGAGGCGCACGCCGGGCCGAAGATCACACTCAAGACGGTGGTCGGCGGGCTGCGCTCAATCCACCTGCACGACGCGCCGTTCATGACGCCAGTGCCGGAAATGTTCGACTACCTGGCGCGCATCAAGATGATGGACACGGTGGGCATCGATGTCTCCGTCATCTCGCTCACCTGCCCGAACGTCTACTGGGGTGCACCCGAGGTCAGCCTGCAGGCGGCGCGGGTGATGAATGACGACATGGCCGCGGCGCGCGAACGCCACCACGGGCGCATCGAGTACTTCTGTTCGTTGCCATGGCAGCACGCCGAGCTGGCCGTCGCCGAACTGAAGCGCGCACGGGCGCGTGGCGCGGCCGGCGTGATGGTGCTGGCCAACATCGACGGCGAGCCGCTCAGCGCTGCGCGCTTCGCGCCGGTGTGGCAGGCGATCGACGCTGCCGCGCTGCCGGTGCTGATCCACCCCACGGCGCCGCCGGGGGTGCAGGCGATGGGTATGGCCGAATTCCAGCTCACGGCGTCGATCGGCTTCACGTTCGACACCACGCTGGCGGTTTCGCGTCTGCTGTTCGACGGCTTTTTCGACCGCTACACGCAACTCAGGATCATCGCCTCGCACGGCGCGGGCGCACTGCCCTACCTGATGGGTCGGTTGGACCAGTGTTTTCGCAACATTCCGGCATGCCGCACGAAGACGCAAGCCGCGCCGTCGAGCTATATGGGGCGGCTGTTTGCCGACTCGGTGGTGTTCACACAGCAGTCGCTCGACCTGTGCCTGCACGTCTTCGGTGACGACCAGGTGCTGTTCGGCTCGGACTATCCGCATACCATCGGCGACCCGGTAGGCTGCCTGGCCCAAGTGAATTCGCTGCATGGCGCGCGCCGCGAGAAGGTGCGTGGCGCCAATGCGCAGCGCATCTTCAAGTTCTGAACGCGCTGCGCTTAACGCCGCTTCACCCCGCTTCACCCCGTTTGACCCCGTTTGACCCAATTTCTCAGGAGACTCCCGATGCAACGTCGCGCCCTCATCTTGGCCGCCGTCCTGGCGGCCGGTTTCGCCGCCGCGCCCTGGAGGGCGCAAGCGCAAGACAAACCGCCCTTGAAAATTCTCGTCGGCTTCCCGCCGGGCGGCTCGGCCGATATCGTGGCGCGGTTGCTCGCCGACAAGCTGCGCGTGACACTCGGCCAAACCGTCGTCGTGGAAAACAAGCCGGGTGCGGCGGGACGGGTGGCGCTGGGTGACCTCAAGCGCGCCGCGCCCGACGGGCAGACGCTGATCCTCGCGCCGAGCGGCGCCTTCGTCATCCTGCCCTGGGTCTATAAAAACGTCGGCTACGACCCGGTGAAAGACTTCACGCCGGTGGCGCGCGCCTGCACGTTCGACTTCGCCATCACCGCCGGCCCGGGCGCGCCCGCAGGCGACTTGAAAGCGATCCTCGCGTGGATGAAGGCCAACCCCGGCAAAGCCAACATCGGCAACCCGGGCGCGGGCACGGTGCCGCACTTCACGGGCGTGATGCTCGGCCAGGCCACGGGCGTGGAGATCACGCCGGTCGCCTACAAGGGAGGCGCCCCGCTGGTGAACGACCTGCTCGGCGGCCAGGTGCCGCTGGCGGTGGACACGCCTCTGGAAACGATAGAGCACCACCGCGCCGGCAAGCTGCGCATCGTCGCCGTGACGGGTGAGGTGCGCTTGAAGGCGCTTCCCGACGTGCCCACGCTGAAGGAGCAGGGCATCAATATGTCGGCCGACGCCTACTTCGGCGTCTACGGCCCACCGGGAATGAGCGCGGAGCTGACCGCACGCCTGAGCCGCGCCGTGAGCGACGCGCTGCGCCAAAGCGACGTGCAGGACAAGATTGCCTCGCTCGGGCTGGTGCCCAACTACGGCAGCGCCGAAGAGCTGGCTGCCACGCAGGCGAGCCACTACAGGCGCTGGGAAGGGCCGATCAAGACGTCGGGGTTCACGGCGGAGTAGCAGCCTGCCGGCGGCGCCGACGTGTTCGTGCTCAGCGCGACACGACTTCGATCGTGCCCTTCATCGTTGGGTGCAGACCGCAGATGTAGTCGATGTTGCCGGTTTCATCGAACTTCAGGGTCGCGCTCTGACCTTTCAGCATCACGTCGCTGCGCCCGCCCTTGCCGACGAGCGTCACCTGGTGCGGCGTGTCGTCGGCGTTGGTCCAGGTCACGCTCTGGCCGGTGGTGACGCTGATCTTGCCGGGTCCGAAAGCGAAGCCGTTGATGGCCACGTCGGTCGGGCCACTCTTCAGCGCGGCCACTGCGCTTGAGGGGAACTTGCCCGCCAACTTGGCCAGATTCGTCAGGTAGTCGTCGTTCGCGAACGGCAGATGGCATTGGTAGCAGGCGGTCAGGTTCGCCTTGTCGTTGGGCTTGCCGTCCGGCGTGAACGACTGATAAATCCAGTCGCCGTTGCGCACCGCCGCGGGAATGTCGGCGCCCCAGCCGGTTTTCTTCTGCTGCACGTTGACGGCGAGCAGCTTGTCCTTGATGTAGCGGCCGTTCGCGTCTTTCACGGGCTTGCCTTCGGCGTCGACCTTGGCCGCGTAGGCGGCGAGGGTGACGCGCGCGCCGTCGGGCAGGGGCCGGCCCGCGCGCGCTGCGGCAACGACGTCGGCGCTCGAGTAGAACTCGCGGTACTGTTTGGTGTCGGGCCGGTCGACGGTGGCATAGAGCACGCCCTTGTCCCAGTCGGGCGCGAATTCCAACTTGTTCGGCCCGGCGGGAACGACGGCCTGGCCGATCACGACGGCACTCGCCGCGAGCCCTGCCACCATGGCGAGTGCCGCCAATCCGATGCGCTTGTTCGAAATGTCCATGTCGATCTCCAGTGTTGTGGTCAATGGTTTCTCCGCTCAGCCCACGGTCGTGGCCGGCCGGGCCTCACGCAGCCTTTGCACAGCCCATACGCAGTATCGCGCCGTCCGGATGCCCATGACCCGACATTCGCGGTGTCGCGACGCGATCGCCACGAACCTCAGGCCTGCGCAAAGCGCAGCGCCCCATCGAGATCGGCGATCCACCCCAGCCCGAACCAAAGCCGACAAGCGCCTGGGCCACGCTATAGGCTCAGCGTTTTGGCGCGGCTTGCAGGATGCGAACCATCGCGTCATAGCCGCGCGCTTGCGCAAGTTGCAGCGGCATCTGGCCGCTGCGATCGGCGAGTTGCAGGTTGGCGCCGGCGTCGATCAGGGCACGCAAGCACGCCTGATGGCGCGCCCCGCCGTTGCCGAGCACGATCGCCTCGATCACGGCGGTCCAGTGCAGGTTGTTGACATGGTCGAGCGGCGCCCCTGCCGCGATGAGCTGGCGCACCACGCCGTCGTGGCCGAGGTGTGCTGCGGCGATCAACGCCGTGCCGTCGTAGCGGCTCGTGGTGAGCTTCGCGCTGGCACCCAGCGACAACAGCAAGGCGAGGGTCTCTTCGTCGTCCGCCACGGCGGCGATCGTGACGGCGTCGTAGCGGTCGTTCTCAAGCGCACCCAGATCGGCGCCGGCTTTGGCGAGCTGCCGGACCGCTTCGCGCAGGCGCGCGAAGGTCGCCACATGCAGCGCAGTGCGGCCGTGCGAATCGCGGCTGTTCGGCGCGGCGCCGCCAGCGAACAGCGAGACCAGGCGCTTCGGGTCGCCATGGTGCGCCGCAGCGTGCAGGGGGCCGAAGCGCGCCACTTCGGCGGGGCTGGGCGGCACCTGGGCGGACGCGGCGCTGGCGCCCAAGCCGATGCACGCGTACATCGCAACGCGCCGCAACCACCCGCTCGCACTTTCTGGCCCCATGCCGACCCCCTTCGGTGGGGCTCACTCTACCGATTCGGCGCCGCGCCGCGATACCGCACAAACCCCGAGCACCCGATGCGAGGTCGCCGATGAACCCACTTGAATCCAACACCGTGTCGAAAAGTGCCGCACTCACCTCCACCATCCACCTCATCGGCGGCGAGAAAGGCGGGGTCGGCAAGTCGCTCGTCGCGCGCCTGCTCGCGCAACACTTCATCGACCGCGGCGTGGCCTTCACGGGCTTCGACACCGATCGCTCGCACGGCGCGCTGATGCGTTTCTATTCCGGCTACGCCAGCCCGGTGCTGGTGGACCGCTACGAGGCGCTCGACGCGATCGTCGAGGCCGCCGTTGCCACGCCTGGCCAGCGTGTGTTGGTCGATCTGGCGGCACAGACCCATGACCCGCTGGTGCAGTGCTGGTGCTGAACCAGTTGCGCGGCACCGACTTCGGGCAGGTCGAACGTTCTGGCCAGTTGGCGCGCGCGCTGGCGTTGAACGCGCGGGTCGTGCATCTGAAACATCTGCACGACGCCGTGCTCGTGAAGATCGACGCCAGCGACAGCAGCTTCTGGTCGGCGCGCCAGGCCGGCGACGGTGCGAAGCTCGGCATGATGGAGCGCCAGCGCCTGAAGTTGTGGCTGGCGCATGTGGCGACCGAGTTCGAAGCGGCGGGGGTGTAGCCGCCGCGTCGGCCCTGCGTCGATTGCCTAGAGTAAACCCCAAGTATCGATTTTCGAGATAGCTCGTTGGCGCTCGATTGAACTTCGCAGCGCCGGCACCTCGACCTATCGTGCGCGGCTCGAACTGTGCGCCTGCGCGCGCGGCGTCCGTACAACACACCTGGAGGTCGAATATGTCGCACCGAACCCCGTTCATCCTGGGCCTCAGCACGGCCGCGCTGCTGGCGAGCGCGCCAGCGCTGGCGCAAAAAGGCGCATTGCAAAAAATCGGCAAGGGCGAAGGCCAGGTCGATATCGTCGCCTGGGCCGGCTACATCGAGCGCGGCGCGACCGACAAGAACTTCGACTGGGTCACCGACTTCGAGAAGAAGACGTCGTGCAAGGTGAACGTGAAGACGGCGGGCACGTCGGATGAAATGGTTGCGCTGATGAACGAAGGCGGCTTCGACCTCGTCACCGCGTCGGGCGATGCGAGCACGCGGCTGATCCGCGGCAAGAAGCTGCAGCCCATCAACGTCGGCCTGATTCCGAGCTACAAGAACATCGACCCGAGGCTGCAAAAAGCGCCCTGGCACTTCGACGGCGGCGTGCACTACGGCGTGCCCTATGTCTGGGGCTGGAACGTGCTGATGTACAACAAGGATGTGTTCAAGGACAAGCCGCCGACGAGCTGGTCGGTCGTGTTCGAGGAGACGCTACTCCCCGACGGCAAGAGCAACAAGGGCCGGGTGCAGGCGTTCGACGGGCCGATCTACATCGCCGACGCAGCGCTGTACCTGATGACGAAGAATCCGGGCTTAGGCATCAAGAACCCCTACGAGCTGAACGAGGCGCAGTACAAGGCGGCGCTCGACTTGCTGCGCGGCCAGCGCAAGATCGTCGGCAAGTACTGGCACGACGCCTTTGTGCAGATCGACGACTTCACCAACGAAGGCGTGGTTGCGTCGGGGAGCTGGCAGTTCCAGGCCAACATCCTGGGCTCGAAGAAGCGGCCGATCGCGACCGTGGTTCCGGTCGAAGGCGCCACCGGTTGGGCCGACAGCACGATGCTGCACGCCGACGCGAAGCACCCGAACTGCGCCTACATGTGGATGGAGCACACGCTGAACCCGAAGCTGCAAGGCGACTTGTCGGCCTGGTTCGGCGCAGTGCCTTCGGTTCCGGCCGCGTGCAAGGGCAACAAGCTGCTCGGCGACGATGGCTGCGCGCGCCAGGGCTTCAATTCGTTCGACAAGATCTCGTTCTGGAGAACGCCGACTTCGCAGTGCGCAACCCAGGGCAACCAGTGCGTGCCGTACCACAAGTGGGTCTCTGACTACATCGCGGTGCTAGGCGGGCGCTAAGTTCCGGCGCTTGCCGTGCGGGGCGATCCACCATGACCGCCGCCGTCACCCTCGACCGCGTCTCCTGCATCTTCGGCGCTGCCGGCCAGGAGGTGCGCGCCGTCGATGGCGTCGATCTGACGATAGACGCGGGCGAGTTCTTCACCCTGCTCGGGCCTTCGGGTTCGGGCAAGACGACGTGTCTGCGCATGATCGGCGGCTTCACCTTGCCCACTGCCGGGCGGGTGGCCATTGGCGGCGTCGACATGTCGCAGCAGCCGCCCTACGCGCGGCCGGTGAACACGGTGTTCCAGGACTATGCGCTGTTCCCGCACATGAGCATTCGCGACAACGTCGCCTATTCGTTGATGGTGCGCAAGGTGGCGAGAGCCGAGCGCGAGCGCCGTGCCGACGAGTTGCTGGCCCAGGTCGAACTGGCGGGGGTGGGCGCGCGCCGCCCGGCGCAGCTCTCCGGCGGGCAGCGCCAACGCGTGGCCCTGGCACGCGCGCTGATCAACCAGCCGCAGGTGCTGCTGCTCGACGAGCCGCTGGGCGCCCTCGACCTGAAGTTGCGCGAACAGATGCAAAGCGAATTGAAGGCCTTGCAGCGGCGCCTGGGGATCACATTCCTGTTCATCACGCATGACCAGCATGAAGCCTTGTCGATGAGCGACCGCATCGGCGTGTTCAACAAAGGCAAGCTCGAACAAGTGGGCACGCCGCACGCCGTGTACAACGAACCCGCGACACGCTTCGTCGCCCAGTTCGTGGGTGCGGCGAATGTGCTTGATGGGCAGGCCGCCCTGCGCTTGACCGGCCATGCCAGCGCGATGCTGCGGCCCGAGCGCATCCGCCTCGGGCCGGCGGCCGATGCGCGTGCCAGCGGCAGCGTGCAGGAGGTGCAGTACTTCGGCGCTTTCACGCGCGTCCGGGTCGACGCCGCAGGCGCGCACCTGCAGGCCGACCTGCCCGAGCTGGGCGCCGCGCAGGTGCTGGCGCCCGGCGCGCAAGTGCACCTGCACTGGGACGAACGCGCGGTGCACGCGCTCGCCGCGAACCCATGAACACCGCGCTGGTCTTGGCGCCACCGCGCTTGAGCGTGCAGCGCCGTGCGTCCGACCTGCTCTACACGCGGCGCGGCGTGTTGCTGCTGGTGCTGCTCGCGCCGCCGCTGTTGTGGTTCGGTGTCATCTACCTCGGCTCCTTGTTCGCGCTGTTGGCCAACGCATTCTTCGGCCTCGATGAGTTCACCGGCCAGGTGGTGCGCGAGTTCACGTTGCAGAACTTCGTCGACCTGGCGCAGCCCGCGAACCTCGACGTGATGCGCCGGTCGGTGACGATGGCGGTGCTGGTCACGCTCAGCAGCATCGCGATCGGCTTTCCACTGGCCTACTACATGGCGCGCTACGCCACCGGCGCGCAGAAGGCGGCGCTTTACATCGCCGTGATGCTGCCGCTGTGGTCGAGCTATCTGGTGCGGCTGTACGCCTGGAAGTTGCTGCTCGCCAAGGAGGGCGCGATCTCATGGACGGCGCAGCAGTTGCACTTGACTTGGTTGCTAGAGGCGCTGCTCGAAGTGCCGGCGGTCGGTGGGCCCAGCTTGAGCTTTTCGGCGATCGGTACCTTTGTCGTGTTCGTCTACATGTGGCTGCCGTTCATGATTCTGCCGATCCAGGCGGCGGTGGAGCGCATTCCGGGCTCCTACATCGAGGCCTCGGCCGACCTGGGCGCAAGCCCCGCGACCACCTTTGCCAAGGTGATCTTTCCGCTGGCGATGCCGGGCATCGCCGCCGGTTCGATCTTCACGTTTTCGTTGACGCTGGGCGACTACATCATTCCGCAGGTGATTGGCGACAGCACCAACTACATCGGCCAGGTTGTCTACAAGCAGCAGGGTGTGGCGGGGAACGTGCCGTTCGCGGCGGCGTTTTCGCTCGTGCCCATCGTCGTGATCGGTGTCTATCTTTGGTTCGCCAAGCGCCTCGGAGCGTTCGATGCGCACTAAACCCGGCGCGCATGGGATGCTGAAGGTGCTGGCCTGGGGTGCCATTGCTTTCCTGCACGTTCCGCTGGTCCTCATCATCGTCTATGCCTTCAGTGCAGAGGACAAGAGCTATGTGTTCCCGCCACCGGCGCTGACCACAAGATGGTTCGCCGTGGCCTGGGAGCGCGCCGACGTGTGGGAGGCGATCGGCTTGAGCTTTCAGATCGCCGCCTGGTCCACGGCCGTGGCGTTGGTGCTGGGAACGCTGGCCGCCGCGGCGCTGGCGCGCGCCAGCTTTTTCGGCCGCGATGCGATTTCGCTGCTGCGGATTTTGCCGATCGCGCTGCCCGGCGTCATCACCGGCATCGCGCTGCGCTCTGCCTACGGCACGCTGGAGATTCCGTTTTCGTTCTGGACCATCGTGATCGGCCACGCGACGTTTTGTGTCGTCGTCGTGTTCAACAATGCGATCGCGCGGCTGCGCAGGTTGAACCCGAACCTGATCGAAGCGTCGATGGATCTCGGTGCCGACGCGTTTCAGACGCTGCGCTACATCGTCTTGCCGCAGCTCGGCTCGGCGTTGCTCGCCGGGGCGCTGCTCGCGTTTGCGCTGAGTTTTGATGAAGTGATCGTCACCACCTTCACCGCCGGCCAGCAGACCACGCTGCCGATCTGGATGTTGCAAGAACTGGTGCGGCCGCGGCAGCGCCCGGTGACGAACGTGGTGGCGGTCGTGATCATCGCGTTGACTTTCGTGCCCATCCTCGCCGCCTATTTCCTGACCCGCGCGGACGAACCCGCGCCTCGCTGACCCGATACGCAAGCTTCAAGGAGCCACACATGGCCAACACCGAACTGCCCACCCAACTGCTGATCGACGGTGCATTCGTCACCGGTGAAGGCGAAGCCGAAAAGGTATTGAACCCAGCCACTGGCGAGTTGCTCGTCGCGCTGCCCGAAGCCTCGACCGAGCAGGTGCACAAGGCCGTCTCGGCGGCGCACCGCGCGTTCGACGCCTGGAGCGAAACCACACCGATGGAGCGCTCGCGTTTGTTGCTCAAGCTTGCCGACGCGATCGAATCGCGCGGCGAGGAGTTCGCGCGCTTGGAGTCGCTGAACTGCGGCAAGCCGTATGCGCGCGCGCTCGGCGACGAGATTCCGGCGGTCGCCGACTGCTACCGCTACTTTGCCGGCGCGGTGCGGTGCATGCCGGGAACGCTGGCCAACGAATACCTGGCGGGCCACACCAGCATGATCCGGCGTGACCCCATCGGTGTGGTCGCGTCGATCGCGCCGTGGAACTACCCACTCATGATGGCGGCGTGGAAACTCGCGCCGGCCCTCGCCGCGGGCAACACCGTCGTCATCAAGCCCAGCGAGCAAACGCCGTTGACGACACTGTTGCTCGCCAAGGTGATGGCGGAGATCTTCCCCAAAGGCGTGGTGAACGTGATCGCCGGGCGCGGCAACAGTGTGGGCCAGCCGCTCGTCGAACATCCGAAAGTCGCGATGGTCAGCGTGACCGGCGATGTGAGCACGGGCCGCAAAATCCTTCAAGCGGCTACCGGCACATTGAAGCGGACGCACCTGGAACTCGGCGGCAAGGCACCGGTGATCGTGTTCGACGACGCCGACATCACGGCCGTCGTCGAAGGCCTGCGCACCTTCGGCTACTACAACGCGGGGCAGGACTGCACGGCCGCGTGCCGCGTCTATGCGGGAGGCAAGGTCTATGACCGCCTGGTTGCCGATCTGTCGAGCGCGGCCAAAAGCATCAAGGTCGGCATGCAAGACGACCCGGAATCGGAAATCGGCCCGCTCATCAGCGACCGCCAGCGCAACCGCGTCGCGAGCTTCGTCGAGCGCGCGCAGATGACCGGTCACATGGAAATCACCGCCGGCGGCAAGGCGCGCGCGGGCGCTGGCTTCTTCTACGAGCCCACCGTGGTGGCAGGAGCGCGCCAGGAAGACGAGATCGTGAAGCGCGAAGTCTTCGGCCCGGTGGTCAGCGTGACGCGCTTTTCCGACACCGAACAAGCGATCGCCTGGGCGAACGAAAGCGACTACGGGCTGGCCTCAAGCGTGTGGACGCAGGACGTGGCCAAGGCAATGCGCGTGGCGAAGAAGCTGCAATACGGCTGCACCTGGATCAACACCCACTTCATGCTCGTCAACGAGATGCCGCACGGCGGCATGAAGTCATCCGGCTACGGCAAGGACATGAGCATGTATGCGCTGGAGGATTACACGGTGGCGCGGCATGTGATGGTGAAGATGTAGCCCAGGCGCACTCTTCACTCCTGAAGCTCAATCGCGAATCTTGTAGACGCCCTTTTGCTGTTCCACGTAGAAGTGGGGAGACGTGGGCAGCGGCGTGGAGGCGAGAAAGTTGCGCACCTGTGCTTCGATTTGAGCGGGTGTTTCGTCGCGAGCAGCGCACTTCAACGCCCATGCTCGTCCTGGATGCAACACATCCCACAGCGGGCGTTTCCCCTCGTGACGCCCCTTGCCTGGCGCATGGTTGCCGAATCCGTCAACGATGTTGTTCCAGATGGGCGCGAACTTCGCGATCAACAAGGATTCCCCAAGCGGTATCCAGATGTCGTCCACGACCAGGTAGCGACAGTGGAAGTCCGCGATGTCGAGGTTGGCGACCGACCGCACGCTCTCGGCGTGCTGACGGAGCCGATCATGTAGGGCGCGGCCCAGCCCGGTTGTCTGGCCTGTGCCGCCCTTGCGAGCGCCCTTTGGAATAGCCTTGCCGACATAGATCGGCACCTCGAGCCGCCCTTGCGCGTTTCTGGCGGACAACACCTTGTAGGCGGCGAAAGGCCCGCTGTAGTAGATGACATAGATGCCCGCGCCGGAGAATCTTTCCAATCCACCCAACGCCACCGACTTGCGCCCAAGCAGAGCCTCGGCGACGCTCTTGCCGAGGTTGGTCGTGGCCAGCGGGTTGTAGGAACTGTCTTGGCTCACGCCGCCACCTGGCGTGCGACGCGGGCGCCAATTTCTCGCATCTTTCCCTGGATCAGGCGTTCGGCAACGCTGGCCGCGACGAGGTGTGCCAAGGCCACGGGCACGGCATTGCCCAGTTGGCGCATCGACTCCGACCAAGAGCCATGGAACATGAAACCATCGGGAAAGGTTTGCAGGCGAGCCGACTCTCGGACAGTGAAATAGCGTACCGAGCCATCCGGCTTGACCAGCATGTTTTCTCCCCCCGGCACGCCGTGGTCGCCCGCCTTCAAGGTCTTGGCCGGCAAGTGCAAGGGGCTGCCGGTGTGCCCGGCATAGATGCGCGCACCAGGTTGCAAACGGTGCTGAATGCCCGGAAGCTGTCTCACTTCAGGATCTGTCAAGCCGTCAAAGGCATCTTTCACTGTTCGCCATGGCGCCAGGCTTGGCGTGAGCCGCAAGCCACCCATTCGATCCACGGCGTCTCGAAACGCTGGCGCGATTTCGGGGCGCTGTCGCGAGGGTATGCGGTGTCGTGCCCAATAGCCGCCGCCCACCCATTGGTCATACAGAAGGGCGTCCAGAGAATGTGTCTCGCGAGGAAGATCCCATTTCACGCCCAGGTCAGCTCGGAAACCGACGATGAACACGCGCTCACGGCGCTGCGGCACGCCGAAATTCGCGGCGTTCAACAAATGCGATTGGACGTTGTATGTCAGCCCTGTGCTGCCGCGACCCTTCGAACTCTTGACTTGCTGGAGTTGATGGAAGTGGTCGGCCCAGCTCCAATCGACGGGCCGAATCACCTCTGGAAATTCGAGTTGCAGCTTGATGTACTGAAAGTAGTCGTGAAACGCCGGGCGGGTGAGTCCGCGAACGTTCTCGAAGATGAAGGCGCGGGGCTGGAGGCGGCGTACCACCTCGACAGCCACGGGAAACATGTCCCTGCGGTCATCGAAGGCGGCATGTTTGCCGCCCAGTGAAAACGGTTGGCAAGGCGGCCCGCCGGCGACGATGTCGATATCGGTGCCGCCTTGCGTCGAGTTGAAATCGGCGATCCATTTCCGCACGTCGCCCTCTTGAAGCGGCCAATCTCGCACCAGAGGAAAGCCGCGAAGTTGGTTCGCCCTCAATGTTTCGCAGGCATCGTGGTCCCACTCAACCACGGCCTCAGGCTTGAATCCCGCCAACGACAGCCCCATGCCCAGGCCGCCAGCGCCCGCGAATAACTCCACTGCCTTCATGCCACTACCCCTGGTCAAGGAACCGCACTATTCTAGAGACGAGGCGGCCCGGGTCGCCGGTGGTCTGGCATTCCCAGATGGTCATGCAACCCCAACCGCCTCTTCGCAGTCGGCCTTCATTGCGCAGATCACGTTTCCGATTCCCTTCGAGCTTTGGTCGCCAAAACTCGAGACGCGATTTGGGCATGCGCGCGAGTGGGCAACCTGGATGCCGATGCCAAAAGCAGCCATGGACAAAGATCACTTTCTTGCGTGCGCGGAACATGAGGTCTGGAGTGCCTGGCAACGAGCGACCATGCAATCCATATCGATAGCCAAGTGCGTACACCAAGCGCCTCACGAAGACTTCGGCCCGCGAGTCTCTCGGTCCGATTCTGGACATTCGCTCACTTCGATCTCTTGGCGTCAGGGTATCCGTCATTGCCAGACTGGCGCTCACCTGGGGAAGGCTACGAGCTGCGCGGGATGGCCGTGGGTCACGCGCGCCGCAACCGCGACTGCTCACGCGCGAGTTCGATGAACTCGGTGGCCGCGGGCTTGAGCCCCGAGCCGCGCCGCCATACCAGGCCGACGTCGATGGTCGGCACCTCGTCGCGCAGGCGCCGCACTTCTACGTGTTCGGCGTCGAGCGTCCAAGGCCGGTACAAAAAGTCGGGCAGCACGGCGATTCCCGCGCCGGCGCCCACGAGCGAGCGCACCGCTTCGAGCGACGAGGTGCGCAGAATCGTGCGTGGCTTCAACTGGTGGCGCGCCCACACGCCGGCCATCAGGTCGTCGATGCGGTCGGCTTCGAGCACGATCTGGTCGCATGCGGCGCAGTCGGCCAGGGTGATTTCATCGTGGCCCGTGAGTTCGTGGTTGGAGGGCAGCCACACCCGGTTCTGGCTGCGCGTCAGCGTTTCCGACTGCATCGCCTGCGGTTCGCTCAGGGCGTTGCACACCATGATCGCGACGTCGAGCTCGCCGTTGATCAACAAGTGCTCCAGAAACCTCGGCGCGTCTTCCGTGACGAATACTTCCACGGCGGGGCAATTGCGGCGGAAGCGGCTGAACAGTTCGCTCAGGTAGTAGCCCGCGACCAGGCTCGTCACGCCCACCGCGAGCACGCCCGTGAGTTCCGGCGCGGCGTCGCCGCCGTGCAGGCGCAGCGCATCGGCGACGGAGGCGATCACTTTGCGCGCGCTGGCGAGGAAGCGATGCCCCTGCGCCGTGAGCGTCATGCCTTTGGAACTGCGCTCGAACAGGTGGCTGCCGAGTTCGGCTTCAAGTTCGAGCAGGCTTTTGGTGAGCGCGCTTTGCGCGATGTTCATCATGCGCGACGCCGAAGCGACCGAGCCGCTTTCCGCCACGGCGATGAAGTAGCGGAACTGGCGCAGGGTGACGTGGCGGTAGTTCATCGAACGCGGCGGTTGTCCAAGAGGCGCAACCGCGGTTGTAACCGATGCGGAGCCGCCGCACACCACGCGCGCGGCGACCCGACGTGGCCTCGCGGGCATGGCCCGCCTCGCTCGAGCGGTCAGTGCCGCGCGCCGGGCGTCACAGCTTCCAGAGCAGTTCGATGCCCGCGCCCAGACTGCCAAGCGTTGACTTGGGCAATTCCAGGTTGCCGCTGACCTCGCTGCTGCGCTGCGTCCGCGGGCAGCGCCACCACGTTGTCGGCCCCGGCGGCGAAGCCGAAGCGCTTGAACGACTGCGAGTGAAAGCTTGGGCCTCCCAAGGCGAACAGCGTCTCGCGAACCCGGTAGTGCAGCATCAACCGTGCCGTGCTCTCGTGCAGGCTGAAGCGGTTCGTTTGCAGCACCGGGTCGGTGAGGGCGACGTTGTTGATGACGGGCACGGTGGCCGTCCAGCGCTCGGTCGCGGTGCCGGGCGCAAAGGTGGATTCGCTGTCCAGAGAGAGCAGGCTGTCGGCGTGCAGCGCGTACACCGCACCGGTGATGAGCAAGGGGTTGGTGACTTTCGCGAGGCTCTTCACCGGCACGATGCTCGGGCTCTCGCGGTAGGTGATGCGTTGCGCGCCCAGAGCCATGAAGTAGGAGCAGCCGCGCTCGTCGTTCGGGGTCCGTGCGTGGGTGACCGCACTGGCCGTGCACAGCACAGGGCTTGCCGCGAGATGCCGCTTGGCCACGCGGTGAACCGGAAGGGTCATGTGGCCCGGGTCGTTGCGCCATGGCCCGGGCCCGCGCCGGGGTGCGGGCCTGGGTGCGACTTCGACTTACTGGTTTATGGAGAGGATGAAGCTGGCGTTCGACACGCCGTTCGTGCTGTTGCTGGGTCGGTAGGCAGGCGCGATGCCCATGCCGCGCAGACCCGTCGCGTAGAACTCGCGGACGTTGACGATTGCGCCAGCGCTGTCGACCACGCTCTCCGCCGTGCGGCGCGTGTACCCATCGCGCCCGCTGTTCACCGTCAGGCGCTGCGGGTTCGTGACCGGGCTGCCCACCGTTTGGCCGTTGCGCGTGAAGCTGCTGGTGCCGGTGGCGCATCGTTCGATGAGCCGCCGCAAGCGGCAAGAAGGCCGGCGCTGGTCATGGCTGCGGCAAGAGAAAGAAGTCGCATTGAGTACTCCGAGTGAATTGGAAAGCCGTAGAGGAGATGAAGCTCGCGCCATCCGAGCGCGAAGCACCGATGAGCGTGTGCTGACTGTGCCGACCCGCGCCTGCGCTCCCTTCCTCCGAATGGCCGATGCCGCGCCCGCTTTGCGCGCAGCACCGCACGGAAGGGCGATGCTTGCGGGGGTGTTTGGTGGCCCACGTCCAACACAGGGCCGAAACCCGGCGGGCCCGACGGCGCGCATACTGCGCGCTTCACCGGACATCGAAGCGCCGAACGCGGCGCTTCGCCTCCATCTTCATGCCGGGCTACCAAACCAAACAAGAACACATCGTTGTCGCTGGCGTGGCCGACTTGGTGATGCGCTCGCTATTGGATCGCCAGCAGTTCTCCGACCCGCTGGGCGAGGCCGAGCGCCTGGGCATTTCCTCTGCCGCCTGGCCGCTGTTCGGCTTGTTGTGGCCCTCGGGTGCGAAACTGGCGGCGCGCATCGCGTTGCGGCCCGTCAACGCGAAGGAACGCATCCTTGAGCTCGGCTGCGGATTGGGATTGGCAAGCTTGGTCGGCCACCGGCGCGGCGCCGACATCACAGCAAGCGACTGCCATCCGCTGGCGGGGAGTTTCCTGCGCGAAAACGCATTGCTCAACGCGCTGTTGCCGATGAAGTATCGGCATGGCCATTGGGGTCAGCCCGCGCCTGCGCCCTCGGCGCGGGCCGATGCGCAGGGCGACCTGGTGCGCGGCCGGTTCGATCTGATCATCGGCAGCGACGTGCTGTATGAACGCGACGCGAATGGCGCGTTGGCCGGGTTCATCGCGCAGCACGCGGCTGCGCAAAGCGAGGTCTGGGTCGTCGATCCCGACCGCGGCAACCGGCCGGCGTTCAACCGCTTGATGGCGGCTCAGGGGTTTGCGCTCACCGAACTGCGGCTCGACTGCGAGGCGACTGACAACGCCGCCGCCTACAAGGGGCGCTTGCTGACCTACCGGCGCGGCGCAGCCGCGGTCACTACAGACTCGCCGTGATGCCGCCGTCCACATAAAGGATGTGGCCACTGACGAAGCTCGAAGCGTCTGATGCGAGGAAGATCGCCGCGCCGTGCAGCTCTTCCACATTGCCCCAGCGCCCTGCGGGTGTGCGCCCGGCAAGCCAAGTGCTGAACGCCGGGTCATCGACGAGCGCCTGGTTCAGCTCGGTCTTGAAGTACCCCGGCCCGAGGCCATTCACCTGAATGCCGTGTTTGCCCAGGTCGATCGCCATGCCCTTGGTCAACATCTTCACCGCACCCTTGGTCGCCGCATACGGCGCGATGCCGGGGCGGCCGAGTTCGCTTTGCACCGAGCAGATGTTGATGATCTTGCCGCGCTTGCGGGCAATCATGCGTTGCGCCACGGCGCGGCCGACGAAGAACACGCTGTCGAGGTTGGTGCTTGTGATCTTGCGCCAGGCGTCGATCGGAAACTCGGCGAACGGCGCGCGGTGTTGCATGCCGGCGTTGTTGACGAGGATGTCGATCGCGCCGATCGTCGCTTCGATCTGGGCAATTCCGGCTTCGACGGCATCGGCATCGGTCACATCGAATGCCAGCGCCTGCACGCGCAGCCCACGCGATTGCAGGTCTTGGCGCGCTTGTTCGAGCCGCGACGGATCGCGTGCGTTGAGCACCACGTTGGCGCCCGCGCCACCCAGCGCGGCGGCCAGCGACAGGCCGATGCCTTTGCTGGATCCGGTGATGAGGGCGGTGCGGCCGTTCAGGTCGAAGATTTGCATGGGGAACTTTTTGCGCTTGCACAGCGCGTTTCGGGTGGTGGGTCAGGCACGAACGAACAGCGTCACCAGCGGCTCGGTGCCGCGCTGGCGGCTCCAGTGGCCATGGGTGGTGGCGTCGAAGCCCGCGCCTGGGGGCAGCATGTCGGCGGAATAGAAGTGTTCGCCCGGCTTGAAGACTCGCGAGCTGCCGTCTTGCAGGCCGATTTCCATCTCACCGCGCAGAATGAACACCCACTGCGGGGAGCCGGTGCAGTGGAACTCGCTGCGAAAGCCGACCGGGCTCTCGCGCAGTTGCATTGCGCCGCTCGGCATCAGCGTGGAGAGCATCGACAGCGCCGAACCTTCGTTGAGCGGGATGGGGTCGTCACGAAAGCGCGCCCGGCCATCCGTGCCGGTGTAAAGAGTCACCTTCGTGAATGTGGCGCGGGTCGGTTCGAGCATGGCAGCCGCGCCCTGCGGCGCACGAGTGGAAGCGATGACGCACTGTAGCGCGCTGGCCGTGGACAATGCGTCCATGAGAGTTCAAGTTGCCATCGTCGGCGCCGGTCCGGCAGGCCTGTTGCTCGGCGCCTTGCTGCATCAGGCGGGCGTGGACGCCTTGATCATCGAGCAGCGCAGCGCCGAGTATGTATTGGGGCGCGTGCGCGCCGGTGTGCTTGAGCAGGGCACGGTGGACCTGCTTGATGAACTGGGGTTGGGCGCGCGCCTGCACGCGCAAGGTTTGGTGCACGGCGGCGTGGAGTTGTCGTTCGGCGGCAAGCGCCACCGCATCGACTTGCACAAACTCACTGGCGGCAGCAACGTCACTGTGTATGGCCAGACGGAAGTGACACGCGACCTGATGGCAGCGCGTGCTGCGGCCGGCCTGCGCACCGTGTATGAGGCCGACCAGGTGAGCCTGCATGACTTCGCCTGCGCCAGGCCGAGCGTGCGCTGGGTGAAAGACGGGCAGACGAGCCAGGTGGAGTGCGACTTCATCGCCGGCTGCGACGGCTTCCACGGCGTGAGCCGCGCGAGTGTGCCGGCTGGTGCGATCCAGACCTTCGAGCGGGTCTATCCGTTCGCCTGGCTCGGTGTGCTGTCGGAAACGCCGCCGGTGTCAGCTGAGTTGATCTACACGAACCACGAGCGCGGCTTCGCGCTGTGCAGCATGCGCTCGATGACGCGCAGCCGCCACTACCTGCAATGTTCGCTCGGTGATTCGGTGGAGCAGTGGTCAGATGACGCGTTCTGGGATGAACTGAGGCGGCGCCTGGACCCACAGGCCGCGCAGGCGCTGGTCACCGGGCCGTCATTGGAGAAGAGCATCGCCCCACTGCGCAGCTTTGTCGCCGAGCCGATGCGTTTTGGGCGCCTGTTCCTCGCGGGCGACGCCGCGCACATCGTGCCGCCCACGGGGGCCAAGGGAATGAATCTGGCGGCCAGCGATGTGCGCATGCTGAGCGCGGCGTTGATCGAGCACTTCCGTGATAGCAGCGACGCCGGCATCGACAGTTATTCGCAGCGCTGCCTGCGTCGCGTCTGGCGCGCCGAACGCTTTTCTTGGTGGCTCACGTCGCTGCTGCACAAGTTCCCCGACACGGGCGAGTTCGGCCAGAGAATGCAGGCGGCGGAGCTGGACTATCTGGTCAACTCGGTGGCCGCGTCGACGGCGCTGGCGGAAAACTATGTCGGCTTGCCGCTGTAGCGCGCCGACGCTGTCGCACACACTACGATCGAACTCGCGCCGCGCGCACGTTGGCGCATCAACCGCTGGAAGCACCATGAGCACACGCACCTCTCCCCCTTTTCGCGCCGACCACGTCGGCAGCTTTCTGCGCCCGAAGCGCTTGCTCGAGGCACGCGAGAAACACCGCACCGGCGAGCTGAACGCTGCGGGCCTGCGCGCCGTGGAAGACGATGCCATTGCCGACATCGTGAAGTTCCAGCAGGACGTGGGCTTACAAAGCATCACCGACGGCGAGTTCCGCCGCACCTACTTCCACATCGATTTCCTTGAGCAGATCGGCGGCGTGAAGACCGACATTCCGGTGATGATCGTCAAGCCCGACGGCAAGCAGGAACTCGCGCCGCCGGTGATGCGCGTCGTGGGCAAGGTGCGCCACGTGAAGGACATCCAGCTCGCCGATTTCGAGTACCTGAAGTCCAAAGTCGCGGGCTTGGGCAAGAACGGACTGACGCCCAAGGTGACGATTCCCTCGCCGACGATGCTGCACTTTCGCGGCGGGCGCGCCGGCATCAGCCGCGAGCATTACCCCGACCTTGAGTCGTTTTACCAGGATGTGGCCAATGCCTATGGCGACGAGCTGCGCTCGCTCGCCGCGGCCGGCTGCACCTATGTGCAGATGGACGACACGAACCTGGCGTACTTGTGCGACGACAAGATGCGCGAGGCGGCGCGCACGCGCGGCGACGACCCTGACGAACTGCCGCACCGCTACGCCTCGTTCATCAACCGCGTCGTCGCGCAAAAGCCCGCCGGCATGACGCTCACGGTGCACCTGTGCCGCGGCAACTTCCAGAGCACCTGGGCTGCGCAGGGTGGCTACGAGCCGGTGGCGCAGGCGCTGCTCAACGAGATGAACGTCGACGGCTATTTTCTGGAGTACGACGACGCGCGCAGCGGCGACTTCAAGCCGCTGCGCCACCTGCCCAAGGGCAAGACGGTGGTGCTCGGCCTGGTGACGACGAAGCTCGGGCAACTGGAGAACAAGGATGATCTGAAACGCCGCATCGACGAAGCGGCGAAGTACGCGCCGCTTGACCAGCTCTGCCTGTCACCCCAATGCGGCTTCAGCAGCACCGTGCACGGCAATGACATCGCAGTCGAGGCGCAGCGCGCGAAGTTGGCGCTGGTCGTTGAAGTGGC
>JANOLJ010000289.1:0-32320 GCA_031419715.1 Burkholderiales bacterium | reverse complement strand
CACTTCCAGAGCGATGCGCCGCTCGCCCCGGAAATCCGCGCCCAGGCCTGGCTCAACACGCCTGCGCCGTTGACGCTCGCCGGCCTGCGCGGGCAGGTGGTCGTGCTGCATGCTTTTCAGATGCTCTGCCCGGGCTGCGTGGCGCATGGCATACCCCAGACGGTGCGCATCCAACGAACCTTCGCCCAGGCCGACGTGCAGGTGCTGGGCATCCACACCGTGTTCGAGCACCACGCCGTGATGGGCCGGCCGGCGCTTGAAGTCTTCATCCACGAATACCGGCTGTCGTTTCCGATCGCCATCGACTTGCCGAGCGAGCGCGGCGCGATACCGCAGACGATGCAGGCCTATGAACTGAACGGCACGCCCAGCCTGGTGCTGATCGACCGCGCCGGCCGGCTGCGCTTGAGCCACTTCGGCCAGATCGACGACATGGAAGTCGGCGCGCGCATCGCTGCGCTGCTCGCCGAGACGGCGTCTCAGTTCACGCCCAGCGTGTAGGTTCCGGCCGTCGTGCCCGTGGCGCCGCTCACGTAGCGCACGCGCAGGTAGTACGTCGCCGCGGCAGAGCCTGTGTTCGTCACGCTGACGCTGTCCACCAGCCCGGTGCCTCGCGAGCTGCGCTGCAAGTGGTTGCCGGCGGCGTCGTACAGCGACAGGTCGTAGTTCGACGCGGCATTCGGCGTGAGACTGGCACTCAGCGCGGCCCCCGCGGCGACACTGACGCGGAAATAGTCGTTGTCGCTGCTGCTGGCAAGGTTTCCATTGATGCTGCTGCCCCGGCTCACGGCCTGGGCGCTGCCGGTGCTGTTGTTCGGCTCGACTTCCGCGAGCCCCGTGGGTGGCGGCGGCGGCGGCGGTGGTGCGCTGCCCGCGGCGTCCACCGCGGCGCTGGCGTTGACGATGCCGCTGCCGCACAAGGAGCACGCCGACGGGAATGGGCGCGCCGAGCTCTTCAGCCGTGCCGCCACTTCGTCGGGCGTGAGCGCCGAGTTGCGCGCCAGCATGAGCGCGACGACCCCTGCCACATGCGGCGCGGCCATCGACGTGCCCTGGTAGTAGGCAAAGCTGTCCGCACCCGGCGCGGTGGCGCCGTTGTTGAGCGTGGACAAGATGCCGTCGGCCGCGCTGCCGCGCATGTCGCCCCCCGGCGCGGCCACCGCGACGGTGCTGCCGAAGTTGGAGTAGTACGACTTCGCCCCGCTGCGGTTCGTTGCCGCCACCGCGATCACCCCGGCGCAGTTGGCCGGCGTGAAGTTCGCCGCGTCGACGTTCGAATTGCCCGCCGCCACCACCACCACGCTGTTGCGGCTGCGCGCCGCGGTGATGGCGTCGCGCATCGCGGTGCTGCACGCGCCGCCACCGCCGAGCGACAGGTTGATCACACGCGCCGGCGTGGCGTTGGCCGGCACCCCGGCGACGCTGCCGCCCGAGGCCCAGACGATGCCGGCGATCACGTCGGAGAAATAGCCGCCGCACTTGCCGAGCACGCGCACCGGCAACACTCTGGCGCCGAACGCCGCGCCGGCCACACCCGCGCTGTTGTTCGTTAGCGCAGCCACGGTGCCGGCCACATGCGTGCCGTGCCAACTGCTGCGCTGGTCTTGCGCCGGCACGCCGGCAGCGCACTCTCCGGCGAGCACGGCGTCACCCGGGTCGAGGGCGCTGGTGTCGCGCGCGCCGCCGTCGTTCGCGACAAGCGTGTCGGCGATGAAGTCATAGCCTGCCAGGATGTTCGCTGCGAGGTCGGCGTGGGGCCGGTATCCGGTGTCGATGACGGCGACGACGACGCCCGCGCCCGTCGCCTTGTCCCAGGCGGGCGGCAGGTTCAGCCCGCCGGTGGCCTCGAAGTAATGCCACTGCTGGCCGTATTGGGTGTCGGTGGGCGTGAGCTGAGCGTGCACGATGCGGTCCGGCTCGGCGTATTCGACCTGCGGGTCGTCGGCCATGATCTGATTGGCCAGCGCCTGCATATCGGCAAGCGGCAGCCTGCGTTCCAGCTTCATCACTTGCTGGTCCAGCGCGCCGGCGCGCAACCATTGCATCGCCAGGCCGCGGCGCGCTGCGGCAGCGACAGCGGAGCGGTGCAGGGCGCCGCGTTGCGCCAGCGTGGCCATGGCCGATGCGCCGGCAGGCGCCCCACGGTATTTGACGATGAGGCGATCGGTGGGAAGTGCCGCTTCGGGTTGCACGCCCAGGCCGGATGCCGCCAGCGGCCCGCCGGCGTTTGCCACGCCGGGCAGCCACATCGCCAGAGCGAGGGCCGAGACGCACGCCGCCTTCGGCCAGCTCGGGTGCCGCACGGACGGCGGTGTTTGCGCCGTCAGGTCAAAAATGGAATCGCTTTGGCGAGGCATGACGGCGTCCCCTTGCAATGCATGTCAAGACCGTACTCTAGGGAGTGATTCGGCGCGGTTCAATCCCTAGTTTCCCCCGGCGTAAACCCTGAACCCGAGGGCCGCGGCGCGGGCACAATCGTCGCTGGCGCCGCGCAACCGGTGTAACACGAACCGCGCGACAAGGAGTAGAAGATGACGCTCAGCCAGGAACAGGCGCGGGCCTTGGCGGCGGATTTCGACCTGAAGAACCTGCCCGCGCAGTTCTACGCCGACCCGTTCCCGACCTACCGCGCACTGCGCGAGCACGAGCCCGTGAAGTGCTTCGCCGACGGCAGCGTGTTCCTGACGCGCTACGCCGACTGCGAGTTCGTCTACAAGAACCCCAGGCTGTTCAGCTCCGACAAGAAACGCGAGTTCAAGCCGAAGTACGGCGACTCCTTGCTCTACGAACACCACACGACAAGCCTGGTGTTCAACGACCCGCCGCTGCACACGCGGGTGCGGCGCCTCATCATGGGTGCGCTGTCGCCCAAGGCGATTGCGCAGATGCAACCGGCGCTCGAGGCGCTCGTCGAGCGCCTGCTTGACGACATGGCGGGCCAGCGGGAAGTCGATGTGATCGAAGACTTCGCATCGGCGATACCGGTGGAGGTGATCGGCAATCTGCTCGACGTTCCGAAGAACGAGCGCGCGCCGCTGCGCGCATGGTCATTGGCGATCCTCGGCGCGCTCGAACCGGTGCTGAGGCCCGAGGTCGCCGCGCGCGGCAACCGCGCGGTGCGCGAGTTTCTGGACTATCTTGAAGGACTGATCGCGGCGCGTCGCGCACGACCGGGAGACCCGCGGCACGACATGCTGACGAACCTGATCCTGGGCGAGCAAGGCGGCGAACGCTTGACGCCCGCCGAGTTGCTGCACAACTGCATCTTCCTGCTCAACGCCGGGCATGAGACGACGACCAACCTCATCGCCAATGGGCTGGTCACGCTGGCGCGGCATGCGCAGCAGAAGCAACGCCTCCTCAGGCAACCCGAACTCATCAGCAGTGCGATCGAAGAAATCCTGCGCTACGAGAGCAGCAACCAACTGGGCAACCGCGCGACGACTCAGGCGGTGGATGTGGGCGGCGTGCTGCTGGCCGAAGGCACGTCGATCACGCTTTGCATTGGCGCCGCGAACCGCGACCCAGGGCAGTTCAGTGAGCCGGAGCGCTTTGATGTCGGCCGCACACCGAACCGCCATCTGGCGTTTGGCAGCGGCATCCACCAATGCGTGGGCATGGGTCTGGCGCGGCTGGAAGGCAGAGTTGCGATCTCACGCTTCCTCGCGCGCTTCCCGGACTATGAATTGCCGAGCGCCCCGGTGCGCGGCATGCGCGCGCGCTTCCGGGGCTTTGTCAGCGTGCCGTGCCAGCTCGGCGCGTGAGCCCGTAGCCCACCCCCCGCCGACCTGTTTTTCTCCCTCTCCCCGCGGGAGAGGGCGGGGGTGAGGGCAAGCGCGGCAGCGCTACTTCGCCAGCCCGTCCAGCCCGGCCTTGGCGACGACGCCGTCTTGCTCGGCCGAGCCGCCAGATACGCCGATACCGCCGATGATCTTGCCGTCCACGATGATCGGCAGGCCGCCTTCAACGGCATTCGCGCCGCGCAGCGTCAGCACGCGCAGGCCCGCGCCACCGCCGGCCACGGCGTCTTGAAACACCTTGGTCGAGCGGCGGAACATCGCGGCGGAAACGGCCTTGTCCTGCGCCACGCCAATGCTGCCTGACTGGGTGTTGTCCATGCGCTCGAAAGCGACCAGCAAGCCGGCGGTATCGACGATCGCCACCGCCATCGGAATATTCTGTTTGCGCGCATCCGCCATCGCCGCGACCATCGCCTTGTGCGCCTGGTCGTAGTTGATGTTGGCGCCGTATTGCGGAACCTGGGCCTGAGCCGCGCTCACGAGGCTCCACAGGGCGGTGGCGGCGAGCAGGGAAGTGAAACGTTTCGTGATCATGTGTGTCTCCGTTTCTTGGGTGGGCCTTACTTGGCCGGGAACTTTTGCGAGAACCTATTGAGGTGCCGCAACTGGCGATGAGCGTAGCACGCAAAAGCGGAGTTCCGATCGTGTCGAAAGGGTGATTTCCCGAGGCGGCGCCGCTTGAACGCCGGGCGTGCCGCCTCCAGGTTCGTCGCCGCGCTCGACGATCCCCTTGGTGACCGTTGCGTCCTTCAGCGCGGTGTTGAGCGCGGCGTTCGCGTTCTTCACGATGTCCGCGGGCAGGCCGGGCCGCGCGGCCGCGGGCCGCGTTTTCGATTCGGTGGAGCGTGAACCCGATTCAAAGCACGAGTTCGATGAGTTGCGGCCCCGGGCTCGCCAACGCGCGGCGAAGTGCGCTTGCCAGCGCATCGAGATCCTCGACGCGCGACCCCTCCACGCCATGGCCCTTGGCCAGCGCCACCCAGTCGAGCGCCGGCCGGTCGATGTTCAGCATGTCGGTGGCGCGTTGCCCGGGCGTGCCGGCGCCGACGTTGGCGAACTCACCGCGCAGAATCTGGTACGAACGGTTCGCCAGGATCAGCATCTTCACGTTGAGGTTTTCGCGGGCGCAGGTCCACAGCGCTTGCAGCGTGTACATCGCGCTGCCGTCGCCCTCCAGCACGATCACCGGGCGCCCCGGCGCGGCGATCGCGGCGCCAACGGCTGCGGGCGGGCCGAAGCCGATCGAGCCGCCCATGATGTTCAGCCAATCGTGCGGCGCTGCGTTCGCCGTGGCGGCGCCGAAGTTGCGGCCGACGGACACCGATTCGTCAACGACGATCGCGTTTTCAGGCAGCAGCGCGCCGAGCACGGTACCGATGCCCTCGGCCGTGATGCGCCCGCTGGGCAGGTCACGCAGGCCCGGCCGTTCGAGCGCCGCCACATGGGCCGGTGCGAGGCGCAGCGCGCCCAGGCGTTCGGCCAAGGCTTCGAGTGCGCCGACGATGTCTTCTTCCACGCTCGCCAGCGGCGTCACGGCGCAAGTGGCCGGAATCAACACACTGGGCTTGCCCGGATAGGCGAAAAACGCCACCGGCACCTTGGCGCCAACGAGCACGAGTTCGCGATAACCCTGGAGCTTGGCCAGCGCCGCGTCCACCACATAAGGCACGCGCTGTGCCCTCACCCGGCCGGCGCCGCGCTGCAGCCGCGGCACATTGTTCTCAAGCAGCAAGGCGCAACCCGTCTTGGCGGCAATGCGCCCGGCGAGCACCATGGCCTCGTCGCGCGCGGCGATGCCGCCCAGCAGCAGCGCAGCCGGCGCGCCGCGAAGCAAGGCCTGCGCCGCGGCATCGATCGCTTGCGCGGACACCTCGCGCCGCGGCGCAATCGCCAACGCTGGCACAGCGCCTGCCGCCGGGCCCCAGGCTGTGTCGGCCGGAAGAATCAGCGTGGCGATGCGCCCGGGCGCGGCCCGCGCCTGCGCCACCGCTTCAGCGCCGTCCTGGGCCACCGTGGCCGAACTGCGCGAGGTATGCACCCAATGCGACATCGGCCGCGCGATGCCTTCCACGTCGGCGGTGAGCGGTGCGTCGTGCTCGAGGTGATACGTCGCGTGTTCGCCGACGATGTTGACGATGCCCGAGCCGGCCTTCTTCGCGTTGTGCAGATTCGCTGACGCGTTCGCCAGCCCCGGGCCGAGGTGCAGGAGGGTCGCCGCCGGCTTGTCGGCCATACGGTAGTAGCCGTCGGCCGCACCGCTGACCACGCCTTCAAACAGGCCGAGCACGCAGCGCATGCCCGATACCTTGTCGAGCGCGGCGACGAAGTGCATCTCTGATGTGCCGGGATTCGCAAAACACACTTCGACGCCGCTCGCGACAAGGGTGCGCACCAGGCTTTCGGCGCCGTTCATGGGATGGGGGGTCATCGTGGTGATTCTTGGGGTCCGGGGTGCGCAGTGTAGGCAGGCGGCGCGCACCGCACCCGCCCCACGGCCTCAGAGCCGGGCGGGCCCGGCCCTGAGGTCACTCAGAAGAGCAGCACCGCCAAGCCGCACGCCAGACCGAGGGCGAACGCTCCCAACAAAGCTCCCAACAAGGGCCACGCCGGCCGCCACCCTGGCGCGCTGGCGGTGCCCGCCAGCGCCAGCGGCTGGGGATGCGCCGCGCTGCGCGCCGTTCCGGTGGCGGTGTCGGTGTCCAGGCTCTCGCTCTCCGCCAGCTCCGCGGAGCGCGAACTCGCTGCGGCGAAACTCTCTCGCACGAAGCGGCCGATGCGCTGCGTGGCATCGGCCGCTTCGGGAAGGAAGTCGAACAGCGGAAACACATGCGGCATGTCGTGCCACACCTCAAGCGTGGCGCTGGGGCACTTTGAGGCAAAGCGCACCGAGTCGTCGAGCAGCAGCTCGGTGCTGCCCACCAGCACCAGAATCGGCGGCAGGCCGTCCAGGTTGGCGTGCAGTGGTGACACATGGGGATGCGAGCGCAGCGTCGCGTCGGGCAGGTACAGCGGCAGCAGCGCGTGGAACAGGCTGGGCGCGAACATCGCGTCATGGCCGGCGTTGCGGCGCAGCGAGTCGCCGCTGAGTGTGCCGTCGGTTGCCGGCGACATGACCACGGCACCGGCCGGCAGCGGCAGGCCTGCGTCGCGCGCACGCAGCAGCAGGCCGAGCACGAGGCTGCCTCCGGCTGAATCGCCGACGAGTGCGATGTCCGCGCCACTCAGCCCGCTGTCGAGCAGGTGGCGGTACGCCGCCATGCAGTCATCGAGCGCCGCCGGATGGGGATGTTCTGGCGCCAGGCGGTAGCTCGGCATCAGCGCGCGCGCACGCGCACTCGCACCGATGCGCGCCACCAGGGCGGCGTGGATGCGCGGTGTCTCCACGATGAACGCACCGCCATGCAGGTAAAGGATGGCGCGGCTCTTGCGCGCGCCCTTGGCATCGATCCAGGTTGCGCGCAGGTCGCCGATCGCGATGTCGGTGGTCTTCACGCCCGGAAGCGTCTTCGGGTAGGTCCCATCCGCGCGCTGCGCCCACCTGCGCACTTCGCGGTAGTCGGGGTTGGCGGCGAGCCGATCGCGCACCATGCGCAGCGTGGGGCCGAGGGCGTGTCGCGTCAGGAATGCGGGGAATTGCATGGGGTGCGGTCAGTGCTTGCGGTCAGTGCTTGCGGTTTCAGCGTGCTGCCACTGAGCGTGCCGGCCTGACTGAAACGGCAACAGGGGGCTCGACTTGCGCCGACCCCCCTTGCCCCTATCTTCTTCGATCAGATTTTCAGGCCGCTGCGCGCTTGTTCAGCCTGGTCGTCCGGCCGGCGCCGGTCTTGACCGCCGCCTTGACTTTGCGCGCCACCGGGGCAGCGCGGCGCGTGGCAGAGACGGCCGCACTGCCGGCGCTGCTGTGCACCGGGCTGGCACCAGCGGCGTCAGCCAGCGCGTTGGCGCCCTGAGCGAGTTTGCTTGAGACGACCAGCGCAACCTTGGCGCCGGGCAGGCTCAATCGTGCCGCGGCTTGCAAGCCGTTGGCGACGGCCCGGTTGTTGACGCTGGCGGCATAGTCAGCAAACTTGAACAACTGCTCGGCCGCCGAGGCAGAGCTGAATTCGATCGCCTGCTCGGTGCGCTGGGCGACTTGATCGACGCCTTTGACGATGACCTCGCTCACGCTGCCACGTACGTCGTTGAAGCGCTGCGAGGCGCGCTTCGCGAGCTTGGCGGTGCGCGGGTAGACGCTGTTCTGCAACGCGCCATTGACCAGGCGAACCAGGCGGTTCCCGCCCAGGCGGTAGGCAATGACGGCCTGCGTGGCAGCGTTGCGATAGTTCTCGAGGGTCTTCAGCGTGACGCTGCTCAGGGTCGGGGTGGTCATGGTGGGCTCATCCTTGGGTGGTGGTGATGACGATGCATCGGAAGCCCCGAGTATGGGCACCGACCCGTAGAGAGTGATACCCAATATCGACCTGTTTCCCTAGGGAGGTCAGCCGAGAATCGAGCGGCGGTGGATCGGCAGGCCACCCGCGGCGCCCGCAAGGCAAGGGATCAGACCAGCAACAGCAAATGCTCGCGCTCCCACGAGCTGATGACGCGGTTGTAGGTGGCGTATTCGAGTTCCTTGACGGCGCAAAACGCGTCCACAAAGCGCGTGCCCAACAACTCGCGCATGGCAGCGCAGGCGCGCAGCAGCTCGATGGCGTCTTCCAAATGCCGGGGCAGTTCATGCTCCAGGTTCCAGGCGCTGCCGGCCACCGCGTCGGCCGGCGCGCGCGCCTCTTCCAGCCCCAGGTAGCCGGCGGCGAGCGTGGCGGCGATCGCGAGATAGGGGTTCACGTCGACGCCGGGCACGCGATTCTCGACGCGGCGCGCTTGCGCGTCGGACTTCGGCACGCGGATGCCGCAGGTGCGGTTGTCGTAACCCCAGCGCACATTCGTTGGCGCCGAGATGAACGGCGACAAACGCCGGTATGAATTGACGTAAGGCGCGAACAGCGGCATCGCCTGCGGGATGTAGGTCTGCAAGCCCGCGATGTAGTGGAAGAACGCCGGGCTCGCGCTGCCGTCGGCGAGGCTGAACAGGTTGCGCCCCTCGGCATCGACGATGTTCTGGTGAATGTGCATCGCGCTGCCGGGCTCCATCTCCATCGGCTTGGCCATGAAGGTCGCGAAGATGCCGTGGCGCAGGGCCGTCTCGCGAACCGTGCGCTTGAACAGGAACACCCGGTCGGCGAGTTCGAGCGGCTCGCCGTGCGCGAAGTTGATCTCCATCTGGCCCGCGCCGGCTTCGTGGATCAGCGTTTCGACGCCGAGCCGATGGACATCGCAAAAGTTCGACAACTCCATGAAGAACGGATCGAAGTCGTTCACTGCGTCGATCGAATAGCTCTGGCGCCCGGCCTCGGGCTTACCGGTGCGCCCGACCGGCGGCTGCAACGGCTCGTGCGGGTTTTGCTGGCGCGCCACCAAGTAGAACTCCATCTCGGGTGCCACCACCGCGCGCCAGCCGCGCTTTGCGTACAGCTCGAGCACGTTGCGCAGCACGGCGCGCGGCGAAAGCAGCACGGCCGAGCCGTCCCACTCAAAACAATCGTGGATCACCACCGCCACCGGCTCGGCCGCCCAGGGCACGACGCGGAACGTCTTGACATCGGGCTTGCACACCATGTCGGGGTCGGTGTCGCCCACATGCGGCCCGTTGTCGGGCTGCTGGCCGTTCACGGTATTGAGCAACACGCTCTTGGGCAGGCGCATCTCGCCCGCGCCGAGGAACAAGTCTTTCGGCAGGATCTTGCCGCGCGCGATGCCCGTCATGTCGGGAATCACGCATTCGACTTCGTGGATGCAGTGCTCGGTGATCAGCCGGCCGAACGCGTCGTCCATTGGGAATCCTTCGATGAAGTGCAGCGGGAACGGTGCAAGGTTCGGTATTCTGATGCGCCGCGGCAGACCACCGACACGGGGATGGGCGCGCCGCGCGGCACTTGCTCAGCGTTGCATTAAGCTGCGCGCCATGAAACTCATCGATCTTCAAGGTCGGCGCGTCCTCATCACGCAGTGCGAAGACTTCATGGGCCCGGCGTTGCAGCGCGTGTTCACTGAACTCGGCGCCGTTGTCATCGCCGACCCGCGTGCGCTGGGCGACGACGCCGCCATGGCACAACGTGTGGTGGACGACGCTGGCGAGATCGACGTGCTGATCGCGCAACCCGCCCTGGCCGCGCCCACCTCAAGCGTGGCCGATGTCGATGACGCCCAATGGCGCCGCACCTTCGCCCACCTCGTCGACCCGCTGCCGCGCCTGCTGCGCGCCGTGCTGCCGCAAATGCGCGCGCGCGGCGCCGGCAGAATCGTCGTGATGGGCAGCGCCGCCGGGCTGCGCGGGATGAAGCGCACGTCAACCTACAGCGCGGCGCGCGGCGCCCAATTGGCGTGGGTGCGCGCGGCCGGGCTGGAGATCGCGCGCGACAACATCCAACTCAATGCGATCGCGCAGAACTTCGTCGACAACCCGATGTACTTCGGCGCCGAGGTGCAGGCGAATCCGGCGTTCCAGGAGCGCCTGAAGCGCGAGGTGCCGCTCGGCAGGCTGGTTTCGGGCGACGAAGACGCGCTGTTCGCGGCCTACCTCTCAAGCGACGCGGCCGCGTGTTTTGTCGGCCAGGTGTTTCCGGTGTGTGGCGGCTGGGTGGCGTAGCCCCTGCGGGGCGGGCCGCACCGACATCGGCCACGCTTGAGGTGGGCGCGGCCAGGGCGGGTTGCGCGATCAGCACGTCGATCTCGCCAGCGTCGTCCACCACACGTTGCGCCATGCCGGCGTCGTCGCCCAGCGCACGCGGGTCGGCGAACAGCTGTCGCGCGAGTTGGCGACGCGCCTTGGCGTGGCGCTGGAGCTGGTGACGTTCGACGCGGCGGGCAAAGTGGTCGAGGTGGCGCGCAGCGGAGTGTGGGACGTCGCCTTCGTCGCGATCGACCCGGCGCGCGGCCAAGACATGCTGCAATCGCCGCCTTACGGCGTCAGCGAAGGCGCCTACCTCGTCGCGGCCGATTCGCCGATGCAGCGCAACGAAGACGTGGATCGCGAAGGCGTGCGCATCGCGGTGGGCAAGGGCAGCGCCTACGATCTGTTCCTGACACGCCAGTTGAAACATGCGCGCATCGTGCGCGGTCGAGGCGATGAAGGCGTCGGGCTTCGTCGCGCGGGCGCTCGCGCGCCATGGCATCGAGGGTGCGGTGGTGGCGCCACCCTTTCTCCGGCTCACGCTCGGGGGGCAATGTCGCGGCTTGCAACGCCATGCGTCGGCAATGGCGCTGCAAGCGCTCCAGTCGAGTGTTGGGTTATGCAGCGCTGTCATTGCGAGCCATGACCGGTGCTGTGTACCTGATGGAGGGCTGCGCCCGCCCGTCCAGAGCAGCCCTTGCCATGGCAAAGCAGCCTATGCCGGAAGGCAGCGCCACGCCTGTTTGGGCAGATCGAGTCCAGATGTTCGAGGTGATCTCGACTTCATTGGGGTCGTCATAGCATCCGCGAGAGATTGCTCGGATCTCAGGCCAACGTTCAAAGGTGAGTCCGATAGTGGTTCCGCAGGTCGGACAAAAATGGACATAGACCTTCTTCCCGCTTCCGTCCGACCGGTGCTCGAACTGGGTCAGTTCGCCTTCATTGAACTTGACGGCGTCTCGGTCGAAGAGTGACTCTGCATAGAAGGAAGATCCGGTCAGTCTCTGGCAGAAAGTGCAGTGGCACGCGAACGTTCTGAGCGGCGGCCCCTTGGCCTTGAACCGGACCTTCCCGCAAAGGCAACCGCCTTGAAGAACTGGTGACATTGGCGCCTCCTGGCTGAGCATTGTCGTGAATGAGCGTTGGAAAGATTGCGCTGCCTGAGGCCGGCCTTGTCAGCCCGGCGCTGTGCGCCTTCGCACAGACGCCGCGAGTCGAAGACCGTCACGATCCCGACATGGCGCCCAGCTTTGCGCCACCGAGTATCGGAGACTGGCCTTGACCATGGATTCACTGCTGTCGATGTTCGGCTTCGGGATGGATCCCCTGGAGTTGGTGGTGCGCGGCACGGCGGTCTACTGGTTCCTGTTCTTGCTGTTTCGCTTTGTATTGCGGCGCGACGCAGGCTCGATGGGCATCGCCGACATCCTGTTGGTCGTTCTGATCGCCGACGCCTCACAGAACGCGATGTCAGGCGGCTACCAGACGCTGGCCGACGGTTTGGTGTTGGTGTCCACCATCGCCGGTTGGAACTGGCTCATCGACTGGGCGGGCTACCGATTTCGCGCGGTTCGCCAGTTCCTCGAGGCAGCCCCGGTGGTGCTCGTGCGCCACGGGAATTTGGTGCGTCGCAACCTGCGGCGTGAAATGATCTCCACGCCGGAGCTGATGGCGCTGCTGCGTGAACACGGCGTCACCAAGCTGGCTGAAGTCAACTTCGCGCGCATGGAAGGGGATGGCCAGATCAGCGTGATCCGCGTACCCAATCCCGAGGGTGCCACCGAGACCAACGCGTTGAGCCCGAGCAGCCTCACGGCCGCACCGCCGGCGTTTCAAGCGCCATGCCGGCAGCACGCTGCATCAGGTACAGCTCCAGCGCCGTGAGTTCCTCGCTGGCATAGGCATAGGGCTCGGCGCGCACGCCGCTCATGCAGTGGCGCAGGCGCCGCTGCAGCGAGCCCACGGCTTGCCACTCCAGGCGGTACAGCGGGTAGCCGGTGGGATGCGCCTGTGGGATGGTGCTGCCGCCCAGGCGCTGGCCGGCCCGTTGCTCGTGGCATTGCGCGCACGACAGGTCGAGTTGGCCGATGCGCTCGCGGTACAGGCGCTGGCCCTGCTGCCGCGCGGGCGCGAGCCGCGCATCGGCCGGCGGCTGCACCGGTATGCCGCGCGACTGGTGCGCGACGTAGGCCTCCAGGCCGAGCAGCGCTTCGCTTTCCGGGGCGAATGACGGGGCCTTGACGTGGCGCGCCTGGCACAGGTTGATGCGTGCCGACAGCGTGACCGGCTTAGCCAAGGTTGCATCCCACGCGGGGTAGCGTGTCGCCACACCGCGCAGGCTGTTAGGGGTGTGGCAATTCGCGCAGGCGGCGTCAAATCTTTGCTGGCCGTCTTTCACCCACAGGAAGGCGGGGTTCTGCGTGTCGTCGTTCTGCAGCGCCTGCGTCGCCGGGCTCATGAACTCACGGCCCGACAGTTGCTGCGCCTGCGCACCCAGCGCCACGCACAGCAGCAGCGCCGGCCAGGGATTCACGGCGGCGTGATGGCCGCGGTGGCCGTGGTGGCTGTGATCTGCACCGACTCGCTGTGCGCCACGCCGCGGTCGCCGCTCCAGCTCACGCTGAGCGTGCCGCTGCGCGGCAGCTTGAGGTGGAACGCCAGATACGGGTTCGCCGAGATCGCGGCGTGCAGCTCGGCGGCGCAGACCAGCTCGCCATCGAAGCGGCACTCGACGCGCCGCAGCAGGTCGCGCGGCAGCAGCGCGCCGTCGGATCCGCGCCGGTAGCCGGTTTCCATGGGATGTTGGGCGATGGCGCGCACTTCCACGACTTCGCCCACGCGGGCAGTCGCCGGTGCGGTGAGGATGGCGCGCAACTTGGCCATCGTCAGCCGGCCTCCACGCAGGCTGCCAGTCGGCGTGTGGGTCGATGCGGTGCGCCAGTTCGTGTGGCCACGTTCATCCGCCTTCCACGCAGGGCGCCATCGGGACGACCACGTTCATCCGCCTTCCACGCACGCCGCCAGCGTGACGACCACGCTCACGCGGTGTTGCCAAAAGCCACCATCGGCCATCTGCGCCAGCGCGACCACGGTTTGCGAAGTGGCCAGGCGCAGCCGCGTCGCTACCTGGGCGCGGCCGGCCAGCGGGCCGAGCGTGAACACCGCGACTTCGGGCTGCGGGTTGCGTTCGGTGAACAGCGCCAGGCGCCGTACGGAGGCGGCTTCAACGCCCGGCACCGACAGCGTCACCGGCACGGTGTTGCCGTTTTCCACGAGCGGCGAAATGTCGAGTTTGACGCGGCCGTCACGCACGACGGCGCCTCCTGTGAAGGCGGCGATGGCGCTGTGCAACGCCTGCGGCGTGGCGCGCGCCGGCCAGCACACGAGGGCTACCGCACCCGCACCCGCCGCCGCACCCAGAAGCCGACGCCGCGCGATCATCGAAGTGTCAACAGATAAGCGACCACATCTTCCACCTGCTGTGCATCGAGCACCGGCTGGCCCTGCCAGGCCCGGCCGACGCGCTGCAATCCTTCACTGCGGTGCAGGGCCGGCATCAGGCTGTCGGGGTTGAGTTGTCGGCTGTCGGCGATGCGCAAGCGCAGTTGCGCTTCGCTCCAGCGCGCGCCGGCGCCGTGCAGGTCGGTCGCCAGATTGCCCTGCAATTGCGGCAGCGGAAAATCGGCCGACACCGGCCCGCTGTGGCACAGCAGGCAAAGCCCGTGCTGGCGGCTGCCCACCAGCTCGCGCCCGCGCTGCGCATCGCCCGGAGTGGCGGTCAGCGGCTGCGGGATGGCGTCGCCCACCACCACCGCGGCGCTCAGCACGACGGCGGCCGCGAGACCCATCAAGCCTTCAGGCTCTGGTTCTTCAGCGGCAACTCGCGGATGCGCTTGCCGGTGGCGGCGAAGATGGCGTTCAGCACCGCGGGCGCGGCCACCGCGATCGTCGGTTCGCCCACGCCGCCCCAGAAACCGCCGCTGCCCATGATGATGGTTTCCACCTTGGGCATCTCGGTCATCTTCAGCATCGGGTAAGTGTCGAAGTTCTTCTGTTCGATCGCACCATCTTTCACCGTGCATTCGCCGTACAGTGCCGCGCTCAGGCCGTAGACGAAGCTGCCTTCCACCTGCGCCTCGATCTGCTGCGGGTTCACGGCGTAGCCCGGGTCGGTGGCGGCAATGATGCGGTGCACCGTGAGCGCACCAATCTTGCTGACGCTGACCTCCGCACAAGCCGCCACATAGCTGCCAAAGCCATGCGTCTGGCACAGGCCGCGAAACACCTTCTGCCCGTTCACGTCCGGCGCCGGCCGGCCCCAGCCGGCGCGCTGCGCCGCCGCATTCAGCACTGCCAGGTGCTTCGGGTGGTTTTGCATCAGCTCGCGCCGCAGCGCCAGCGGATCCTTGCCCGTGGCGTGGGCGATTTCGTCGATGAAGCACTCCACGTACACCGCGTTCTGGTTCAGGTTCACGCCGCGCCAGAAACCGGGTGGCACATGCGGGTTGCGCATCGCGTGGTCGATCAGCAGGTGCGGGAAGCTGTAGCCGAACATCGACTCGCCGCCGCCGTTGTTCAGGCCCTGAAACACCACCGGGTCCTTGCCGTCGCGCACGTTCTGCGGAAAGATGCCCGCCAGGATGCTCTGCCCCGAGATGCGCATGTGCAGCGCAGTGACGATGCCTTGCGCGTCCAGGCCTGCCGTCATCTTGCACTGCGTGATCGGGTGGTACAGGCCATGCGTCATGTCTTCTTCGCGGCTCCACAGCAGCTTCACCGGCGTGCCGGGCAGCTCTTTGGCGATCGCCACCGCCTGGCGCACCCAGTCGTGCACGGCGCCGCGCCGGCCGAAGCCGCCGCCGAGGTGGATTTTGTAAACCTCGCATTGCGCTGGCGGCAGGCCGGCGGCCTCGGCGGCGGCGGCGAGCGCGGCCTCGCCGTTTTGCGTGGGCGTCCAGACCTCGCAGCGCTCCGGCGTCCCCGTCGAAGACACGGAAATCCGCGCCGTGGCGTTCATCGGCTCCATCGTCGCGTGGTTCTGGTGCGGGTAGGCGTACACCGCCTCGATCTTGCGCGCCGCGCCGGCCAGCGCCTGTTTGGCGTCGCCGTTGCTGTTGCCCACTGCCGCCTGTTCGGCATCCAACCCGGCCTTGAGGGTGGCGTTGATGGCAGTCTGCTGGACTGCGGCGTTGGGCCCCAGGTCCCAGTCGATCGGCAGCGCGGTCACGGCCTTGTGGGCGCGCCACCAGGTGTCAGCGACCACGGCCACGGCGTAGTCACCCACCTTCACGACCTTCTTCACGCCGGGCATGCCCGCGACTTTGGCTGCGTCGAAACCGCGCACCTTGCCACCGAACACCGGGCAGGCGCGGATCGACGCGTTCAGCATGCCGGGCAGTTGCAGGTCGGCGCCATAGATCTGCTAGCCGTTGGTTTTTTCCACTGTGTCCAGGCGCGCGATGCGCTTGCCCACGAGCTTCCAGTCCTTCGGGTCCTTGAGCGCAACCTCGGTGGGCGCCTGCAACTTGGAAGCGGCCGCCGCCACCTTGCCGTAGCTGGTGCGCCGGCTAGACGCGCCATGCGTGATGACGCCGGCCGCGGCGCTGCACTCTGCCGCCGGCACCTTCCAGCCCTCGGCGGCTGCCTGCACCAGCATCATGCGCGCCGCCGCGCCGCCCTTGCGCACATAGTCCTGGCTTTCGCGGATGCCCCGGCTCCCGCCGGTGCTGAAGTTGCCCCAGGCACGCTTGCGCGCCAGGTTCTGCCCCGGCGTGGGGTACTCGGTGGTGACGCGCGCCCAATCGCATTCCAGTTCTTCGGCCACCAACTGCGCCAGGCCGGTGAGCGTGCCCTGACCCATCTCGCTGCGCGCGATGCGGATGATGACTTTCTCATCGGCCTGCACGACGACCCAGGCGTTGACCTCGGGCTCGGCGCCCTGTGCCGCGGCGCGGGTGGGAAAGCCGAAGACCAGCGAGCCGGCGGTGGCCGTGCCAGCGAGCGTGGTGCCGATGAATTCGCGTCGGTTCAGTGCGGTGGCCATGTCAGTGGCGCCCGGCCGTCCGAAGCCACTGACCGCCCCCTCGGGGGGCAGGAGCGAAGCGACGTGGGGGTCCATGCTATACGCTCCTCGCCACATGCACGATGTCCAACCCGGAGGTCTTGATCTCACCCGCGGCCTGCTTGATCGCCGCGCGCACCCGGTTGTAGGTGCCACAACGGCAGATGTTGGTCATGGCCGCGTCGATGTCGGCGTCGCTGGGTTTCGGTTTGTCTTTCAGCAGCGCGGCGGCGGCCATCAGCATCCCGCTCTGGCAATAACCGCATTGCGGCACATCGTTCTCCACCCAGGCCTTTTGCAGCGCATGCGCACCCTGCGGGTGCAGGCCTTCGATCGTCGTGATCTTCTGGCTCGCCTGCACCGCGCTCACCGGCATCACGCAACTGCGCACCGGCGCGCCGTCGATGTGCACCGTGCACGCGCCGCACTGCGCGACACCGCAACCGTATTTTGTGCCAGTCAATCCCAGTTGCTCGCGCAGCACCCACAGCAGGGGCGTGTCGGCTTCGGCCCTGTGCTCGCGCACTTGCCCGTTGACGTTGAGTCTGGCCACGAGGCGGTCTCCTGAGGTTGCAATGGCCGGAGATTTTGGTAGGCCGCCCTAAGCCTTGTGAGATCAAGGGTTACCGCTGGCTGGCGGGGGCGCGCCCGAAGGATGCCTATGGCGGGCGCGGTGTGCATCAGCGCGCGGCCTTGCGCAAACTGCCCATCACGACCCGCGTGAGCAGCGCATGCGCCGCCGCAAAATCCGTGTCGTCGAGTTTTTTCTTGCCGATGAACAGCGCGAACTGCGGCGCCAGGTCGGCGTAGGCTTGCGTCGCCGACCAGATGACGAACATCAGGTGCGTGAAATCGACGCGCTCGATCAAACCCTGGCGTGCCCACTTCTCGAAGGTTCGCACGTCGCGGCGCAGGTGCGGGATGACGCGCTGCGCAAGTTTCTCGGCATAGCGCGGCGCGCCGGCCATGACTTCGCGTGTGAACACCGCCGAGCCGCTGGGGCGTTGCGCCGAGAAGCGCAGCTTGGCCAGGATGTAGCTGGCGACCGCAGCCTCGGGGTCGTCTTCCCGGGCCAGCACGTCCATGCTGTCCAGCCAGGACTCCAGCACGTTGTCGAGCACGGCGCCGTACAGGTCGTCCTTGCTCGAAAAATAGTAGAGCATGTTCTGCCGGCTGATGCCTAGCGCAGCGGCAATGTTTTCCAGCGACACACCCTCGAAGCCGAAGCGCGCAAACTGCCGCTCGGCCTCCAGCAGGATCTGCTGCTGCTTGTGCACCCGCGCGGCGCGCGGCGCGCGGGTGGGTTCGCCTGCGACCGCGCGCGCAGTTGCGCTCGCCCCCACACCCGCACCCATACCCATACCCGCACCCGCACCCGCACCCGCACCCGCACCCGCACCCGCACGCAGCCCGCTGGCCGCGGGCTTGCTGCGCTTGGGCGATGCCGTTCGCCCTCGGGGTGCAATGCTCATGGCGCGATTGTGGCGAGCGCACTGCGCCGCGCCAGTGCGGGTTTTTGCGGGTCCGCAAAGATTTACCAGGCAGTAAAGTTGTGCCGGCAAGCGGCCTGTTCGGCGGGCCTGGAATGTGCTTTGGCGTACTTGAGCGAACCGCCTGCGCCGGCCTGTGCGGGAGCGTTCGCTGCGCGTGCCACCCGAAACGGAGGTTTTCCTTGAACACACCCGACCCGCGAGCCTGCGGCCTGCATGCCGGGCGCCTGAACCTGGCCGACTACGCCCGCAATTTCGACGACGCGCACCCGCCGCTCACGCGGGCGCAGGCGCTTATCGAAGCCGAGCGCTGCTACTACTGTTTCGACGCGCCCTGCATCGCTGCATGCCCGACGGGCATCGACGTTCCCAGCTTCATCCAGCGCATCGCGCAAGACAACCTGCGCGGCGCGGCGCGCGCGATTCTGGAGGCGAACCCGCTGGGCGGCATGTGCGCGCGCGTCTGCCCCACCGAGGTGCTGTGTGAACAGGCCTGCGTGCGCAATGCGAATGAAGACAAGCCGGTGGAGATCGGCGCGCTGCAGCGTTACGCGACTGACGCCTACTTCGCCAAACCCGGCGCACCGCTGTTCACACGCGCACCCGCGACGGGCCGGCGCATTGCGGTGGTCGGTGCCGGCCCGGCGGGGCTGGCGTGTGCCCACGGCCTGGCGCGGCGTGGCCACGCGGTCGTGCTGTTCGACGCTTTGCCCAAACTCGGTGGGCTGAACGAGTACGGCCTGGCCACCTACAAGACGGTGGGCGGCTTCGCGCAGCAAGAGGTGGCGTGGCTGCTCTCGATCGGCGGCATTGAGGTTCAGAGCAACCGGCAATTGGGGCGTGACTTCACGCTCGATGGCCTGCTCGGCGAATACGACGCCGTCTTCCTCGGCGTCGGCCTGGCCGGAGTCAATGCGCTGGGCATTGCCGAGCCGAGTATGGCTGGCGTGCGCGACGCAGTGGAGTTCATCGCCGAGCTGCGCCAATCAGACCCGGCCAGCGTGCCGGTGGGGCGGCGCGTCGTCGTCATCGGCGGGGGCATGACGGCGGTAGACGCGGCAGTGCAGTCGCGCCTGCTCGGCGCCGACACAGTGACGATCGTCTACCGGCGTGGGATTGATGCGATGTCGGCCTCGAGCGTCGAACAGGATTGGGCGCGGACGAACGGCGTGACGATTCGCCATTGGGCTGCACCAAAGGAGGTGGTGTGCGACGACGGCGCGCTCAGCGGCGTGCGCTTCGCGGTGACCGCGCTGCAAGGCGGCAAGCTTGTCGAGACCGGCGAGACATTCACGCTCGAGGCTGACATGGTGTTGAAGGCGATCGGTCAGACTCTTGTTCTCGAACCCCTCGGAGGGCGCCTCGGCGAGACACTCGGCGAGACACTCGGTGAGACTCTCGGTGAAACCCTCGGTGAGACCGCGAGCAAGTCCACCAGCCTGTCCGTCGGCGAGCGCGCCAGCGCGGCGCTTGCGCTGAAGGACGGCCGCATCGCGACCGACGCCGACGGCCGAACGAGCCACGCGCGCGTCTGGGCCGGCGGCGATTGCCGCCACGGCGGGCAAGACCTGACGGTGGAAGCGGTCGAGCACGGCAAGCGCGCGGCGCTGTCGATCGATGCCGCGCTGCGCGGCACCGCAAACCCCAACACGACGATGCAGGAGACCCACCATGGCTGACCTGAGGAGCAGCTTTGCCGGCATCAAGAGCCCGAATCCGTTCTGGCTCGCCTCGGCGCCGCCCACCGACAAGGAATACAACGTGAACCGCGCCTTCGAGGCGGGCTGGGGCGGCGTGGTCTGGAAGACTCTCGGCGAAGACCCGCCCATCGTCAACGTCAATGGCCCGCGGTACGGGGCGCTGCTTGCCGCGGACCGGCGTGTGATCGGCTTCAACAACATCGAGCTGATCGCCGACCGGCCGCTGCACACGAACCTGGACGAGATCGCCCGCGTCAAGCGCCGCTGGCCGGACCGCGCGGTGCTCGTCTCGCTGATGGTGCCGCTGGTCGAAGAATCGTGGCGGCGCATTTTGGCGATGGTGCAAGACACGGGGGCCGACGGCGTGGAGCTGAACTTCGGCTGCCCGCACGGCATGAGCGAGCGCGGCATGGGCGCGGCGGTGGGCCAGGTGCCGGAGTACATCGAGCGCATCACGCAGTGGTGCAAGCACCACACGAAGCTGCCGGTGATTGTGAAGCTCACGCCCAACATCACCGATGTGCGCCTGCCGGCGCGCGCGGCACGCGCTGGCGGCGCCGACGCGGTGAGCCTGATCAACACAGTGAATTCGGTGATGGGGGTCGACCTGGAGCGCATGGTGATGAGCCCGAGCGTCGGCGGCTGGGGTTCGCATGGCGGCTACTGCGGCGCCGCGGTGAAGCCCATCGCGCTGAACATGGTCGCCGAAATCGCGCGCGATCCGCAAACCGCCGCTCTGCCGCTCTCAGGCATAGGCGGCATCACGACTTGGCGCGACGCGGCGGAGTTCATCGCCCTGGGTTGCGGCAACGTTCAGGTGTGCACGGCGGCGATGGTCTATGGCTTCAAGATCGTGCAGGACATGTGTGACGGTCTTTCCAACTTCATGGACGAGCAGGGCTACCGGCGCATCGAAGACTTTCGCGGCCGCGCCGTGGGCAGCGTGAAAGACTGGAACGCGCTGAACCTGAACCATGTGGAGAAGGCTGTCATCAACCAGACGTCGTGCATCCAGTGCGGCCGCTGCCATGTGGTGTGCGAAGACACGGCGCACCAGGCGATCACGGCGGTCAAGGACGGGAAGCGCCACTTCGAGGTGATCGACGCAGAATGCGTGGGCTGCAACTTGTGCGTGTCGATCTGCCCGGTGCCCGATACCATCACGATGCGTGCGTTGGCGGCCGGCGAAATCGACCCGCGTACCGGACTGACAGTGAGCGGCGCCTACGCCAACTGGACCACGCACCCGAACAACCCGATGCGAACCGTGCAAGCCTGAAGGAGAATGCCATGAACCAAGCCCTGTTGATCCGCGGCGCCACCGTCGTCAATGCCGATCGCGAGAGCGTGGCCGACGTGCTGTGTGTCGACGGCCGCATTGCCGCGCTGGGCGCGGCTGCCGCTGCCCAAGCGCCGGCCGGCACGCAAACGCTCGATGGCTCCGGCCAGTACCTGCTGCCCGGCGGCATCGACCCGCACACCCACATGCAACTGCCCTTCATGGGCACGGTGGCGGTGGACGACTTCTTCAGCGGCACGGCGGCCGGCCTGGCGGGCGGCACGACGAGCATCATCGACTTCGTGATCCCCGCGCCGCAGGAGCCGCTGATCGACGCCTACCGCAAGTGGCGCGGCTGGGCCGAGAAGGCGGCGGCCGACTACAGCTTTCACGTCGCCGTCACCTGGTGGAGCGAATCGGTACACGCCGACATGGGCACGCTCGTCAAAGAGGAGGGCGTGAACAGCTTCAAGCACTTCATGGCCTACAAGAACGCCATCATGTGCGACGACGAGACGCTGGTGAACAGCTTCCGCCGCGCGCTCGAACTCGGCGCCATGCCCACGGTGCACGCCGAAAACGGCGAACTCGTCTACCTGCTCCAGCAGGAGGTGTTCAGAAACGGCATCACCGGCCCGGAAGGGCACCCGCTTTCGCGCCCGCCGATGGTGGAGGGCGAAGCCGCGAACCGGGCGATTGCGATTGCCGATGTGCTGGGCGTGCCGATCTATGTGGTGCATGTGTCGTGCATCGAATCGGCCGAGGCCATTGCCCGTGCCCGGGCGCGTGGTCAGCGCGTTTATGGTGAAGTTCTGGCCGGGCATTTGCTGATCGACGACAGCGTGTATCGCGACCCCGACTTCACCCGCGCCGCAGCGCATGTGATGAGCCCGCCGTTCCGGCCGAAGGCGCATCAAGAGGTTTTGTGGCGCGGCTTGCAATCGGGCAGCCTGCACACCACCGCGACCGACCATTGCACGTTCTGCGCCGCGCAAAAGGCGGCGGGCAAAGACAACTTTGCGCTGATCCCGAATGGCTGCGGCGGGATCGAGGAGCGCATGGCCGTGATCTGGGACGCTGGTGTGAACAGCGGGCGCCTGACGCCCAGCGAGTTCGTCGCCATCACTTCCGCGAACGCCGCCAAGCTGTTCAATCTGTACCCGCGCAAAGGCGTGATCACGGAGGGCGCCGACGCAGACCTGGTGCTGTGGGATCCGCAAGGCACGAAGACGCTGTCGGCCAAGACCCAGCACTCCAAGCTCGACTTCAACATCTTCGAAGGGCGCACGGTGCGCGGCATACCGAGCTACACCGTGAGCGGCGGGCGCATCGTCTATGCGAATGGCGATCTGCGCGCGCAAGCTGGGCAGGGGCGCTACCTGAAGCGTCCGGCGTTCGGCGCCAATTTCCAGGCGGTGGCCAAGCGCGCGCACGATCTCGCGCCGACTGCCGTGCAACGCTGAACCGCGCCGAGGCACGCCGAACCAGGCCGACTCATGCCGACGCACGCTGAACCAGGCCGACTCACGCTGAACCACGCTGACACACCCTGAACCCAGTTCAACCAGGAGAGCTTCCATGGCCATCACCCACGCCCCCGCGACCTCCACCCGCACGACCGAACTGCGCATCGACGGCAAGCGCCTGTGGGACTCGCTGATGGAACTCGCCAAGATCGGCGCCACACCCAAGGGCGGCGTGTGCCGCCTCACGCTGACCGACCTGGACAAGCAGGGCCGCGACCTCGTCACGCGCTGGGCGCGTGAGGCGGGCATGACGGTGACCATCGACAAAATCGGCAATGGCTTCATGCGCCGTGCCGGGCGCAACAACAAACTGCCGCCGGTGATGACGGGCAGCCACATCGACACCCAGCCCACAGGCGGCAAGTTCGACGGCAACTACGGCGTGCTCGCCGGGCTGGAAGTGGTGCGCACCCTCAACGACCACGGCATTCAGACCGAGGCGCCGATCGAAGTGGCTTTCTGGACGAATGAAGAAGGCTCGCGCTTCGTGCCGGTGATGATGGGCTCGGGCGTGTTCGCCAAGGCGTTCACGCTGGAGCACGCGTATGCCGCGAAAGACACCGAAGGCAAATCGGTGAAAGATGAACTCACGCGCATTGGTTACCTCGGCGCCGAGGAGCCAGGCGCGCACGCTATCGGCACCTATTTCGAAACCCACATCGAGCAAGGCCCGGTGTTAGAGGACAACGACAAGACGATCGGCGTGGTCAGCGGCGTGCTCGGCATCCGCTGGTACGACTGCACGGTGACCGGCATGGAGGCGCACGCCGGCCCGACGCCGATGGCGCTGCGCAAAGACGCGCTGCAAGTCGCCGCCGTGCTGATGCGCGAGGTGGTGGCGTGCGCGCACCGCCATCCGCCGCACGGCCGCGGCACGGTGGGCATGGTGCAGGTGCATCCGAACAGCCGCAACGTGATTCCCGGGCGCGTCAAGTTCTCGATCGACCTGCGCAACGCGAGCGATGCCCTCTGCGACGCGATGGACGCCGACATCCGCGGTGTCGCCGCGCGCCTGAGCGCCGAGAGCGGTTTGCCCATCCAGATCGAGCCGGTGTCGGCCTACCCGGCGCAGGCATTTCACGGCGAGTGCGTGAGCGCGGTGGCGCGGGCCGCGGCGCTGCTCGGCTACAGCAATATGCCGGTCGTCTCCGGCGCCGGGCACGACGCCGTGTACATGGCGCGCCTCGCGCCGGCCGGCATGATTTTCATCCCGTGCAAAGACGGCATCAGCCACAACGAGATCGAAGACGCGAAGCCCGAACACATCACAGCCGGCTGCAATGTGCTGCTGCATGCGATGCTGGAGCGCGCCGGGGTCGCCCCCTGATGGCGCAGCCCGTTGTTGACGCGAAGGACCTGTGCCTCGTCTTCAACACGGGCGATGCGCCGGTGGCGGCGCTGGACCATGTGAACCTGAGCATCGAACGCGGCGAGTTCGTCTCATTCATCGGCCCGTCGGGCTGCGGCAAGACGACGCTGCTACGCGTGATTGCCGACCTCGAACAGCCCAGCTCGGGCAGCATCGTCGTGAACGGCGTCAGCGCCGAGCGCGCGCGCCTGGACCGTGCCTATGGCTATGTGTTTCAAGCGGCGGCACTCTACCCCTGGCGCAATGTGCTGCGCAATGTGATGCTGCCGCTGGAGATCACGGGTGTGCCACTGCCGGAGCGCCGCGCACGCGCCGAGAAGCAGCTCGAACTGGTGGGCCTGGAAGGCTTTGCGCGCAAGTTCCCCTGGCAGTTGTCGGGCGGCATGCAGCAGCGCGTGTCGATTGCCCGAGCGATGGCGCTGGAACCCAAACTGCTGCTGATGGACGAACCCTTCGGCGCGCTCGACGAGATCACGCGCGACCACTTGAACGAGCAGTTGCTGCGCCTGTGGGAGCGCACCGGCAAGACGGTGGTATTCGTCACGCACTCGATCTCGGAGGCGGTGTTTCTGTCGAACCGCATTGTGGTGATGAGCCCGCGGCCGGGGCGCATCGTCGAGGTGATCGCAAACCGCCTGCCCGCTGGCCGCGGCTTGGACGTGCGCGAAACGCCGGCCTTCGCCGAAGTGGCGCACCGCGTGCGCCTGGCGCTGCGTGCCGGTCACAGCTATGAAGACTGACGGCGGCGCGCGCTCCACGCTCTCGCACCACGCGGGTCCGGTGCTGGGCTTGGTGACGTTGCTGCTGATCGCCTGGTACGCCGCCGCGGTGTGGCTGAACGCGCCGCAGGTGATTGAGCGGCTGGAAGGCGGCGGCGCCTGGGGTACATCCGAACTGGTGGGCGCCGCCTGGGCCATGGAGCGGCCTGTCATGCCGGCGCCGCACCAGATCGCCGTCGATTGGTGGCACAGCGTGTTCGACAACCCCATCGACAGCCCACGCAGCCTCATCTATCACGCTGGCGTCACGCTGGCGGCCACCGCGCTCGGCTTCGGTTTGGGCATGCTGCTCGGCGTGGCGATCGCGATTGGCGTGGTGCACAGCCGCGTGCTCGATCGCGGGCTGCTGCCGTGGATCGTGGCGTCGCAGACGATTCCCATCCTGGCAATCGCGCCGATGGTCGTCGTCGTGCTGGGCAGCCTGGGTTATCCGCCGTTGATGAGCAAGGCGGTAATTTCGATGTACCTGTGTTTCTTCCCGGTGGCGATCGGCATGGTCAAGGGCCTGCGCTCGCCCGACATGCTGCAGCTCGACCTGATGCGTACCTACAGCGCAAGTCAGCCGCAGCGCTTGTGGAAGTTGCGCCTGCCGGCCGCCGTGCCCTTCCTCTTCGCCAGCGCGAAAGTGGCAATCGCGACGAGCCTCATCGGCGCCATCGTCGGCGAGCTGCCCACCGGCGCGCAGGCCGGCTTGGGCGCACGGCTGCTGTCGGGCTCCTACTTCGGCCAGACGATCCAGATCTGGTCGGCGCTGTTCACCGCGTCCCTGCTCGGCGTGCTGCTTGTGTTCGCGGTTTCACTTGTCGAACGTGCCGTGCTGCGCGGCATGGGAGCGCGCGCGTGAAGCACCATGTCGGCACCGGATTCGCGCTGGCCGTCTTGCTGGCGCTGGCGAGCTTCGTTCTCGCCGCGCTGGCGGGCGACGGGCCGCGCGGCGCCGACGCCGCGCCGCTGTGGGGCTTGCTTGCCGCTGGCGTGCCGCTGCTCTGGTTTGTGCTCGGCCGCCTGGCGCTGTTGCAGGGCCGGGGGCTCAGCCTGCTCGCTCCGGCCTTGCTCGGAATCGGATTGCTCTATGTGTGGGAAGTGCTCGTCGTGGGCTGGGACGTGCCGCGCGTGCTGCTGCCCGCGCCGCACGCGGTGGGCGAGGCGCTGGTCGCGCGCTGGCCGGTGCTCTGGCCCGACTTCAAACAGACCGCGATGTCGGTGTTCGCAGGCTATGCCATCGGTTGCACGAGCGGCCTGGGCGTGGCGCTGCTGGCCGACCGCTACAAGCTGCTCGGGCGTGGCCTGCTGCCCTTGGCGAGCCTGGCCAGCGCCGTGCCCATCGTCGGCATCGCGCCCATCATGGTGATGTGGTTCGGTTTCGACTGGCACAGCAAGGCGGCGGTGGCGGCGATCGTCACGTTTTTTCCGATGCTCGTGAATACGCTGGCCGGGCTGGCATCAGTCGACGCGATGCACCGCGACCTGATGCGCACCTATGGCGCGGGCCACACCGCGACACTGCTGAAACTGCGCCTGCCCAGTGCGCTGCCCTTCATCTTCAACGCGCTCAAGATCAACTCGACGCTGGCGCTCATTTCAGCCATCGTCGCCGAGTTCTTCGGCTCGCCGATCTATGGCTTGGGTTTTCGCATCAGCGCCGAAGTGGCGCGCATGAACGTCGACGTCGTCTGGGCCGCGATCGCCATCGCGGCGCTCGCCGGTTCCATGCTCTACGGTCTGATCGCCGTGGTTGAGCGGAAAATGACGTCGTGGCACCCTTCCTTCCACGGTTGAACGACCGCCCGGTCGCGATGCCTCCATCCCCCCGCCAACCCAACAGGAGATTGAAGATGACATTGCACAAGAGTATTCGCCGAGTTCTGGCCTTGGCGCCGGCACTCGCCCTGGCGCTGGCCGGCGCCGCCGCGCAGGCGCAGGACAAGCTGACGCTGCAACTGAAGTGGGTCACGCAGGCCCAGTTCGCCGGCTATTACGTCGCCAAGGACAAGGGCTACTACAAAGACGCGGGTCTTGACGTGACGATCAAGGCCGGCGGCCCCGACATCAACCCGAGCCAGGTGATCGCCGGCGGCGGCGCCGACGTCATCGTCGACTGGATGCCCTCGGCGCTCGCCACGCGCGAAAAAGGCGTGCCCATCGTCAACATCGCGCAGGTGTTCCAGCGCTCGGGTATGCAACTCACCTGCCGCAAAGACAGCGGCATCAAGGCGCCGGCCGACTTCAAAGGCAAGACGCTCGGCGTCTGGTTCTTCGGCAACGAGTACCCGTTCCTTAGTTGGATGGACAAGCTGGGCCTGAAGACGACCGGCGGCGCCGACGGCGTGAAGGTGCTCAAGCAGGGCTTCAACGTCGATCCGCTGCTGCAAAAGCAAGCCGACTGCGTGAGCACCATGACCTACAACGAATACTGGCAGCTCATCGACGCCGGCATGAAGGCCGATCAGTTGCTCGTCTTCAAATATGAAGACCAGGGTGTCGCGACCTTGGAAGATGGTCTCTACGCCACCGAAAAATCGCTCGCCGATCCGAAGATGGCCGACAAGCTCGCGCGCTTCGTCAAGGCCAGCATGAGGGGCTGGGACGACGCGGTGAAGAACCCCGCCGACGCGGTGAAGATCGTGCTGAAGAACGACGCCTCGGGCGCGCAGAAAGAAGCGCACCAAGCGCGCATGATGGGCGAGATCGCCAAGCTGGTGGGCACCGGCAAGACGGGCCAGCTCGACATGAAAGCTTTTGACCGCACCGTCGACACGCTGATGAAGGGCAAGAGCGACCCGGTGATCACGAAGAAGCCGGCCGGCGCCACGACCGACAAGATCTGGCTCGCGGCGCAGAAGTAGCGGTGTGCGTCGGTGGCGGGCGAATGAAGCCTACGGCATCAACTGCCCGCCATTGACTTCGATGATCTGGCCAGTGACGTAGGCGCTGGCCGCATCCGACGCCAAGTACAGGAACGCGCCCGCACATTCTTCCGCGGTTCCCAGCCGCCCCATCGGCACGGTGGCCTGCATGGCATCGAGCACCGCCTGTGGCGTGTGCCGATCATGCAGCGGCGTGCTGATGACCCCCGGCGCGACACCGTTGACCCGAATCTTGTGCGGCGCGAATTCTTTCGCCAGGCCGCGCGTCAGCGTGCTGACGAAGCCTTTGCTCGCCGCATACAGCACGACACCCGGCCCACCGCCATTGCGCGCGGCAACCGATGTGACGTTGATGATGTTGCCACTGCCCTGGGCGCGAAAAATCGGCAGCACTGCCTGGCACATCGTGAACACGGAGCGCACGTTCAGGTCGAGCATCGCATCGAGGAAGGCCGCGTCGGACTCGACAAACGGCTTGCGCTCGATCACGTTGCCGGCGTTGTTGATCAGCACATCGATGCGGCCGAAGTGCTTGTTCACGTCAGTCACCAGGCGCAGCAGGTCGGCGGCGCGCGTCGCGTCGGCCTGAAACGTCGCCGCCTTGCCGCCTGCGGCGACGATACTGGCCGCCACGTCACGCGCCGCCGCCTCGCTGCTGTTGTAGTGCACGGCCACCTGTGCGCCGGCCGACCCGAAGGCGCGCGCCGCAGCCGCGCCGATGCCGGTGCTGGCGCCGGTGATGAGGATGACTTTGGTTTTTAGGTCGGTGTGCATCGAAGCTCCGTTAGCAACCCAAGGTCGAACAGGCGTCAAGTCTGGCCTGTATGCGAGCCGTTTCCTTGTGAAGATGTTTCGGTTTTCCAAAACCCTGCATCCATCGCGGTTCGGCGGCGCTGGACGGGTTGCCCTGCGTCGCCAGTTTGTCGCGCAAGGCGACAGTGACGAAATCGTCGAGGTATTGTCCGTGGCTGCTGGCAGCCGCCTGCGCGTTGCGCAAGAGAGGACCGGGAAATTCAAGTGTCATCTTCATGTATCGAGTTTGCCACGCCAACAGAAAGTGCTCCAACGTTGGCCGATCAAGGAATCGCACCTTGCCGCCGGACTCGCGCTCGCCACCTCAGGGCACACGAAGCGGAGCAGTTCTGGCATTACCAATTCTTCGTTCTGGCCTTCGACCCAGAGCACACGGTCTCGGGCGTGCAAATCGGTCATGCGGATTGCCAGGTCGGCCAGGTCGGCCAGACCGGCGCGAAGCTGATGTAGGTCTTTTGGACCCACTCCCTTGACGCGTGTCGCGGTGCCGTCGAGCTCCAGAAGGGAAATAGTTCGCGCATTGATCGCCGTAAGTACGTCCGCCGAATGGGCGGTCAGAAGAAGCTGGTGTCGCTTGCCTTCGGTATCAAGAATCGCGAGCAGTTCGCGCAGGGCGCGTGGATGAAGGAAGGCATTGGGCTCGTCGATTGCGATCACTTGGGGTTCGCGCGAAGTCAGGACAACGTAAAGCATCGCGATCACATTGCCGATGCCGGTGCCCATGCGGGACAGGGGAGTCGCGAGGTCTCTCCGGCCTTCTTGCTGGTGGCGCGTGCGCAGGCGGAGCGAGTCAGTGTTTCGGTGCTGGTTCGCGGTGCCGTGGCGCAAGAGCTTGGTCTGGACAAGGCAGTCACCGACCGTCAGGCGATTTCGCTTGGCGCCCCTTCGAGCGGGGCCAGCGTCAAGCTGTCGATCCGCATGACGCCCGAAGAGGCCGAGCAGCTCGCGGCCGACGCGCCCGCAGCAGGGCTGTCGCGCGGTGCCTATCTGTCGGGGCTGATTGCCAATGTGCCGGTGTTGACAAGCGGCGCGAACCGCACAGACCACATCGCCATGCTCGTCGCCTCCAGCGCCGAACTCTCGACTCTCAGCCGGAACATCCACCACCTGACCTCGCTGCTGCGCGAAGGCAACGTGCGGCCAGCGTTGGCGTACCGCGACATGCTGGACACGCTGGCCGGCGACGTGCGCAGCCACCTTACGTTGGCCGCCAGCGTCCTGGCCGATCTGCGCCCCCGCATCCGCAGCTCCGATGCATCGACGCATCCCACAACCTGACTCACCGGAGATGCCCATGTCTCAAGCACCAGACATCGACGGCGTCCTGATCACTTGGGGCGACCGCCTGTTCTACCCTGGCAACCGCATCGTCAAGGTCAAGCCGCAGCCCAAGCTGAACGGTGACTCGGCTTGCCTTTGCGCCGCTGCCATTCGCGAGCGCATCGAAGCCGTGCAGCACGCGAGTTCGCGTAGATCGAGCTGCCGGACCACCAGTACGTGATGTTGCTGCACGACCACCAGGCCAACCCGCACGTGCATATCAGTGTCAGGGCCGAGTCCAAGCACGGCAAGCGGCTGAATCCTCGCAAGGCCGACTTGCACTGCTGGCGCGAGACCTTCGCCGAGAAGTTGCGCGACCGGGGTGTCGAGGCCGAGGCGACGCGGCAGGCGACGCGCGGGCGCAGCCGCAACTATGACCCACTGTGGCGCATCAAGGCGCGCGAGGACGGGCGGCTGCGCACCAGCCGTTCGGTCAACAAGTCGGGTGCTCAGGCGCGCGCAACGCGCACCGACGCGGTCGAAGCGTGGATGCAGGTCGGTCGGGCATTGGCGGTTTCGGGCGATCCGGGGGACCGCGACATGGCGCGCTCGATCGCGGCATTCATCAAGGAGCTGCCAGCGACGCAGTCCGTCGCGGCGCCGGCCCCAGCACCCGAGATCGCACCGAAGCACAAGCCGGTCGAAGTCGATCTGCGTCGCTGAGGAGGGCGCGACCAGATTCGGGTGCGCCCGTTGCGCTGGCGTCATGCTACGTTCGGCATGCCCTGGCGTAGCCACTCGACGGCAGCCTGGTCAGGCTCGATGCTGCGCCAGTGCGCGTCGGCCCAAAGTTCGGTGGCCAATTCGTCCCGCTGCTCGCGCCCGATGCGTGGCCACTGCGCGTGCAGCCGCGCCGAGCAACGCGTGACCCACTCGCGTTCGTCGGTTTCCATATCGTCCTTGCAATGTACTGAGGTTGTGTACAGTATAGGAATGGGCATGAGGACTTAGGAGGTGGATCAAAGCCCGCGCGCCAATCCGCTCCTGATCGCTCGCAGATGCTTACGGTCCGGCGTGAGCGACCAGCGTGACGCCTCCTGTCCAGTCATCGGCTGATATCGCATCAATCGATTGGATGCAAAAATAGTTTGTTTCTCATTGCGTACGTGTTTATAATTGCATCATGTCGTTTGATGCATCATTAGATTCCGTTGCCGAGATTGCATCGCTGCAAGCGGGTTACCCGTTCCGTGGCGCGATCGAGGAAGCACGCGACGGTGATGTTCTGGCTGTGCAGATGAAGGACGTTGACCCAGAGGCTGGGGTCGATTGGAGCGGCGCCATTCGCACGTCGCTCGTCGGGCGCAAACGCCCTGACTGGTTGCGTGCCGGGGACGTGCTGTTCGTTGCCAAGGGCGCCCGCTTCTACGCCGTCTGCGTCGACGAGCCGCCAGCCCCGGCCGTTTGTGCCCCTGCCTTTTTCCACCTGCGAGTGAAAGCACCAGCTTCCGTAGACCCGGCCTTCCTGGCCTGGCAGATCAATCAACCGCCGTTCCAGCGACAACTTCAGCAGGCTGCCGAGGGCAGCGGCCAACTGAGCATCCGCCGTCCCGTGCTCGAGGCCTTGTCCCTCCACATCCCCTCGATGCGGCAGCAGCGCGGCATCGCTGCCCTGGCCGATCTCGCGCGCCGCGAGCGCCAAGCGCTTCACCGACTCATCCGCAACCGCGAGCTGCAACTCCATGCACTCGCCGAGGGCCTCGGCCAAGCGACGCACCAAGACATCCAGCAGGACTCCCCATGAACGATCTTTCCGTCACGCACGCGCCCGTCAGCCAGGACAACATCAACGGCGCCGTCTGGGCTGCCTGCGACACCTTCCGCGGCACCGTGGACCCCAGCATCTACAAGGACTATGTCCTGACCATGCTGTTCCTGAAATACGTCTCCGATGTCTGGCAAGACCACTACGACAACTACAAGGGTCAGTACGGCGACCACCCCGAACTCATCAAGGAGATGCTCAAGAACGAGCGCTTCGTGCTGCCGGCCTCGGCCAGCTTTTACGCGCTGCACACCCAGCGGCACAGCCCAGGCAACGGCGAGCGCATCGACAAGGCCCTGCATGCCATCGAAGAGGCAAACCTCTCGAAGCTGCGTGACGTGTTCCAGGACATCAGCTTCAACTCCAACAAGCTGGGCGATGAACAGCAGAAGAACGACATCCTTCGCCATCTGCTTGAAGACTTTGCCAAGCCAGAACTCAACCTGCGCGAAAGTCGGGTCGGTGAACTGGACGTCATCGGCAACGCCTATGAGTTCCTGATCAAGAACTTCGCGTCCACCAGCGGCAAGAAGGCCGGCGAGTTCTACACGCCGCCTGAAGTCTCGTCGTTGATGGCCCGGCTCATGAACCCGCAAGAGGGCGATGAAATCTGCGACCCCACCTGTGGCTCAGGCTCGCTGCTGATGAAGTGTGGCCGCCTGATCCGTGGCCGCACCGGCTCGCGCAAGTACGCGCTGTATGGGCAAGAGGCCATCGGCAGCACCTGGGCGCTGGCCAAGATGAACATGTTCCTGCACGGCGAGGACAACCACCGCATCGAGTGGGGCGACACCATCCGCAACCCCAAGCTGCTGGACGGCGCGGCCAGCCTGAAGCAC
>JANOLJ010000288.1:0-5849 GCA_031419715.1 Burkholderiales bacterium | reverse complement strand
CGGCGAGGGCGACGGTCAGGACGGCCCGCGTCGGCGCGGTCGGGGCCGCGGGTGGGGCCTGCGCAGCTGCGGCGGGCAATGCGTTGGACGTCGATTCGTCGGGCTCCGCATCCGTCGCCAGTGCCGCAGGCGCAGCGACGGGTCGCGCCTTGGCGGGACGCTCGACGCTCCAGGCCAGAACCGAGCCGCCGAAGCTGGCCAGGCACAGCAACAACCAGAACCATGAAGGAAGCCGCGCGTTCATACCACCTCGGGAACCCAATTCACTGTTCCTGCACAAGTCGGAACGCCGGTGCAGCCCCAGGTGCCGTCAAGGCCACTGATCCGCGCCATTTTGGCGCTGCACACCGGGCAGCTGGGTCGCCAGTACTCGCCTTGCGTGGCCACCGCCAGCAGTTCCTGTTGCTGTGCCTCGGAGCGGCGCAAGATCACGGTCAGGAGGTTCACGCTGTCCACCGGCGCGATCTGGTTGCGCCTCGCAAATTGTTTGGCTTCGTCGCTGAAGCGGCCGGCCGTGACGATGGCGCCGGAGGCCACACCCGCCTGTTGCAGCACCTGGCGGAATCCATCGACCGTCGTCGTGGCGATGGGGCCGTCGCTCAAGTGCTTGCACAGCACGATGCGTACCGGTTTGGTCGTCTCGGTGGGCGCATAGAGCCACATCTGAGTGCCCACTAGGGTCTCGTCCGAGCGGAGTTTCGCGACGTAGCCGTCCTGCTTGAACAACGCCGTGCACATGGCTTCGAAGCGCTGCCATTCGATGGCACGCAAGACTCCGGCGCGCCAGCGCGAGGGCTTCTTGGGCGCTCCAGGTCCGACGTTGGGAGCAACGTAAGCGGTGCCCTGGACATCGGCTACGTCGCCATCGGCGAAGGCGCTCGTGGGTGGGCCGACGGGCAGGGTATCGGGCCCTGAATCGCCCACCAACGTGCTGTGTTTGAACGACGAAAGCTCGAAGCCGCGCGGCGGCCGGCGCAGCACGCGGGGCGTCTGCAGCCACATCAGAAACGCACCCACACCCAGCAGGAATAGCGCCGCAGGGCGCTGTGTGACCCAGCCCCCGGCTGGCGCCTGCGGCCACCAAGACGCCGCCAGCCACAGCAGTGCGGCCAGCATCAACAGCCACGCGGTGGGTCGAACGCCGAATAGAAGTAGTGTACGCAAGGCTTGCTTCGAGGAGTGCGGGACAGGGGCAAAGAACGCGGTTCAGTTGCGTGCCGCTCGATGCGGCACACGCAATCAATCTCGCGCTGGGGCACTCTATCCGCGTGCACTTCCTGTAGGAAGCCGGTGCGCGACGGTTCGTTACGAATGTGTGCGAACACGCACACGCTAAGGGGCACTTGAACCGGGTATGGCAGCCTTTGGGTTAGCCAATGCGCCGCAAACGCGCGCCGCCCCGAGTCCTGGCGTTCAGGCCTTCTCGGTGATGCGTGGTCGCGCCGCGCCTGTCCGCGGCGCGGGCCCGCAGCCGGCCGTTCGGGCCGGTGCCTGTGATGGCCGCGCTCCCTGCGTGGTGACCGCAGGGCGTTGCGCCGGGCGCGAATCCCGGCGCTCCGAACCACCGCCGCCGCGGCCGCCTCTCCCGCCACCGGCCGGGCCCGCCGAACGCCGCTGCCCACCCACGCCGATCGTCATGCGACCCAGCACAATGGGCTCGGCGCGTTCACCTGCCGGGGGCGCGAAGCCGGCGATGACCTCGCGTGGGATTTCGCGTTTGATCAGGCGCTCGATGTCGCGCAGAAAACCTTCTTCGTCCAGGCACACCAGGGAGATCGCCTCGCCCTGCGCACCGGCGCGGCCGGTGCGGCCGATGCGGTGCACATAGTCCTCGGGAACGTTGGGCACCTCGAAGTTGACGACGTGGGGCAGCTGGTCGATGTCGATGCCGCGCGCCGCGATGTCGGTGGCCACCAGCACTTGCAGCTCACCGCGTTTGAAATCGGCCAGCGCCTTGGTGCGCGCCGTCTGGCTCTTGTTGCCGTGAATCGCCATCGCCGTGATGCCTTGCTTGACCAGGTGTTCCGTGAGGCGGTTCGCGCCGTGCTTCATGCGCGTGAACACCAGCACCTGATGCCAGTCATTGCTCTTGATCAGGTGGGTCAGCACGTCTTTCTTCATTTCGCCTCCGACCGGATGCACTATCCGCGCGATCGTGACGGCGGTCTGGTTGCGCCGCGCCACCTCGATCAGCACCGGCTTGTTCAGCAGCCGATCCGCCAGCGCCTTGATCTCGTCGCTGAACGTTGCCGAGAACAACAGGCTTTGTTTCTTCGCCGGTACGACGGCGAGCACTTTCTTGATGTCGTGGATGAAACCCATGTCGAGCATGCGGTCGGCTTCGTCGAGCACGAAGATTTCCACATGGCTCAGGTCCAGCGTGCGCTGCTGGTGGTGGTCGAGCAGGCGGCCGGGCGTGGCGACGAGGATGTCCACGCCGCGCCGCAGCTTGTCGACTTGCGGCTGCATGCCCACGCCGCCGAACATCACCATGCTGGTGAGCTTGGCGTGTTTGCCGTAGACACGCACACTTTCTTCAACCTGCGCGGCGAGTTCGCGGGTCGGCGTGAGGATCAGCGCGCGGATCGGCAGCCTTCCCTTGGCGTCGCGAACCGCGGGTGACGCCATCAGGCGGTGCAGCATCGGCAACACGAAACCGGCGGTCTTGCCGGTGCCGGTTTGCGCGCCGCCCATCACGTCGCCGCCGGAAAGCACGGCGGGAATCGCTTGAAGTTGGATGGGTGTGGGAGTTGTGTAGCCATGCTCGCGAACAGCGCGCAGCAACGGCTCGGCCAAGCCGAGGGTATCGAAGGTCATATGAATTGGAAGAAGGTCGGCCTGTCGCCGCAATGTTGGGCGCCAGTCGCAGGCAGAAGGAGGAGATTCGAGCGCGGTGGCTCAGGTCAGAGATGACATCAGCGGGCAGACTGGTGACCCGGCTGGTGCGCGGATTCTAGCCGGTGCTCACTTCGTCGTCGCCGCGGCCGCTTCCAGGCCACGCGTATTGCGTGTGTTGATCCACAGTGTGAACAAGCCGGCCAACGCGAAGGGTACACCGGCCCACGCCAAGTTGGCGACTCCGAGCACGGCCGATGCGGCACCGCCGACCACCGCGCCCAAGGCCATGCCGAAGTAGAGCATCGAGGTGTTCAACGACATCAGCAACGGCGCTGACTGGGGCGCGAGCAACACCAGGCGCGACTGCTGCGGCACCATCATGCCGAAACCAGATACGCCCCAGACCACGAAAACGACGAGCGTCAGCAGCGGTTGCCCATGCGTCAACGGCACGAGGACCATCATTGCCGCCAAGATGCTGAGCTGCAGCGCCAGCGTCGTTTGCGCGCCGAACCGGTCGTTCGCCCAGCCGCCGAGCAGCGTGCCCGCGACGCCCGCGACGCCGAAACTCATCAGCGCGAAGCTCAGTTGCGTGTTGGTCATGTCGTTCAGCGCCAGAAGCACGGGGCCGATGTAGGCGAAGACATTGAAGATCGCGACGAAGTAGAACAAGGTCAGCGCGAGCGTCCACAACACCGCCGGCCGGCGCAAATGGCTCAGCGCGCCGGACAGCGTGGCGCCGGGCGCGGCGATGTCGCGCGGCACGAGGCGATACAACGCAATGCAGCACAGAACCGTGGCGCCAGCCACCCCCAGCACGGGCACGCGCCATCCGTATTCCAGGCCGAGCCAAGCGCCGATGGGCATGCCGATCACGTAGCTCAGGCTCATGCCCAGGAACACCAGCGCAAGCGCCCGACCGCGGCGTTCGGGCGCGACGATTGCGACGACGATGCCGGCGCCCATCGGCGTGAAGCACGCGCCCAGGCCCATCAACGCGCGGCCGGCGAGCAACACCGGCAGTGTCGAGGCCGCGGCGCATAGCAAGTTGCCCGCGCCGAACAAGGCCATCGCCAGAACGAGCGCCTTGCGCCGCGGCCAGCGGCCGCTGAACAATAGCGCCAGCGGGCCGAGCAAGGCGGTGGTCAGCGCATACACGGTCATGGACTGGCCGGCCGCGGCGACGCTCACATCGAGCGACGTGCTGACAGCGCCCAAGATGCCGTTGATGACGAAGGCGCCGGTGCCCACCGTCAGGTTGCAAAGCATGAGCAGGTACAGAAGGCGCGGCATCGGCGCATTGTCGGGGCTGGCGATGCGGCGCGTCACAATACGCGCTGTTTTCAGAAGGTTCACCAATGGCGCAGTACGTTTTCACGATGAATCGAGTGGGCAAAATCGTCCCGCCGAAACGTCACATCCTCAAAGACATTTCCTTGTCGTTTTTCCCCGGCGCGAAGATCGGCGTACTCGGCACGAATGGCTCGGGCAAGTCGACGCTGCTCAAGATCATGGCCGGCCTGGACCATGAGATCGAAGGCGAGGCGACACCGATGCCGAACCTGAAGATCGGCTACCTGCCGCAAGAGCCGGTGCTCGACGCCACCCAAACGGTGCGCCAGGCCGTCGAACAAGGCATCGGCGGCGTGCTCGCTGCGAAGAAGCGCCTGGACGAGGTTTACGCCGCCTACGCCGAACCCGACGCCGACTTTGACGCCCTCGCCGCCGAGCAGGCCGACCTCGAAGCGCAGATCGCCACCGCGGGCAGCGAGAACACCGACCTGCAACTCGAACTCGCCGCCGACGCGTTGCGCCTGCCGCCCTGGGACGCGCAGATCAGCGTGCTCTCCGGCGGCGAAAAGCGCCGCGTCGCGCTGTGCCGCCTGCTCCTGTCCAAGCCGGACATGCTGCTGTTAGATGAGCCGACGAACCACCTCGACGCCGAAAGCGTGGACTGGCTCGAGCAATTCCTCAGCCGCTTCCCCGGCACCGTGGTCGCGATCACCCACGATCGCTACTTCCTCGACAACGCCGCCGAGTGGATTCTTGAGCTCGACCGCGGGCGCGGCATTCCGTATAAGGGCAACTACAGCACCTGGTTGGAACAGAAAGAGCAGCGCCTGGAGCAGGAGCAAAAGACCGAGGACGCGCGCACCCGGGCGATGAAGAAGGAGCTCGAATGGGTGCGCCAGAACCCCAAGGGCCGCCAGGTGAAGAGCAAGGCGCGCTTGGCGCGGTTTGAAGAGCTCTCCGACGTCGAGTACCATAAGCTCAACGAGACGAACGAGATCTTCATCCCTGTGGCGGAACGCCTCGGCCACGAAGTGCTCGAATTCGACCACGTCAGCAAGGGCTATGGCGACCGCGTCTTGATCGACGACTTGAGTTTCAAGCTGCCCGCCGGTGCGATCGTCGGCATCATCGGCCCGAACGGCGCAGGCAAATCGACGCTCTTTCGCATGATCTCGGGCAAGGAAAAGCCCGACAGCGGCACGGTGAAAGTCGGGCCCACCGCCAAGATGGCGTTTGTCGAGCAAAGCCGTGAAGAGCTGCAGTCCGACAAGACGGTCTGGCAAGACGTGTCGGGGGGCCTGGACAACATCACGGTGGGCAAGTTCGTGATGCCTTCGCGCGCCTACCTGGGTCGCTTCAACTTCAAGGGCAACGATCAGCAAAAGCTCGTGGGTTCACTCTCCGGCGGCGAGCGCGGCCGCCTGCACCTGGCCAAGACGCTGGCGCGCGGCGGCAACGTGTTGATGCTCGATGAGCCGAGCAACGACCTCGACGTGGAAACGCTGCGCGCCCTGGAAGACGCGCTGCTCGAATTCGCCGGCAGCGTGATGGTGATCAGCCACGACCGCTGGTTCCTGGACCGCATCTGCACCCACATCCTGGCCGCCGAGGGCGACAGCCAGTGGGTGTTCTACCAAGGCAACTACCAGGAGTACGAGGCCGACAAGGTCCGGCGCCTGGGCGAAGAAGGCGCGCGGCCGAAGCGCATGCGCTTCAAG
>JANOLJ010000287.1:0-2579 GCA_031419715.1 Burkholderiales bacterium | reverse complement strand
ATCGGCACATTCGCCGGGTCCTGCTCGAGCATGAATTTGATGCACTCGATGCCCAGCGTCATGTGCCGCGACTCGTCCGATTGCGCCGAAAAGCCGAAGGTCACCGTCGACATGTCGCCGTTGTGCGCCGCGCCCGACATGAAGGGCACAAAGAGCAGGTTCGTCAGCACGTATTCGAACGAAAAACTGACCGCGGTCAAAAACTCGAACGGCCCGCCGCTGAAGGCATCTTCGAAGAACGACTTCGGCACCGACAGGTACCAGACGTTGTCGAACCAGTGGTTCGCGCTGTGCATGCCATTGAAGTACTTGTTGTAGTGGCTGATGGCGTGGGTTTCGGTCTGGAAGTGGCGCAGCTCGTCGATCGACTGCAACTGCGCCGCGACCCGCGCGCCGGCCCCGGTGAACTGGCGCCCGACATGCGCAAAACCGCGGTGCGCGTAGTACTCCAGCGGCGTGACCCCTTGAATAAAGAGTTTGAGCGCGTTCACATAGCGCGCGTCGGTCACGTTCAGGTGACCTTGGTTCTGCGCGAAGGCGTCGATCACCGCGTAGAGCTTGCGGTCCTTCTCGCCCTGGTATTTCCAGTAGGCGTCCATCGTCAGGCGAAACGGGTCTTCCCATTTGTCCCAGTCGTGGATCTTGATGCCCTCGTAGGTGTCGTAGGGGAACACCTTGTTCATCGGCTGGTAGCTGGTTTCCCACGCGAGGCCGCGCGTCATCGCCGCGTAGCGCTCTTTCAGGCCGAGTTTCTTCTTGATGACTTTTGCGTCCATCGTGTTTCCCTTCGATTCGATATCAGACCAGGCCCACGGCTTCGCGGTCGTTCACCGGGAAGTAGGCCCGGTGCAGGATGGCGGGGTCGGCGCGCAGTTTGTCCGGCCCGCCGTCGTAGGAGACGCGGCCGCGCGACATCACGTACACATGATCCGCCAGGCCGAGCGCCAACTGCGTGAACTGCTCGATCAGCAGTACGCCGATGCCGCCCGCGGCGATGCGCCGGATCACCGGCACGAGGCGCGCGACGATCATCGGCGCCAGGCCGAACGACAGTTCGTCGATCACCAGAAAGCGTGGCGCGACGACCAGCGCCTGCGCGATCGCCACCATTTGCTGCTGGCCACCGGAGAGGTCTCCCGCCAGTTGCCCGAGGCGCTCTTTCAATTCGGGAAACAGCTCGAGCGTGCGTTGTATTGCGGCGTCAAGCTCGCCGCGCGAGAGCTCGCTGCCCGCGACACGCAGGTTGTCGCGCACGTTCAGCTCGCGCAGCACCTGGTGGCCTTCAGGCACGGTGGCGATGCCGCGGCGGCGTATGTCATCGGCGTCCTTGCCCTTGAGGTCCACGCCGTCAAGCCAGATCTTGCCGAACGCCGGCTCCACGACACCCGAGATGCCGAGCACCGTGCTCGTCTTGCCTGCGCCGTTAGGCCCCATCAGCGCGGTGATCGACGCAGGCGGCACGCGCAAGCGAGTGCCGTGAACGACGGCCTTGGTGCCGCGCACCATCACCAGGTCGTCGATCTTGAGCGGCTCGGTCTGTGCAAAGCTCATGCTGCAACTCCGAGATCGGCGAACTCGCCGAGGTAAGCGCGCCGCACGTCAGGCTCGTTGAGCACGAACGAGGTGGGCCCGACGGCGAGCAGCTTGCCGAAGTCGAGCACCATGGTCTGTTCGCAGCAGTCGGCGATCAGGCCGACGTCGTGGTCGATCAAGAACACCTGCGCACCGCAATAACCGTGGATGCCGCGAATCACTTTTTGCAGGTGGCGCGATTCGGGTTCCGACAGGCCGGCGCCGGGTTCATCGAGCATCACCAGGCGCGGCTTGCCGATCAGGGCTTTCGCGATTTCGGTGAGGTGGCGCTCTTCCGTGGACAGGGCGCTGCCGCGCCGCTCGATGCGTTTGGTGAGGCCCACATACGCAATCGCATCGCTCACGGCCTTGTCGGCTTCGGCGCGCGACGCGTAGCCGGCGTGGTCGGCGATGGCCTGCACGTTTTCGCGCAAGCTCAGGTCATCGGCAATCTGGTCCGTCTGGAACGTGCGGCGCAGGCCCAGCGCGGCCCGCTTGTGCGGCGGCACCTGGGTCATGGCAATGCCGTCCACACTCACGGTACCGGTGAGCGGTGTCACAAAGCCCGACAGCACGTTCAGCAATGTCGTCTTGCCCGCGCCGTTAGGGCCGATGAGACCAACGATCGCCTTGTCGAGCGTGACCGTGAGTCCATCGATGGGCCGGACGCCACCGAATTGGACGGTGAGGTTTTCGATTTCGATCATGTTCTTGGCTCGATCGATGCAGCCAGCGCTCTGCTGCTAGTCAGGCTGCTTGCCCACGAGCGTCCGCGTGGCGCGGCAGACGATGCCCGGCGGGGGCTCATGCTGGGACGGTCGGCGCTGCGCGCCGACTCCGCTGTGCTGCTCGCCCTTGGGTCGCGCCGCGAACTCGCTTCGTTCGCTGCGCTCACTACGCTCAAACAGGCGCGGCGAGTCTGTTTTGGAAGCGCGCTGCGCGCGCCGACCCACGGGCTGTGCGCCGGGGCGCTTGCAAGCGCCCCGGCCTTCGCCAGCCACAACGCC
>JANOLJ010000286.1:0-5150 GCA_031419715.1 Burkholderiales bacterium | reverse complement strand
CTGGCCTTCACAGGCACGCCGTTGCTGGGGCGCGAGCGCAAGACCAATGCCTGGTTCGGCGACTACGTCTCCGAATACAACTTCCAGCAGTCCGTGGACGACGGCGCCACGGTGCGCCTGTTTTACGAGAAGCGTGTACCCGAGGTGCTGATCCAGAACGACGACCTCAACGAGGAATTCGCCGAGATCCTGGAGGACGAGAACCTCGACGACGCGGCGCAGCAGAAGCTGGAGCAGCGCTTCGCGCAGGAGATCGAGGTCATCAAGCGCGACGACCGGCTGGAGCTGATCGCCAAGGACATCGTCTATCACTTCCCGCGCCGCGGCTACATTGGCAAGGGCATCGTGATCTCGGTGGACAAGTTCACCGCGGTCACGATGTTCGACAAGGTTCAGGCGCTGTGGAAGCAGGAAGTCAAGGCGCTGGTGGGCCGCATCGCGGCGACCAAGAACGACATCGAGCGAGTGCGCCTGAAGCGCATCCTGGATTGGATGCGCAAGGTGGAGATGGCGGTCGTCGTCAGCGAGGAGGCGGGCGAGGAAGAGAAGTTCGCCAAGCGCAATCTCGACATCAAGCCGCACCGCGTGCGCATGAACAAGCTCGACAAGCACGGCCACGACATCGAGGGTAACTTCAAGGACGCCGAGCACCCGCTGCAACTGGTCTTCGTGTGCGCGATGTGGCTCACGGGCTTCGATGCGCCCACTGTCTCGACGCTGTACCTCGACAAGCCGATGCAGGGGCACACGCTGATGCAGACCATCGCGCGGGCCAACCGCGTGACGTCGTACCAAATCAACGGCGTGACCAAGCGGCATGGCGAGATCGTGGACTACTACAACGTCTTCCGCCGCATGAAGAAGGCGCTGCGCGACTACGCAGCCGGACCGGCAGACGACGACGAGATGCCGGTGCATGAGAAGAAGGAGCTGTTCACGCTGTTGGACGAGGCGCTGGAACAGGGCCTGAGCTTCTGCGCCGAGCACGGCGTGCCGCTGCGCGAGGCGCTGGGCCGCGACGATGTGTTTACCAAGCTCGGTCAGTTCAACGGCTACGCCGACACGCTGCTGGCCAGCGACGAGCTGCGCAAGTCATTCAACGTCTATGAGAACACCATCACTGCGCTCTATGAGGCCTGCAAGCCCGAGGTGCTGGCGCAGGGCAAGGGGCGCATGGTCTCGGCGTTCCAGTACTTGCGCGGCGTCATCGATACCGTCATTGAACGGGCCGACGTCGAGACCGCAGTGCGGCGCCTGGGTGAGCTGCTGGACGAGAGCGTGGTGGTGGACAACGCCGAAGCCTTCAAGGCCAAACAATTCGATGCCGAGTACAAGATCGTGCAGCGTGGCCGCAGCTGGGACCTGAGCCAGGTAAACGTGGACAAGCTGCGCGAGGAGTTCAAGAAGGCGCCGTACAAGAACATCCAGATCGCCGACCTGCGCGCCTTTCTGGAGCACAAGCTGGCGAAGATGCTGGGGCAGAACGCCACGCGCACGGACTTCGCGCAGCGGCTGCAGAAGGTCATCGACGCCTACAACTCCGGCGCCACCGCCACCGAGAACTACTACGACGAACTCACGGCCTACGCCGAGGGCCTGAAGGCCGAAGCCGAGCGCCACATCCGCGAGGGGTTGACCGAAGACGAGTTGGAGCTGTTCGACCTGCTGAAGAAGGACGCGATGACACAGGATGAGACTCAGCGCGTCAAGCTGGCCGCCAAACGGCTCTTGAAGCGACTTGTTGAGGAGCACCCCAAGGTGCTGGTGCAGGACTGGTTCAAGGACAACCAGACGCAGCGGCAGGTGCGGTCGGAGATCGAGCGGGTGCTGGACGAGGGGCTTCCCGAAACCTATGAGCGGGCGCTGTTCAAACAGAAGTGCGACAACGTCTTCGACCTTGTGGTGGACTACGCCAGTCGTGGTAGGAAATGGGCAGCCTGAGGAGCGCACGACCATCGGGTCAGCCTGTCACCAACCCCTCCATCAGCACCACTTCGAAGTCGCTGCCCCTCACCTGCCCGAGTTCGCGGTTCAGCACCGAGTTGTTCCAGCGCGGATCGGGCGACCCGGTGACGAACCAGTTGCTGCCGTTGTCGGCGAGGATCATGCCGAAGGTTTTCATCGCCGTGAGCAGCGCGCGTGTCTCGGTGCTGAGGCTCGCGGGAATCGCGTAGCTCGACTTGAGCCGCACACGCATGCCCATCGGCGGCAGGTTCGCGCTCGCATTGTTCGACGCAAAGTGCGTCGCGGGCGGCAGGTAGGCGCGGCGTGAGTTCGCCACCGTGAAGCGCAGAGCGTGCAGCACGCCCCATGGGCCGCGCGCGGCTTCCTCAAAGCGCGCCAGGCCGGGGAAGACGGGCAGGCCCGCAGCGTCGGCGCTCGTCCAGCCGGGCCGGCCGCCGGGGCGCACGGTGTTGCTGTCCAGGTGGAACACGGCGCCGCTGTCGGCGTTCCACGAACCGTCGCCGTTCAGGAACGCGCGATACAGCTCGTAGAGGCGCTGGTTGTCGCGGTCGATCACGAGCACATGCCGGTCGCCGGTGCTCGCGTTGCCGCCTTCCACCGGCGCGTCGTTCGGCACCGGGTACGGACCCGGGTCGCTTTCGCTGCCGTAGGCCGTCCAGTGAATCGTCACGCGCGCCTGATTGCCGGCGACGACAACGTACGGAATGCCGATCGGCGCGCCTTGGTACAGGCCCGCGCCGAAATCGGGGTGCAGGCCCGTGCTCAAGCCGATGCTCGCGATCAGCGCGTCCGAATTCGGGTCGACCGGGCTTGATGAGATGTCGGTGTTCCAGGGGTTGCCCGCGGGGAACGCTATCGCGCCGTTCAGCGCCGCTCCGGCTCCGAGCGCTGCACCTGAGAAGTCCCCGTAGCTCGGCTGCACGCCGGACGGCGGCGGTGGTGGCGCCGGCGGCGGCGGTGACCCTGGCCCCGGCGCGGGCGCCGCTCCAGCGCCTGGCTCGGGTGTTGCGGAGCCGCCGCCTCCGCCGCACGCCGCGAGCCACAGGGCTGAGAGAGCGGCCAATGCCGCGCGTCGATCGTTGAATGTCACGGGTAGCGCCTTATCGCCCGGAACGGGAGTGCGCCGATTCTTGCGGCGCAGGCGACTTCACGCTGTGAGGAATAGCGACGCTACAGCGCTCCTGCTTACCGCAGGTCACAAGCTCGTGCTGGTTCGGCTTTGTGGCGTGCGCGTCGGTTCGAGGCCGGGTACTTCTTCGTCGTCCAGCGCATCGGCGAGAAACCCGCCGCTCTGATGCGCCCAGAGCCGTGCATAGAGCCCGCCATGCGCGAGCAGGCTGCGGTGGTCGCCCTCTTCGACGACGCGCCCCGCATCCAGCACGATCAGCCGGTCCATCGCGGCGATCGTGGACAGGCGATGCGCGATCGCCACCACCGTCTTGCCTTCCATCAGGCGGTACAGGCTCGCCTGGATCGCCGCTTCCACCTCCGAGTCGAGTGCGCTCGTCGCCTCGTCGAGCAGCAGGATCGGCGCGTCCTTCAGCATCACGCGCGCGATCGCGATGCGCTGGCGCTGCCCGCCGGAGAGCTTGACGCCGCGCTCGCCCACATGCGCGTCATAGCCAGTGCGGCCTTTTGCGTCGGCCAGGCCGACGATGAACTCATGCGCCTCGGCGCGTTTCGCGGCAACGAGCATCTGTGGGTCACTCGCGTCGGGCCGGCCGTACAGGATGTTGTCGCGCACGGAGCGGTGCAGCAGCGAGGTGTCTTGCGTCACCATGCCGATCTGCGCGCGCAGGCTGTCCTGCGTGGCTTGTGCGATGTCTTGCCCGTCGATCAGCACGCGGCCGCCTTGCACATCGTAAAAGCGCAGCAGCAAGTTGACAATCGTCGACTTGCCCGCGCCGGAGCGCCCCACCAGGCCGATCTTTTCGCCGGGGCGGATGTGCAGCGACAGGTTTTCGATCACCGGCGCGCTGCCTGCGCGCGCCGCGGCGTAGGTGAAGTTCACCGCCTCGAAGCGAATCTCGCCGCGCTTCACATCGATGGGCCGCGCGTCAATCCGGTCGACCACCGCCTGCGGCCGGGACAGCGTGTTCATGCCGTCCTGCACCGTGCCCACATGCTCGAACAGCGACGCGGTTTCCCACATGATCCAGTGCGAGATGCCGTTCAGCCGCAGCGCCATCGCCGTGGCCGCCGCGACCGCGCCCACCCCCACCTCACCGCGGCTCCACAGCCACAGCGTGGCGCCGGTCGTGGCCATGATGAGCAGCACATTGAGCGTGTGGTTCACGATCTCCACGCCGCTGATCAGGCGCATCTGCGCGTGCACCGACTGCATGAATTCCCGCATCGCCGAGCGCGCATAGCCCGCTTCGCGGCGTGAGTGCGAAAACAGCTTGACGGTGGCGATGTTCGTGTACGCGTCGGTGATGCGCCCCACCATCAGGGAACGCGCGTCGGCCTGTTCGGTCGCGACACGCGCCAGCCGCGGCACGAAGACGGCGAGCGCGGCGAGGTAGAGCACCAGCCAGCCGAGAAACGGCAGCAGCAGCACAGCGTCGAAACTGCCGACCACGGCGACCATCGTCACGAAGTAGATGACCGCGAAGACCATGATGTCGGCAACGATCAGCACCGTGTCGCGCGTCGCCAGCGCTGTCTGCATCACCTTGGCGGCAATGCGCCCGGCAAACTCGTCCTGGTAGAAGTTCATGCTCTGGTCGAGCATGCGGCGGTGGAAGTTCCAGCGCAGCAGCATCGGGAAGTTGCCCGCGAGCGTCTGGTGTTTCAGCAGCGTTTGCAGCAGCACGACCAACGGACTGGCGAGCAGGATCGCAGCCAGCAGCAGCAGCGTGCCGCGCTCGCGGGCCCACAACTGCGCCGCATCGGCTTGGCCGAGCCTGTCGACGATCGCACCGAGCATCGCGAACAGCAGCGCCTCGAACGCGCCGATCGCCGCGGTGAGCAGTGTCATGCCGGCGATGAACGGGCGCATTCCCGCGGTGCACGACCAGACGAAGGCCATGAAGCCGCGCGCCGGTGCCGGCGCGGGGCCGTCCGGATACGGATGCACCAGCCTTTCGAAAAAAGCGAACACGAGTCAAACCTCCCTGGGTCGGGCGTCGTTGCGCACCAACATGCGCCGCGCCGCGGGTTCGCAGCGTAGCCGATTCACATGA
>JANOLJ010000285.1:0-3795 GCA_031419715.1 Burkholderiales bacterium | reverse complement strand
TACGCGGTCGGCGCGGGCACGCTGCGCGAAGCGATCACGCGCCTGGTGAGCGACGCGCTGGTGGTGGCCGAAGGCCAGCGCGGCTTTCGCGTCGCCGAGATGACGATCGCCGACCTGCAAGACCTGACCGAGCTGCGCGTGTGAGTGTGATCACAAGAATCGATGGCCCGATGTTCACGAACGTCGATGGTCGGATGATGGGCGGCGTGGGAATTGGGCGATGAGGTCACACCTCATTGCTGCGGCTCAGAAGGGTTCTTCCTCATCGGGTCGTGGTGCGACAGGCGGATTAATACGGACGTCGCGTTGCTGGTCGTAGAAGCGGTGGATCTGGCCGCCGTAGTTGGCCTCGAATCGGAACACCAGCTCATGAAGGAAGTCGAGGATTTCGACCGCCGACGAATCCGACAGCGGCGGCAAATCCGAGGGCATCAATCCGAACGGTACGGGTGGTTTGGGCATGGCGGTGGCGGTGCGGTTCAACGAGCGGCAGCCAAGCGTTTGCCCTTCGGCACGGGAAGTGCAAACACCTGGAAGTACAGCTGCTCATCGAGCTGGGGCAGTTCGCGCTCGGCGGCCGCACTCAGCAGCTCGCTGGCCAGCGTGGTGAGCACGCGGTAGTTGCCCGCGGCGTGATCGCAAAGCGTGTGCTTGAGCGGCGCGCTCATCAGATTGGCGTTCCCACAGGCGCCCAGCACGAACTCCAGACAGACGCGCAACTCCTCGGGCGTGGCGGGCTCGGTGGCCAGCCGGGTGCGAATGCGGCTGCCCAGCGGGATCAACTCCTCGCGCTTGAACTTCTCCAGCAAACGCGCGTCGCCGGCCAGCACCACGCACAGCAGCGGTTGCGAATCGAACTGGGCGCTGGCCATCAGGCGCAACTCCGAGAGCACCGCCACGCTCATCTCCTGCGCCTCGTCGATGAGCAGCACGGGTCTGCGCCGGCTCGACTCCAGATGCGCCAGCCAGCGCTCGCGCAGCGCCTTGAAGCCGCCCCAGCGGTTGTGCGGGCGCAGCGGCACGGCGAACACATCGCCCAGTTCGCGGTAGAAGTCGGCCAGGTTGCACTGCGGATGGTTCAGCGTGGCGAGCTGCACGTCGGGCAAGCGGGCCAGGCGCTGGGCCAGCACGCGCAGTGCCACGCTCTTGCCCGAGCCCGGCTCGCCGTGGATCAGTGCGAAGCCGCCCTCGCGGGCCTGGGCGTGTTCAATGCGCCAGCAAAAGCTCTCCAGCCGCGCCGACACATGCAGCGCTTCCACCGGCACCTCGGGCGTAAAGGGATTCCACTTCAGGCCGTACAGGGCCAACAGTTTCTGGTTCATGAGGGGTCCTTGGTGGGTGTGGGCATGGGCGTGGGAAGCGGGGTGGGCAAGTACGCTGGTGGCAAGCCCGTGGCGGCGTGCTCGGCCAGCAGCTGGCGCAGCAACGGCGCCATGGTGGTGGGCGCAATCGGCGACAGATCGGGGCCCAGGCGATCCAGGCGCCGGCGCTGACCGTCGGCGTTGGCCGACTTGTCCAGCGGGTGCACTGCGCACAGCACGGCGCTGCTGCGCGCGTCCACCAGATCGACCCGCGACAGATCCCAGCGCGCGTAGCGCAGGTGAACGTCCTGCAGATGGCGAAACCGGTTGGGGATCTCGAAGCGCCGGCCCTCCAGGCTGACCGTGCCATCGCTGCGCCGCAGGCGCCGGCACACTGCGATGCGAAACACCTCGCGCAAGGCATCGCTGCCCGGCGCGGGCCGGCTCACGCTGGGGCCGACCATGTAGCGCGCCAGCGGCGTGGCATCGAACTCGGAGTGCACGGCGCGGTGGTACTCCTGCTCGACCCAGGCCTGGGTGGCCTGGTTGAGCAGGTCCAGGCCGAGCTGCGCCTGGCCCTCGAGCATGGCCATCAGGCGCGACTCGATGCGCGCCCAGAAGACCTCCTGCTTGGCGTTCTGGTAGGGCGAATACGGCAGCGTTGGCTGGTGCACGATGCCCAGGCGGGCCAGGCCCGTGGTGGTCTCGGCGGCGAGCATCGCGGCGCCGTTGTCGGTCATCAACGCGCGGGGCAAGCCGCGCTTCATCAGCGCCTGGCTCAGCGCGTGAACCAGGCTGTGCGTGGATTCGTCGAGGTACCACTGCAGGTGGCACACCAGGCGCGAGCGGTCGTCGATGATGCACATCAGGAACGGCTTGATCCATTCGCCTGCGGCGGTCAACACGCGGCGCGAGCCGTGATGGAAATCCAGGTGCCACAGCGCGCCGACGTGGTCCATCTCGAAGCTGCGCACCTCCAGGTGTTCGAGTCGGTCGCGCGCAGCCAGCGCGCCGTCGGTGGCGCGCCGTGGAGCGCGCTGGCGCAGCATGCCGCGCGCCTTGCAGAAGCGCCGCACGGTGGCGTAGGACGGCAGCGTTGCCTGCGAACCCGTTGCCTGCGAACCCGCCTGCGAACCACTCGGGCCCGCCAACGCGACCTTCAGGTTGTCGTAGTGCAGCTGAACCGTCCAGCCCGGGTGTTCGCGGTACTGGGTGATCAATGCCGCCTCGACCTGCGCCGACAGACTGGGGAAGTGCCCGGCGTGCGCGCGCAGCCGATCGGTGAGCGCGGCAACCGGATCGCGCGCGCGCCGGGCCGTGTAGTACCAGCGCTCCAAAGTAGACACACCGAAGCGCACGTCCAGCCCGCTGAAAGGGTCGCGCCAGGGCTTGGCGGCCAGTGCAAGCAGCAGACCCGGCAAATCGCCCTTGGCGGGCGGCGCGGCCAAGAGCGCGCCGATGATGGAAAAGCGCAAACGCGCGCGGCCGTCGCGTTTGGAGACGTCGTGACGCTTGCTCAAGTGGGCTCCCAGCAAAGGCGCCACTGGAGTTGTGGCGCTCGTGGGATTGAAGGCTATCGAGCCTCGCGGGCTGTGACTATCGCCATCCTCTGCGGGTGCTGCTGGGCCCTCACGCTACGTGAGCGTTTGAGTGCTTGCAACCGGGCGCGCTCGAACCGTCAACGGGCTGAGAAAGCGCAGCATCGCGCTCATGCGCTGTGTCGCCTCGGTGCCGATGAAACGCTCCAGCAGCGCATCGGGCAGCCGCTGGAGGTCAAGCAACGGCATGAAGCCCGCGCATGCGCTTCGCCACAGGGCGGTGTGCTTGAACGTGTCGCGCCACCATGCTCGCCAGCGCTCCAAGGTGCGCAGTGGAATGGCAAGACCGGCCAGCGCCGACGCCGCTGAGTTCGAGCCGGCATGCCGGCTCGAACTCAGAACCACCACCAGCGCCAGATACACGCGCCGGCCCAGAAAGCGCACCGACACCGCCGTCGTGCGCTTGCGGCACGTGCCACAGCAAAAGCTGAAACGGTGATCAAAGCTCGATCTGAATTCGGGCAGACAACCGCGCGGCTTGCGTGGATAGTTCGCACAGTGAAGTCGCCCTTCGCAGGGGCACCCCGCTGCCTGAGTTCGAGCTGCTTGATCTTGATCGATCGTCAGCAACAGAGCGAAAAATCTCGGGTCTTGCACGAGGAAGTGGCACACTGGAATCGTCTCTAGTCTTGGTAAACCAGAGACTCCCCCAAAGGGCACGTTTGTTCAAGGGCCTTGAGGGGGACCTTCCTGCCTACATCGCGCTACGTGATCAAAACACCGGCCGAAGCCATCGAGATTGGTGATCAGGCTCACGCTGGCACGGCTATCGCTCCAGCAACCGCTACATCGTCTTTCAGCTGCTGCCGCACACGCTGGGGCTGGGCCCCGAGGTGTGGCGCGTGCTGTCCAAGTGCCACGACCTGCGCAACCTCGGCGAGTACGAGGGCGATCTG
>JANOLJ010000284.1:0-15269 GCA_031419715.1 Burkholderiales bacterium | reverse complement strand
CCAGGCTGTGCGCGACGATGTCGACCTGCTTTGCGCCGGTGTAGGCGAGCACGGCGCGCACGAAGCGGCGCAGGTCCGGCACGTTGGCGGCGTTGGTGTGGGCGATGCTCGAGCGGCGTGTCTGGCCCACGGTTCCGAGGTCACATTGATCGCCCTGGTAGCCCAGGCCCCACAGCTCGCTGGTGGCGTAGCCGTTGTCGGCCAGATGTTGCGCGAGCGCCTGCATGCGGCCGTAAGGGTTGCACGCGGTCGGGAACGGCGTGTCGTTGTTGCCGTGCAGAAAGATCACCGGCGTGCGGCTCACCGGCCCGGCGGCGCCGAAGCCGATCACCGGCTTGCCGAGTGAGGCGTCTTCGATCGCCGGGAAGCCTGCGGGGAAATTGTTGCCCACCGTGCCGACGGCGTGCGCCGCGGCGGCAAGCGTGAGTGAGGCCGCGGCAGCGGCAGCCAATGACATCCAGTGCTTCATCTTGCTTCTCCTCGGTTGGGGTTGGGGTCGCGCGGTCTTCGCGGTTCACGGATCGGGACGTGGAACTCACAGTCGATCGGTCTTGCGCCGCAACTGCAATGCCCGCAGCCGCCCCACCACGCCGGTGGGAAAGTAGTAGACCGAGAGCACGAACAGGATGCCCAGCCAGAGCAGCCATCGGTCCGGGGAAATCAACGCGGCGAGCAGCGGAACGCCTTCCACCGCGCTGGCGCCGAGTTTCATCAAGTCCTGCAAATAACTTTGCGCGAGCACGAACAGGGCGCTGCCGATCACGGCGCCGTAGATCGTTCCCATGCCGCCGATCACGACGATCAACAGCACGTCGAGCATGATCTCGAACGACAGCGAGGTGTCGGGCCCGTTGTAGCGCAGCCAGAGCGCGAGCAGCACACCGGCCAGCGTGGCGAACAGCGCCGACAGCACCGAGGCGATGGTGCGGTAGACGACGACGCGGTAGCCGATCGCCTCGGCGCGAAAGTCGTTCTCGCGGATCGCCTGCAGCACCCGGCCGAACGGCGAATTGACGATGCGCAGCAGCGTCAGGACCAACACGAACGCCGTGCCGAACAGCAGGTAGTAGCTGGCGAAGCGGCCGTCGATCGTGGCGCCGAGCAGGGGTTCGTCGAGGTACACCGTGCCGGGCTGCAACGCCGCCGGCACCTTGAAGGTCAGGCCGTCTTCGCCGCCGGTGAAGTCGGAGAGTTGCGACGCGAGCGAGAGGAAGGCGCTGGCGACGGCCAGCGTGATCATCGCGAAGAAGATCGCCTTCACGCGCAGCGAGAACAGGCCGATCAGCAGCGACAGCAGCAACGAGATCGCAAGCGCGATGGCCAGGCCGGTCGCGAGCGCGCCCCAGGTCGGGCCGAGGCGCGTGCTGGCGATCGCGATGCCATACGCGCCGATGCCGAAGAACATGGTGTGCGCGAAGCTGACGATGCCGGTGTAACCCAGCAGCAGATCGAAACTCGCGACGAGCACGATGAAGACGATGATCTTCGCCGCGACGTTCAGCGCCTTCGTGCCCGGGAACAGGAACGGCGCGAGCGCCAGACCGAGCACGACGACGAGCAGCAGCAGCGTGAGCCAGCGATTGCGCGGCAGGTCGTGCGAGAGCAGGCGCTTCATCATGCGGGGTTCACCGGTTCGCTACCGGATACAGGCCTTGCGGGCGCCACAGCAGAATCGCGACCATCAATGCAATGTTGGAGAACATCGCGAGCTTCGGGAACAGGAAACCGGTGTAGTTGGCCAGCAAGCCGATCAGCAGCGCGCCGACAAAGCAGCCGAGCGTCGAGCCCAGGCCGCCGATGATGATGACGATGAAGATCAGCACATTCACCTGCGAGCCCATCTGCGGCACGACCTGCTGCTGGTACAGCCCCCACAGCGCGCCGCCCAGGCCGGCCAGGGCCGAGCCGGCGACGAACACGCCGACGAACAGGCTCCGAATCTTGTAGCCCAGGCACTCGACCATCTCGCGGTCTTGCACACCGGCACGGATCAGCAGGCCGAGCTTGGTGCGGTTCAGCGTGTACAGCATCAGCGCCAACACAACGGCGCCCACGGCGAAAGCGATGACGCGGAATTTTTCGATCGATGCATCGCCGAACACGAGCGAGCCGCGCATCGCCTCGGGCAGTGGCAAGGGAATCTGCGCCGGCCCCCAGATCACCTTGATCAGCTCCTCGCCGATGATCATGCCGCCCATCGTGATCAGAATCTGTTTCAGGTGCTGGCCGTAGACCGGCCGCACCATCACGCGCTCGAACGCCCAGCCCACCGCGCCCGCCAACGCCATGGCGACGAACATCGCCGGCAACACGGCAGCGAAGTTGTGCCAGAGGTTGGCCGATGTCGTCCAGCCACTCATGCCGCCCAGCACGCTGGTGGCGACGAAGGCGCCCAGCGCGATGAACACGCCATGGCCGAAGTTGAGCACGTCCATCAGGCCGAACACGAGCGTCAGGCCCGAGGCGATGATGAACACGATCATGCCCATCGCCAGGCCGGCCACCGTGAGCGTGAGCCAGGTCGAGGGCGAGCCGATCGCCGGCAGCGCCAGCAGCGCCAGACCGGCGACGAGGGCGAGCGGCAGCCAGTCGAACGTCGCCTTGGGGATCGCCCCCGACGCGCCAGCGTGGGCCTTCAACTTCACGGCGGCCTTCATGCCGCGGCCCCCAGCGACAAGCCGAGCAGGCGCTGCTGGCTCGCTTCGTCCTGCACCAGCTCTTTCATCGGCCCGCGGTGCACGATGCACCCGTCGTCCAGCACGGCGACCCAGTCGCCGAGCAAACGCGCGACCGTGAAGTTCTGTTCGACGAGCAGCACCGTGGTCTGCGTCTTCTTCAGTTCGTGCAACGCTTCGATCAGGTTGCCCACGATCACCGGCGCGAGGCCCTTGCTCGGCTCATCGATCAGCAGCAGGCGGCGCGGCTCGATCATCGCCCGCGCGATCGCGAGCATCTGCTTTTGTCCGCCCGAGAGTTTGCCCGCCGGCACGAGCCAGAATTTCTTCAACGCCGGGAACAGGCGCAGCAGCCAGTCCAGGCGCTGGGTGTCGACGTCTTCGATGCTGCGAGCGTTGCGTGCCGCGAGCAGCAGGTTCTCGCGCACCGTGAGGTCGGCGAACAGGCCCATGCTCTCGGGCACGTAGCCAATGCCGAGGCGCGCGATCTCGGGTGTGCCCATCGCCGCGCGCGCATCGGCGAGCGTGAACTTGTCGAAGACGATCGCGCCCTGCGAGGCGCGCCACAGACCCATGACGGTACGCAGCGTCGTCGTCTTGCCCGCGCCATTGCGCCCGAGCAGCACCGTCACGTTGCCGGCCGGCACGTCGAGGTCCACACCGTGCAGGATGTGGTACGCACCGATGTGCGTGTGCACGCCCTTGAGTTGCAGCAACGGGCGGTTCACACCGCCTCCTCGACCGCAGCCGTGCCAAGGTAGGCCTGCTGCACGATCGGCGAGGCGATCACCTGCGCCGGCTCGCCGTCGGCAACGAGCTTGCCGTTGTGCAGCACGACGATGCGGTCGGCGAGTTCGCGCACCACGTCCATCTTGTGCTCGACGAGCAGGATGACCTTGTCTTCCATCTTCTTCAGGTCGCGGATCAGGTCGAGGATCGCCGGCACGTCGTCCAGGCTCATGCCGGCGGTAGGCTCGTCGAACATATAGACCTTGGGCTCAAGCGCCATCAGCATCGCCACTTCGAGCTTGCGCTGGTCGCCGTGCGGCAGGCTGCTCGCCGCGGCCTCGGCGCGCGCGCCCAGGCGCGCCCGCTCGACCAACGCGTAAGCCCGCTCGCGCGTGTTGCGGTGGTCCATCCACACCGACCACAGGTTCAGCCCTTCCTTGCGGCGCGACTGCACCGCCAGGCGCACGTTCTCCACGACGCTCAAATTCGGGAACAACTGCGTCAACTGGAACGCGCGCCCGAGGCCGCGGTGCGCGCGCGCGGAGGCGGCCTCGCGCGTGATGTCCACGCCACCCAGCGAGACCGAGCCGCTGCTCGCGCGCAACTGGCCCGAGATCAGGTTGAAGTAAGTCGTCTTGCCCGCGCCGTTCGGGCCCACGATCGCCGTCAGCGTTCCCGGCTCGAACGAGCAACTCACCGCATCCACCGCCACGTGCCCGCCGAAGCGGGCGGTGAGGCCCCGGGTTTCGAGCATGTTGCGGCGCGGTCCGTGCCGCCGTCAGCGCGTATTGCGGATCGGGATCGTCATCTCCTCGGCCTTGATTTCGCGCACCAGCTCGGGCACGCCCCAGGCGAACGCCGGATCGTCCTTGATCTTGAAGTGGTACATGCTCTGCATTGCCTGATGGTCCTCTTTGCGGAATGTCATCTTGCCTTTGGGTGTCTCGAAGCTCATGCCTTCCATCGTCTTGATGAGCTTTTCGGTGTTCGTGTCGCCGTTCGTCTTCTTCAGCGCCTCGTCGACCGCGATCGCCGCGCTCATGCCGCCGGCCGTGAAGAAATCAGGCGGGCTCTTGAACTTGACATAGTGGTTCGCCACCAGCCATTCGTTCACCGGGTTCTTCGGGATGCCGAAGTAGTAGTAGGTCGAGCCTTCCATGCCGGGGAAGTTTTTGTACGCGGCCATCGCCGGCAGGATGTTGCCGCCGGTGGCGATCTCGATGCCGAAGCGCTTCAGGTCGAGGTCGGCGATCTTGAACGGATTGCCACCGCCGCCGGCCCAGATGATCCAGATCACTTTGCGGCCCGGCTGATCCTTCAGCTTGTCGAGGATGCGCTGCGCACCGGCGGTGAAGTCGGTGGTGGTTGTCGGCAAGAATTCTTCATGCACGATCTTCGCGTTCTTGACGGCTTCGCGGAAGGCTTTCACGCCGTCGCGGCCGAAGGCGTAGTCTTGCGCCAGCGTGGCGATGCTGGTGCCCGCCTTGTCTTGCGCGACGGCGTTGGAAATCGCATCTTGCGAGCTGTTGCGCCCGGTGCGGAAGATGTATTTGTTCCACTTGTCGCCGGTGATCGAATCGGCCACCGCCGGCTCGACGAGCAGGATCTTCTTGTACTCCTCGGCCACCGGCAGCAGCGCCAGCGCCACGCCGGATGACGTGGGGCCCACCGCGATGTCGGCCTTGTCGTCACCATACGCCGCGGCGAGCAGGCTCTTGCCCACATCGGGCTTGCCTTGGTCGTCTTTCTCGATGACGACGAGTTTTTTGCCCGCCACCATCATCGTGCCGTTCGTCGCGTACTCCAGGCCCATCATGAAGCCGGTCGAGGTTTGTTTGCCATAAGCCTCGAGCGGCCCGGTTTTGCTGTGGATGTGCGCGATGCGGATTTCACCTTTGGTCTGGGCGGGCGCGTGGGTTGCGGCCAGCGCGAGTGCGCACAGCACACCGGCGGCGAGCCCCATCGGGCCCGCGCGGCGGCTTTTTGAGGGGACGGAAAAACTCGGCTTCATGGAATGATCTCCTTCGGGTCGGCGGGCACAGGGTGAACGCCATTGTGCGGCGTGCCATCGTGCGCCCAGGTGCCCGAGTATCTTCCACGCGCGGCGCGGCTCCATATGGGCGCGCCGCGGATCGCCGCGCGGGCCTCGCCTGCGGCCGGTTCAGGCTGGCGTGGCCGCGCCTTCGCCGCTGCGGCGCGCCTGGACGGCCGCGCGGATGCGGCCATGTTCGCTCTCCAGCATCGCGACATGGCTGCGCGCCTCGTCGAAGCTGGCATCGCCAGCCAAGGCGCGCACGGTGGCGCACAGGCGCGTCAGGGCGCGCGCGCCCACCGCCGTGCTCGCGGCCAGCAGCGCGTCGGCTGCGGCGACTGCCGCGGCGGCGTCGCCCGCGGCGATGGCGTCACGCAACTTGGCGATGCGCTCCACGGAAGCGCTGCCGAACTGTTGCCAGACTTCGAGCCAGAGTGCGCTGCGTTCGGCAAGCGGGTCGAATTCCTCGAAGGTACGCCGCTCCAGTATCTCGTTCAAGCCGGCGCGCTGCGAGTCCAGCGCGGCACGTTGCGAGTCGCGCGCCTCTTCGGGCGTGAACGCGGCGGCGCGGCCAGCGCCTTGGAGCGCCGCGGCGTCGGCCCACTTGCGGATCATGCCTTCGAGCTGGTGTTGCGTGAAGGGCTTGCTGACGTAGTCGTCGAAGCCCGAGGCCAGGCATTCCTCGGCGTCGCCCACCAGTGCATTGGCAGTCAGCGCGATGATCGGCAGCCAAGTCGGATTGCGGAAGGCGAAGCGCTCGTTTGGCCCGTGGCGGAAACGCGCCACGGCCTCGAAGCCGTCCATCTCGGGCATCTGGCAGTCCATGAACACCAGGTCGAACTCTTGCTCGCACAGCAGGTGCAGCGCCTTGATGCCGGACGCGGCGAGCGTGACTTGATTGCCCAACTGCTCCAGCATTGCCCGCACGACTTCCTGGTTCACGATGTTGTCTTCGACGACGAGGACGCGCGCGCGCGGGCCTGATGCGGCGCGCGCCGGTAGGGCGGCAACGTTCGGTGGCACCGCGCTCGCGTGGTCCGCGTCGAACACCAGGGCGCGCAACAGATCGCGCTTGCGTACCGGCTTGTCCAGCACGCTGCTGACGCCCGCGGCGCGCGCACGGCGTGCCGCGTCGGGGCTGGCCACCGAGCTGAGCATCACGATGCACAGTGGCGTGAGGTGCGGCTCCAGGGTCAGGTTCTCGGCGAACTCCACGCCGCCCATCACGGGCATCTGCATGTCGATCAGAGCGACCGCCGCGCGCTCGCCGCGCGCGTGCATGAGACGCAGCAACCGCAGCGCCTGCGCGCCATCGCCCACCGTATCGACCCGCATGCCCCAGCCCTTGAGGTGGGTTTCGAGCACGGCGGCATTCGTCGGGTTGTCGTCGGCGATCAGCGCGCGCTGGCCGTGCAAGCTGCCCGGGTCCACGCGCGCGCTGGGAGTCGCGGCGCCGCTGCCGATGGAAAGTGGCAATTCGCAGACGAACGTCGTGCCCACGCCAAGTTCGCTGTGAACCTCGATCGTGCCGCCCATCATTTCAATGAGCTGGCGCGTGATCACCAGGCCCAGCCCCGTGCCGCCATAGCGCCGTGCCATCGAGCCATTGGCCTGGGTGAACGGCTGAAACAGGCTCTCCACGGCCAGCGGGGCCATGCCGATGCCGGTGTCGCGGACGATCAATTCGAGCCGGTCCGCCGCGTCGTCGGGCACGCCGGGCCGCCGCGCCACGCCCATCAGCACCTCGCCACGCTCGGTGAACTTGACCGCGTTGCCCACCAGGTTCATGACGCATTGGCGCAGGCGCCCCGCGTCACCCACGAGCATCCGCGGAACGTCGGCCTCGAAACGGCAGTTCAGCGCGATTCCCTTTTGCCGCGCGCGCGGCGCGAGCAGCTCGATGGCTTCATCGATGACCTGGCGCAAGTCGAAATCCACGCTCTCGATCTCGAACTTGCCGGCTTCGATTTTCGAGAAATCGAGGATGTCGTTGATGATCTGCAGCAGCGCCTCGCCGGAGCGGTACACGGTGTCGGTGTAGCGTCGCTGCAGCGGCTCGAGTTCGGTGCCGAGCAGCAGCTCCGTCATGCCCAGAATGCCGTTCATCGGCGTGCGGATTTCGTGGCTCATGTTGGCCAGGAACTGCGATTTGGCACGGTTCGCGGCCTGCGCCTCTTGTGCCAGATTTTGTGCCTGCACCGTGAGTTCGTGCAGTTCGCTGGTGCTCTGCAGCACCTGGCTGCGATATTGGTAGAGGCTGCGTTCCATGATGGTGAGCGACTGCAACAGGCCGTCCAGGTCGTCCATGGCATGCGGCGCGGCCTCAGGCTGGTGCGTCAGATCGCCACGGGCGATACGCTGCGCCGCCTTGACGGCTTGCGCCAAGGGCTCGGTCACGCCCCGGATCATGCGCAGCAGAAAGAACAGGCCGCCCAAGAACGTCAGCACGGCCGCGCCGACGACAACGTCTTGCTGTGCCCGGGCCGCCCTGACCGCGTCTTCGACGCCATCGTTCTGGGCTTGGCGGTAGGTCTCGATCTGGCGCGAGAACCAGCGGTCGGCCGTGTTGATCTGGTCGCGTACCGCGATCGCATTGTCGAGCGACGCTTCCTTGGCCAGCGCCGCCTCGATCGCGCCCAGGGCGATGCTCACCGCGTCGATGTCCAGGCTGGTGTCCGCCACCGCAAGTTCGCGCAGGCGGCCGCGGGCAGTGTGGAACGCGGCCACGGCGGGGCGGCCGACGCGCCCGGTGTCCACGGCGTCGCTGACGCCATGAACGAAGACCCGCCACTGGTCGTAGAGCAGCTCGGCCGTGCTGTCCAGCGCGCGCGCCTGCTCAAGCTGCTTGGCGTGGCGCAACGCCGACCACGATTGATACGCCAGCAACATCGTGATCGGCAACAGCAGCGCCAGCACCTGCAGGATCAGGCGCAGTTTGAGCGACTGCACGGACAGTGTCTGGATCACGCGGCCAAGCCTCGCCCGCGCATGACGTGCGGGGGCCTCTATCGTGCCAAGACGATGACGCGAGGGTCGCTCGAATAGGCGCCGGGTTGCCCGTCAGTTCGCTGGCGGACGTGGCGCGTCTAGCTAGTCTAGGAGCCTGTCGGGCATGGGGTCGGGCCCGCGGCGAGCCGCGCCAACCGCCGCACGCGCCAGAGCAGCCACAGCACGATCGTCAGGTTCAACAGGTTCCAGGCGATGCCGTTCAGGAAAGCCGCGCGGTACGAGCCCGTCAGGTCGAAGATGGCGCCGGACATCCAGCCGCCCAGCGCCATGCCGAACAAGGTGGCCATCAGCACCGTGCCGACGCGCGCTCCGGCCTGTTGGGGCGTGAAATATTCGCGCACGATGAGCGCGTAGCTCGGCACGATGCCGCCCTGGAACAGGCCGAACAACGCCGAGACGATGAAGAGTTGCGCCATGCCGTCGCTGAACAGGAACAGCAACAAAGCCGCGCCTTGCAACACCGAACCGAGCAGCAGCGTGCGCAGGCCGCCGATGTGGTCGGAGATCCAGCCCGAGGCGAGCCGGCTCACCACCCCCATGCCGAGCATCAGCGAGAGCATCTGCGCGCCGCGCGCCGTGCCGAAGCCCAGGTCACCGCAGTAGGCGACGATGTGCACCTGCGGCATCGACATCGCCACGCAACACGCCACGCCGGCCACGCACAGCAGGGCCTGCAGCGTGGCCGGCGCAAACCCCAGCGGGCGTTCCCCGGCCAGCGCCGGGCGTGCGGCACCGCTCGCTGCGGCTGGCTGCGGCGCCGCCGTCGCCAGAGCGGGCGGCCGGCGCCGCAGCATCAGCGCCAGCGGCAGCATCGTCACCAGACAGAACACACCGATGCCGATGTAGGTGGCGCGCCAGCCGGCGGCGTCGATGAAGTGCTGCACGATCGGCGGCCACACGGCTCCGGCGACATAGTTGCCGCTCATGCAGATGCCCAGCGCGATGCCGCGCCGCCGCGTGAACCACAGCGCGGTGTCGGCAACGAGCGGCGCGAAGGTGGCCGATGTGCCGAGCGCGCCAAGCAGCACGCCCTGTGCGATGGCGAACTGGCCGATGCTGCCCGACAGGCCGGCGGCGACGAAGCCGCAGCTCAAGCCCACGGTGCCGAGCAAAACCGGGGCGATAACGCCATGGCGATCAGCAAGTTTGCCCATCAGTACGCCGCCGATGCCGAAACCGATCATCGTCAGCGTGTAGGGCAGCGACGCATCGGCACGGGCCACGCCGAACTCCTGCTGAATGCTCGGCAGCACCACGGTCACGGCATACATGCCCGAGCCGCCGATCGTCATCAGCAGCAGCGAAGCCAGCAGGCGTGCCCAGGCGTAGGGCGATTCAGTGGGCGCAGCCACCGCGGCAGGAAGATGCATCGGAGCCTCTGGGGGTCCGCGGCGACGAAGGTCGCGCGACCGCCAGTGTAGAGGCCGCGATCCGGGCCCCGGTTCGCAACCCCAGAACGCGGCGGCCTATGCGCGCATCGCGCGCATGCGCTGCAACCAGCCGAGGAAGCCGAAGAACAGCAGCCAGCACAGAATGAACACGAGCCAGACGCTGACGGCCACACCGCCCGCGAACAACAGGCCTTCCAGGCTGAAGCTCATCGCCGGCTCGTAGGCGGCCCAGGTGGCCTTGGCGATTTGCGGATCGCCGCGCTTCACCAGCGCGAGCACCTGGTGAATCAGGTCGGTCTCCAATGCTTGCACCGCGTCGCGCAGTCGGTCCATCGAGCGCACCATCGCCTGGATCGCATTGCCTTCGGCCTGGAAGGTCGCGTCCGGGCTGAACTGATGGTGTTCGATGAGCTTCTCAAGCTTGCCGCCGTGGAATTGTTTGGCGATCTCGCGAAACGGCGCCAGGTCTTTGGTCACCTGATCCAGCGCGCCGCCCAGGCGCTGGCGGTACTGCGCGATGAAGGCCGGCACACAGCCCGCGACGAGGAACGCGGCGAGCAAGACGATGCGATCGAGGAGTCCGCGCAGAATGTACATGGAGGTGCGTCTTTCCGGAAAGTAGCGAGGCAGACCCACCGCCCACCGATACGGCGTGTGCGGCGCGATATGCATCATCGCGCCAAGCCGGCTCGGCCGGGATTGTCGCTGCACCGCAGTGCGGTCGCGACCGGGCCGCAGACGTGGCCTATTTCTCAGACCGCGCCTCGCGCGCGCCGGACAGTGCCGCTTGCGCTACGCTTGCACCCGATCCGGATTTGCACAGAAAGGGTATTGCATGATCAAGATGACCGTGAATGGCAAGCTGCATTCGGTGGACGCCGACCCGGAGATGCCGCTGCTCTGGGCGCTGCGCGAGAACCTGCAACTCACCGGCACCAAGTTCGGCTGCGGCATGGCCTTGTGCGGCGCGTGTACCGTGCATCTGGACGGGCGCGCGGTGCGGTCGTGTTCGACGCCGCTGTCCGCGGCGGCGGGCAAACAGGTGACGAGCATCGAGGGCGTTGCCGCAAACCGCATCGGCAAGGCCGTGCAAACCGCCTGGACGCTGCACGACGTGCCGCAATGCGGCTATTGCCAGTCGGGCCAGATCATGAGCGCGTGCGCACTGCTGGCCGAACACAAGCGCCCAACCGATGCGCAGATCGACGCCGCGATGAACGGCAACATCTGCCGCTGCGGCACCTACAACCAGATTCGCGCGGCAATCAAGGACGCGGCGGCGAACCTGATCGTGCGGGGAGTTTGAACATGGCCAAGCTCAACACATCGACGACACGCCGCGGTTTCCTGCGCAGCAGCGGCGGTGCCGCGCTGGTGCTCGGATTCACAATGCCCTCAGCGGGGCAGCGGCTCGATGTGGCCGGCGCGCCCCGCGTGGCCGGTGCCCTCAATGCCTACCTGCGCATCGCCCCCGACAACGCCATCACGGTCGTGTGCGGCTCGGCCGAAATGGGCCAGGGCGTGCTGACGGCGATCCCGATGCTGCTCGCCGAGGAACTCGATGCCGACTGGAGCCGCGTCGGCGTGGTCCAGGCGCCAGCCGATGCAGCCTATGCGAACCCGATGTTCGGCATGCAGGCCACCGGCGGCAGCACCACGGTGCGCGCCCATTGGGAGCCGCTGCGCAAAGCCGGCGCGGCAGCGCGCGAAATGCTTGTCGCTGCCGCGGCCGCGCAATGGAAGCTCGACGCGGCCACACTGCGCACCGAGAACAGCTATGTGATCGCCCCCAAAGGAAGCCGGCTGTCATACGGTGCGCTGACGTCACTCGCCGCCAAGCTGCCGGTGCCCACGCAACCGAAGTTGAAGGATCCGAAAGACTTCAAGCTGCTGGGCAAACCGCTCAAGCGCCTGGACACGCCAGCGAAAGTGAATGGCACCGGCCGCTTCGGCATCGACGCGCAAGTGCCGGGCATGTGGGTCGCGGTGATGGCGCGCGCGCCGCTGCCGGGTGCGAAGCCGCTCGGCTTCGACGAGGCATCCGCCAAGGCCGTAGCCGGCGTGCGCCAGGTGCTGGCCATTCCGAACGGGGTGGCGGTTCTGGCTGACGGCTACTGGGCGGCGAAGCGCGGTCGCGACGCGCTGCAGGTGCAGTGGGATCTCGGCGCGCACGCCACGCTGGCGTCGCCCGGCATCAGCGACATGCTGAGCTCGGCAGCAGGCAACGCTGACGCTGTTTCGCGTGACGACGGCAATGTGCGCGACGCTGCGGCGAATAGCACGCTCACGCTCGATGCCGTCTACGAAGCGCCCTACCTGGCGCACGCCTGCATGGAACCGATGAACTGCACCGCCCATGTGCGCGGCGACGAAGTCGAAATCTGGGCCGGCACGCAAAGCCAAGGGCCGGCGCAGGGCATCCTCGGCCAGGTGGCGCAGGTCACACCGGCCAAGGTGAAGGTCAATACGCTCTTGCTCGGCGGCGGCTTCGGCCGGCGCTTCGCTCCCGATTTCACGATCGACGCGACGCTGCTGTCCAAACTCAGCGGCAAGCCGGTGAAGCTGATCTACACCCGCGAAGACGATATGGCGGCGGGTTACTACCGCCCGGCCGCAGTGGCGCGCTTCGAGGGCGCACTCGACGCGCGGGGCGTGCCCACGATGCTCAAGGTGGGCGTGGGAACACCGTCGATCATGGCGGCGTCGGGCTTCATGAAGATTCCTGACAGCGGCGTCGATCAGTTTGCGCTCGAGGGCATCCATGACCATCCTTACGCCATCGAGCACCAGCGCATCGCCTATGGCCGCGCCGAGCCGGGCCCGCAGGTCTGGTTCTGGCGTTCGGTGGGGCATTCGCAGAACGTGTTCTTCATGGAAGGTTTCATCGACGAACTCGCCGTGGCGGCGAAAAAAGACCCCTATGAGTTCCGCCGCGGCTTACTCACCCGCCAACCGCGCTACAAGGCGGTGCTCGAACTCGCCGCCGAGCGCGCCAACTGGGGCAAACCGCTGCCCGCCGGCATGGCGCGCGGCATCGCGGTGGCGCAAAGTTTCGGCAGTTATGTCGCCGAAGTTGCCGAGGTGTCGATCGGCGCCGACGGCACGGTGAAGGTGCACCGCGTGGTCGCTGCCGTGGATTGCGGAATGATCGTCAACCCCGAGATCATCCGGCGCCAGATCGAGGGCGGCATTGCGTTTGGCCTGAGCGCCGCGCTGCACGGACGCATCACGCTGAAGGACGGTCGGGTCGAGCAGTCCAATTTCCACGACTATCCCGTATTGCGTATGTCGGAGATGCCGCGCGTCGAGGTCCACATCGTGGCGAGCAAGGAACCGCCCGGCGGCATCGGCGAGCCCGGCACGCCGCCGATCGCCCCGGCCGTCGTGAACGCGATCTTCGCCGCCACGGGCAAGCGGCTGCGCAGCTTGCCGATCGACCGCGCGGCACTCGCCCGCAGCTGATCCGAAACCAGGAAGCTGTCGGCGAAATCGGCCCTGGTGCTGGAGCATTCGGGACAAACGCAGCTTGAACCGGTGTAGGCCGCATGACCCCTGCTTCCCTCACGCCGCGAACCAGCCTCCCCGGCGCGGCGCAATCGCTACACGAGCTGCCGCGCGCCGCGCTCTGGAAGCTCACGCTGCTGAAGGCCGTCAGTCTCGCCCTATGGCTCGGCGTGCTGCTGTCCGGCGGGCACCGCTACTGGCGCGAGGTATTGCGCGAGCAGATCGACGCGCACCGCAGCTCCGTGGCGGAAAGCCGACGCGATGTCGTGCGCATGCAGATCGATTTGCACCGCCAGCGCGCGGCGCTGAACTCGAACCGCGTCGAGTTTCGCAACCTAATTGCCAGTGCGGGCGCGGTTCAGTCGCAGGCTGCGACGCGCCGCAATACACAGCTCCTCCTTGAGCAGATAGCTGTCAAGTCCCGCGCTGTTCGTCAAACGGGTTTACGAACAGGCGGGACTTGACAATCAGCGCCGAGCTGCCGATCGTGATCAGCTCGGGCTACCTCACGGAAGAGCAACGCGCTGAACTGCTGCGCAGTGGCGTACGCGATGTAATACGCAAAGAGAGCACCCTCGAGGAACTCGGCCCGGTCGCGCAGCGATTGCTGCACGGCGTCAAGGCCTGAACCGCAGCGCCGGGCGGGCGCATCCGCTTGCCTTGCGCGCTGGAGGCCGCTGCAAGACGGCAGGCGCTCTCAGTGCACCAGCTGCGCCAGACGAGATCGAAAGCCCGAAAGGCTTTTCACGACACTCGCGACGAGCGTCGTGTTTTCGGATTCGCTCGACTTGCCGACCGCGACTCGTTTGACGAGATCGGGCCGGCTGCGAAAGCGCATGTGTTCCCTCATCGCCGCCGCGACGATGATCTGGAACACGCTGCTGCGGATCGGCTTGGTTCCCACGCGATAGATTTGCGCCTCGTTGATCAGCTTGATCACGACGTCGGCGTCGGCAAGTTGCGTCATCATCACCGTCGTGATCGACGGATAGTGCTTCTTCAGCGTGCGCAGCAGTTGCTTGGTGTCGCTGCCGCCAACGCGGGCCTCGGCGACGATGACACCGATGTCGCGCTGCTCCAGAATCTTCAGCGCTTCGGCGATGGTCGCCGCGCCGTGCACCTTGTACGCGGCGCCGACGATCTGCGTCATCGCAATGCGGTCGACCTGGCTGTCGTCGAGCAAGAGCAGCTCGGGAGTCTCGGTGGGTGCGCCGGCCGCCGCCGCCGCCGCCGCTGGCGCCGCTGGCGCCGCTGCGGCTGCGCGCTCCACCGTCTTGGCCGCCACGTGGCGCGTCTCCTTGGCGATCCGTGCCGCTTCGGCAACGATGTTCTTGATCTCTTCGTGATCCCAAGGCTTGTTGATGAAACGGAACACTTCGCCCTCATTCACCGAGCCGATGATCGCCGCCAGGTCCGAGTAGCCCGTGAGCAGGATCCGCATCGTCGCCGGCGAGCGCTTGCAGACTTGCGTCAACAACTCGATGCCGAGCATCTCGGGCATGCGCTGGTCGCTGACGATCACGTCGATCGGCTGCGCAGCGATGATTTCCAGCGCCTCGCGCCCCGATGTCGCGGTGAACACCTCGTACTCGCTGCGAAACATTGTGCGCAGCAGGTTGACGACACGCTCCTCGTCGTCGACGAACAGCAACTTTGCTTTTTCTGTCATGGTGTTCCTCCGTTGATGGGCATGCAGCGCTTCAGGCCGCGAGCAGCAACTCGCTGTCGACCGATTCGACCGCCGCGGTCTCGACAGGCTTGATCGGCAACAGGATCGTGAAGATCGTTCCGATTTCGGGCTCGGTGTCGACCAGGATCTTGCCGCCATGCTCCTGGATGATCTTGAACGAGATCGACAGGCCCATGCCGGTGCCCTGCCCGATCGGCTTGGTCGTGAAGAACGGGTCGAAGATTTTCGGCAGCACGTCC
>JANOLJ010000283.1:0-1514 GCA_031419715.1 Burkholderiales bacterium | reverse complement strand
CTGCGTTGGCTCTATCGCTGGTCGCTGGCTCGCACCGCCAGGGTGGCGATGGTCGGGCGCCGGGTTCACGACCGCTACGTGCAAAGCGGAATCGTCGCGCAAAGCCGCGCCAGCACCGTGCTCAACGGCATTCCGGTCGCGCGCTTTGCCGGCACGGCTACGCGTCGCGACGCGGCACGACAGGCCTTGGCCCTGGCCCCGGAAATTCCCGTGATCGGTTGTGTGGGCCGATTGGTCGCACTGAAAAATCACCGCTTGTTGCTCGACGTGTTGCCAGCGCTGCTTCAAGCCGAGCCCGCATTGCGCATGGTGATCGTCGGCGACGGTGAACTGGATCGCGCACTGCGAGAGCAGGCGCAGGCACTGGGCTTGAACAGTAGTGTCTTGTTCGCCGGCCTGCACGCGAACGTTGCCGACCTCCTGCCCGCCTTCGATATTTTCGCGATGCCGTCGCTGACCGAGGGGCTGTCCATTGCCTTGCTTGAGGCTTGCGCGACCGGCCTGGCCGTGGTCGCCACCGCAGTCGGGGGCAATCCGGAAATCATTCACAACGAACAGACCGGCCTGCTGGTGCCGGCCGCCGATGGCCCGGCCTTGCGCGATGCGTTGCGACGTTTGTTGAGCGACGCGGCGCTGCGGGCGCGGCTTGGCGCTCATGCGGCATCTTGGGTGCGTGACAACGCGTCGATCGAGGCCTTGTCGAGCAGCTACGACGGCTTCTATCGCGAGGCAATGGGCGTCGCCAGGACGAGCTAGGTTTTCCGTTCGCGCCAAGCGCGCAGTGTCAGCTCGACGGCTTGCGCAGTCGCAACGCCTTGGCGCCAACCGATCGCCATGAGCGCCGCGTTGCCATATCGAAGTGGGCGGTACATCGACCTGACAGCGTAGGGCGTGAAGACTGCCGGCAACGGCCCTTCGAAACGCGGTGATAGCGCTCCAGCGACGCGAACCCTGCAGCAGCCGTCAATACGGAATTAGCAGCGTTCTCATGGCCTGCACTTGCTGACGGTACATGTTCAGATACTCGTCGCAGCCGATGTTACCGAATCTAAGCATTCGAAAGTTTCCTTGGGTAGTTGGGTCGCCTCGTGCAATCTGCGCTAGAAGCCTGGTGTCCGCGAAGCGACGACCGGCGCAGGCGACGTGGGTCGCGCTCAGCGACTGGTGCGCTTCCACGATCCACTGTATCGCCCGGTCACGTAGCGGATCGAGGCGACAAGAAACGCCCAGTTGAGCGCGAACAGGAACGCCGGAATTCGCAGCACGGGCCGCAGCACACGGCCACGCCGGCTCAACGCGTACAGGCCTGCCGCTGCCGCGTAGGCGCCAAGTTGCAACAGTGCGAACGTCAGCCACGCCGCTGATTGCAGCCCGAGCAGCAGCGAGGCCAGCAAGCCGACGATGAGCAAGTGCGGCGCAACCCAGCGCAGCACTTTGTGCGAGAGGTAGGCGAAACAGGTGCCCACCGAGGTACGCCACACATATTCCGGATGCCGTATCAGGGCCTGGAAGTT
>JANOLJ010000282.1:0-5885 GCA_031419715.1 Burkholderiales bacterium | reverse complement strand
CGCAGGCGCAGCGGCCTGCCGCCGTGCCCGCGCCGCAGCGCCCAGCGCACACCGCGGCGCGTGAGGCGATGGCTTGACCATGTTCTGGCGCGACAAGAACACCGGCGAGCGCGCCCCGCAGCGCGGTGACGCGGCCTACCTGTCGCCGCTGCGCGCCGCGCAAGTGATCGACGCGACACCGGGCACGAGCTGGGCGCTGTTGTTGCTGCTGCTCGTGCTGGCCAGCGCCGCGGCGTGGGCCAGCCTGACGCGCGTTGACGACATCACGCGCGCCGATGCCCGCGTCGTGCCCGATGGCCGAGAGCAAGTCATCGCCAGCCTGGAAGGCGGCATCCTGCGCGAGATGCTGGTGCGTGAGGGCATGCAGGTCGAGGCCGGACAAGACCTGGCGCTGGTGGACCCGACGCGCTTCGAAGCGCAGCAGAACGAAGGCCAGGCAAAGCGCCTGGCGCTACAGGCGACGATCGCGCGCCTGAGCGCCGAGGCGACGGGCAAGCCCCTCAAGTTCCCGCCGGAATTGGCGGCGCTGCCGAACATCGTGCAAGGTGAGTCGGCTTCCTACACCGCGCGCCGGCATTCGCTGCAAGACGCGGTCGCGTCGACGCAGTTGAGCGTGGCCCTGCTGCAGCGCGAACTCGACCTCGCCAACAACATGGCCGACAAGGGCCTGATGTCGAACGTGGAAGTGATACGCCTGCGGCGCCAGGTCAATGACTTGCGCTTGCAGGTCTCGGAGCGCATCAACCGCTTCCGCCAGGACGCGAGCAGCGAACTCGTGCGCGTGCAGACCGAACTCGCGCAAGTCAACGAGCAGATCGGCGGTCGCGCCGACGTGCTGCGCCGCACTGTGCTCAAGTCCCCCGTGCGCGGCCTGGTGAAGAACATCCGCATCGCGACGATCGGCGGCGTCATCGCGCCCGGCGCGCCGGTAATGGAAATCGTGCCGCTGGGCAAGCGCATCCTGATCGAAGCGCGCATCAAGCCGGCGTCAATCGGCTTCGTGCGCGTCGGCCAGAAAGTCGAGATCAAACTCTCGGCCTACGACTACACGATGTACGGCGGCCTGAAGGGGGTAATCGAAACCATCAGTCCGGATGCATTGGGCGACACCGAACGCGGCGCCGCCGCCGACGCCACCTACTACCGCGCCCTGGTGCGCACCGATTCCTCAACGCTCATGGCGCACGGCAAGCCGCTGCCGGTGATGCCCGGCATGACGGGCTCGGTGGAGGTGCGCACCGGCGAGCGCAGCGTGATGAGCTATTTGCTGCGGCCGATGCTGAAGTCGAAGGAGGCTTTCCAGGATGGGTGAGTGAACGTGATCCAGGCACTCGCCGAGATGACAAACCACAGGGTTCTCCCGATGCCCGAACCCACCGTCTGAACCATACTGCCCCACACAACTCCGGAGGCAGCGATGGCACACGACCAGGAGCATCAAGACGACCTCAAGACCCTGCACAGCATGGGCTATGCGCAAGAGCTGTCCAGGCGCATGGGCGCCTTCCAGAACTTCGCGATTTCGTTTTCCATCATCTGCATCCTTGCCGGAGGCATCACCGCTTTCCCGCTCGCGTTGAGCGCCGCGGGCGGCGCGTCCATCGGCTATGGCTGGCCGCTGGCGTGCCTGTTCGCCTTGCTCGTCGCCGCGGCGATGGCGCAGATCGCATCGAGCTACCCGACCGCCGGTGGCATCTACCACTGGGCATCGCTGTTCGGCGGCCGCGGCTACGGCTGGGCGGCGGCCTGGTTCAACCTGCTCGGACTGATGTTCGTCGTCGCCTCGGTGAACTTCGGCGTATTCCTGTTGTTTCGCGACCTGTTCCTCGGCAATGTGCTGGGGATGGACGTGACGGGCTGGACCTCCAAGGCGTTCATGGACAGCGCCTGGTGGACGCAGACGATCTTCATCGCCGCCATCACCGCAAGCCAGGCCACTCTCAACCATTACGGCATCCGCGCCACGACACTGCTGACCGACTTCAGCGGCTACCTGATCCTCGTCGTCGCCGTGCTGCTGACGCTGGGCTTGCTCACCTACGCGCCGTCGCTCGAGGTGTCGCGCCTATACACGTTCAGCAATTTTTCGGGCGACGCTGGCGGCGGTGTCTGGCCGACCGCCGTGCAGTCGATCGGCTTCGTGTTTCTGCTCGGCCTGCTGCAAGGCGTGTACACCGTGACGGGCTTCGACGCCTCCGCCCACACCGCTGAGGAAACGCGCAACGCGGCGCGCGAGGCGCCGCGCGGCATGTTGCATTCGGTGTTCTGGTCTTTCGTGTTCGGCTACATCATGCTCAGCGCCTTCGTGCTCGCGCTGCCGAGCGTGGCCGAGGGCGCGAAACAGGGCTGGAACGCGTTCCCCTGGCTCATGAGCGAGTCGGGCATGCCCAAGATCTTCAAAGATGCGCTCATCATCGGCATCGTCCTGGCCAACTACCTGTGCGCGCTGGCCGGCCTCACGTCGACCTCGCGCATGATGTACGCGTTCGCACGCGACGGTGGCCTGCCTTTCTCCGACGCGCTGCGCAAGGTGAGCCGCGCGCACCGCACCCCTGTCAACGCGATCTGGTGGGCTGCCTTCCTGGCGATCGTTGCCACGCTGTACGGCGAGGCCTTCGCCGTGTTGTCCACCGCCTGCGCGGTGTTCCTCTACATCTCGTACCTGATGCCGGTGGCGGCGGGCTTGCGCGCCGAGATGGCGGGCAAGTGGCTCAACAAAGGCCCGTTTCAACTGGGGGCAGCGTCCAAGCTGGTCGCCGTGCTGGCCATCATCGGCTGCGCCTTGCTGATTTTCGTGGGCGTGCAGCCGCCGTATGAAAAAGTCGGCTACCTCATCGTCGCGATGCTGATCGCGATGCTGATCATCTGGTTGGCGTTCGAATCACGGCGCTTCAAGGGTCCGCCGATAGGCGACATGATCGCCAGGCGCCAGGCGGAAATCGCGGCCGCGGAGAAGGCCGTCGGCGAGACGGCTTGAGCGTCTGCGCCGCGCCGGGCTCGGCTGCGGCAAAGCACACTGAAGCCCTTGTTTCGGCACTTTGGCACGGCAAGCGGCCAGTTCGGGCGGGTTTTGCACAGCGCGAGCGCGGCTCACCCAGAGCACGCCGGTTAAGGTTGCGGCTCCGTAAATCGGCAGGGGCACGGTACTCCGCACCACCCAGCCAGCGACGCAGCCCAGACCCATGACGCATCAATTTCCGACGTTCATTCGGCACGTCGGCGCCGCCCTGATCGCGCGGGTGTTCGCGCCGGTGTTCGCGCAGCTGCTTGCGCTGCTGCTCGCGCTGCCCGCCCACGCCCAACGCTGCGTTGACGAAGACACGCCCGACAACCCGCTGCCCCACACGCCCGGCGCCATGCCCAGCGACGCGAGCGCGCCGCGCCTGACGCTGCGCGCGACTGTGCAGGAGGCGATCCGCCGCAGCAACGCCGTCGGCGCGGCCAAGCTGCTCAGCGAAGCCGCCGCGGCAGAAGTGGAAGAAGCGCGCGCGGCGCGCCTCATTCAAGCCACGATCTCGGGAACGCTCGGCCACGCCACGGCAGCCGCGAGGAACGTCGAAACGGAATCGGGCGGCCAGGCGCAGTTGAGCATCAACATCGGGGCGCCACTTTACGATTCAGGCCGCATCGCCTCGCTCACCGGTTGGCGTGCGAGCCTGTCGGAAGCCGCGCGACTGGGCCAGCTCACGGCTCAAGACCAGGTCGCGTTCCAGACCGTCTCGCTCGCGCTGGAGCGCAGCCGGCACCGCCAGCAAGCGCGTGTGTACCAGCAGTTCGCGCGCAAGATGGCGTGCCTGGTCGAGGTGCTGGACCAGATCGTCCGGGCCGACCGCGGCCGCGCGAGCGAACTCGTGCAAGCGCGCAAGACGCTGCAACAGGCCGAACTCGCACAGTCGCAATCGGTCTCGCAAGTGCGCCAGGCGGAGACGCGACTGAAGCGTTTCATCGGCGACGGCATGCCCAGCAGCGAGGGCATGACGGCGCTGTTGCTCGACGTGCCGCCGCTGGCCGAAATGGACGCGCAAGCGATACGCGCCCACGAGATCGCGCAGCTTGACGCACAAGCAAAAGCGCTGGAGAGCTATTCGCGCGCGATCGCCGCCGCACAGCAGCCACAACTCAACTGGGTGCTGACGGGCTCCAAGGCCGGCGGCGGCAATCACCCCGGCACGCTGCTCGCCGGCATCAGTTTCTCCATGCCCCTCATCAACCAGGGCGCGGACTACGGCATCAGCGCCGCGCAAAAGCGCGCCGAGGCGGCCAAGTTGCAGCGTGCCGACGCGTTAGAGGCACGCAAGTCGCGCATCGCCGAAGTCCACGAACAAGCCGCCTCAAACTTCGACCGCGCGCGCCAAACCAGCGCCATCGTGCGCGACAGCAACCAGGTGCGCAACTTCACGCTGCAGCAGTGGCAGCAGCTCGCCAGGCGCTCGCTGTTCGACGTGATGTCGGCCGAGAGCGAACACTACAACCTGCGTGTGGCCTACATCAATGCATTGCACGACGGGCAGCAGGCGTCGGCGTTGCTGCGGTCGCTGGGGTTGGGGATTTCGGCGTGGCTGGAGTGATGGCGTCACAGAGTGTTGGGGTCAGGCCGGTGCCGGGATGACACTGGCCGCGCCTGGAGGATTCCCTGCTCAGGTTGTCCTGACAATGTCTGGCACTTCGGCTACAGTTCAGTGCCCTCCTGGAGTCAGCCATGCCCACCTCGCCAACCCGTTCCGAAAAGCTCGACCTGCGCCTCAGCCCCGCCGCCAAGAAGGCGCTGGCGGCGGCTGCGGCCGCTGACCGCCGTTCGGTCAGCGAATTCGTGCTCGACAGCGCGCTGGCTCGAGCCGAAGAGACCCTTGCGCTGCGCCGTCATTTCGGACTCGGCACAGCGAAGTGGCAAGCCTTCATCGCCGCGCTCGACGCCGAGCCACGCGAGTTGCCCCGCGTCAAGCACCTGTTCAGCATGCGCAGCCCGTTTGAAGGTGGCGCGGCGAAGTGACGGCGTTTCACATCGAAAAACTGTCGCGGCTGCACGCCGTCGATCATTTCGATTGCGGTGACGCCGCACTGAATCGTTTTCTGCTCCGCTTTGCCCTGTCCACCCAGCAAGCCAATGCGGCACAAACCTATGTCGGCATCGCGGACACGGAAGTCGTGGGCTACTACAGCTTGGTCGTTGCGGAGGTGTCGCGTGAAAACGCGCCGCAGCGGCTGACCAAGGGCTTGGCGCGACACCCGATACCGTTGATGTTGCTCGCCCGCCTGGCGGTGCATCGAAGCTGGCAAGGCCGAGGCCTTGGTGCCGGGCTGCTCAAGGATGCGATGCGGCGCACCGCACAGGCCGCCGAAAGCGCCGGTATTCGCGCCCTTGGCGTGCACGCCAAGGACGATGCCGCGCGGGCCTTTTATCGGCGCTTCGACTTCGTCGACTCACCCACGGACCCGATGCACCTGTTCGTGCTCGTCAAGGACTTGCTGCGCAGCATCGCGGGCCCCGGCACCTAAGTTCCGACGCGCTCGCTGGTTCGATGCGCCATCGCCAAGCGCTCGAATGCACTCTCGATGTCGCGCACCAACCCCGGCACATCAAACAGCTTCGACTCCCGCCCATGCTCCGCGAGAAACCGCTTGTACGACGCCACGCGCAACGGGTTGAGCCCGAGCTGCACTGCCAGGCGTTCATAGTCGAACAGTGAGCTCGTCACCAGATCGGGAAGCCCGACCGCGTGCAGCAGGCTGCCCGCCATGCGCGAGATATAGCTGCGCCCGGCCAGCGTGACGATGGGCGTGCCCATCCACAGCGCGTCGCTCGCCGTGGTGCCGGCGTTGTAGGGGAAGGTGTCGAGCATCACGTCGGCCAGCTTGAATCGCGCCAAGTATTCGCTTGGCGAGAC
>JANOLJ010000281.1:0-3233 GCA_031419715.1 Burkholderiales bacterium | reverse complement strand
CTTCGCGATCGCCGCGCGCTGGCACGCGAACACGACCCGGCCGATCGACTCATAGCGCGCCTTCTCGTCGCCGCGAATATGCACCTCGGGCTGCGGGTCCATCACCGCGATCTTCTTCAAGCGCTGGAACAAGGCCTCGCTGTCGGGAACGAGCTGCGCGTTCCAGAAAATGTCGCCGTCCTTGTTCACCGAGATTTCGATGTTCTCCGGCCGCGTCTGCCGCGCGATGTTGGTCTCTTTCGGCAACGTCATCGCCACCGACTGCGTGACCACCGGAATCGTGATCAGAAAGATGATCAGCAGCACCAGCATCACGTCCACCAGCGGCGTCGTGTTGATCGTCGAGACGACTTCGTCTTCGTCGCTGGACGAGCCCAGGTTCATCGCCATGGTCTGCCTCCGGTTTGCGACACGGAGTTAGCGCGACGACATCGCCGAGCTGCTCTTCGCGCCCATCAGCACGCCATGCAGGTCGGCACCGAAGCTGCGCACCTTCTCCATCGTCACCTTGTTGCGCCGCACGAGCCAGTTGTAGCCCAGCACTGCGGGCACGGCCACGGCCAGGCCGATGGCCGTCATGATGAGCGCCTCACCTACCGGGCCGGCGACCTTGTCGATCGACGCCTGCCCGGCGATGCCGATCGCCGTAAGCGCATGGTAGATGCCCCAGACCGTGCCAAAGAGGCCAACGAACGGCGCCGTGGAGCCCACCGTGGCGAGAAACGCCAGACCATCCTGCAAGCGGCTTTGAACCTCCTCGACGCTGCGCTGCACGCTCATCGTCACCCAGGTGTTGCGGTCGATGTTTTCCGTGAGCGCGCCTTCGTGGTGCTCACCCGCCTCGACACCGGTCTCGGCGATGTAGCGAAACGCACTCCCCTTCTTCAGCGTGGCCACACCCTCCGCCAGCGACGCCGACTTGAAAAATTTGCGGCTCGCCGCGCGCGCCTCGCCGCTCATCTTCAAACTCTCGTACAGCTTGGTGATGAGGATGTACCAACTGCCCATGCTCATGATCACCAGGATGATCAGGGTGCCCTTCGACACGAAGTCGCCTTGCGCCCACAGCGCCGCAAGGCCATAGGGGTTGTCGACGGTTTCTTTGCTGACGATGCCGGTTGAGGGCGCCGCCGTTGGCGACAGCGCGGTCGCAGCGGGGCCCGCATCAGCGGGCTTCTGAGCCTGCGCCGAGACCCAATCGGGTGCGGCAACAAGGCTGGCGGCGACGGCAAATGCCGCGATTAAAGTGGTCAGTCTTTTTCTCATGAGCTTGTCTCCTGCGGTGAGCGAGGTTTGCATTGAAGTTGACGCGGTGGGCTTGTGGCTGGCGGCGTGCGAAAGAAAACCTGAATCTGCATCGGTATCAGTTGATCGTGAAGGCGAATTGCTGCTCGACGACGATGTTGTCACCCACGCAGGTGTACTGAAGCATCGCCGAAGTCACCGCATTCGCGAACGCCCGCTGGATCTTGCGGTCCCGCGTACCCGTGATCGAGTTCGGAACCACATCGGCCTCGACGATCTTGTTGCCCTTGATGGTGGCTCGCGCGGTCAACGCGATCTTGCCGGTGAAGTCGACCCCAGGAACTTCGGGCTGGGGCATCTTCGAACAATAGGCGGCTATGTTGGTCGGTTTGGGTGCGGGAGGCGCCGGCGGGGGTGGTGGTGGCGGTGGTGGCGCTGGTGCTGCCTCGACGACGACAGGTGCAGGCGGCAGTGGCGGCGCCGGGGCGATCACGACGGGAGCCGGCGGTGGCGTCGGCGTCACCACGGTGATGGTGGGCGCCGGCGGCGGCGGCGTGGCGATTTGCACCTCGGGCGGTGGAATGAATGGCGGCGGCGGCGCCTCGAGCTTCGGCGGCGGAGGCACCACGATCTCGGGTGGTGGGGGCGGTTTCTTGATTTCTTCGATGACCTTAGTTTCGATGGGCGCGCGCACCACGTCGACGACCTTTTTCGCGAGCCCTGTCACCAGCGCATAGACGATCAACGCATGAAACAGGACGACGAAGGCGAAGCCCACCAAGTGGCGCCTCGGGTCGGCCTGTCGCTTCGAGAAGTCCATGCTCAGGGGTCTCCAACAATCGCGCAGCAAGGCGGCGATGTTGCCACACGCACTGCGCACTGCGCCCTAGGGGACACACAGAGAGCAAAGCTGCGGCCGACGCATCGCCTACTCGTCCAACGCAATCGCCACATCGGTATGGAGAGCAACCAGGCCACGGTCAAAACTTGCGAGCTTTCCGCCATGGTGGCGCGCGAGTGCCGCAAGGTAGGCATCAGTCACCTGACGATGCCCCAGCACACCGCGCCACGAAATGTCGGCATAGCCAATTGAATCCGGCCAGAAGTGGTGACGCGGCGCTGGGCCGCGGCGTGATGAACATGCCCGCTGCTGACCAAGGCCACCAGCACGTTGCCGCCCAACAAAGGCACCGCAGCGGCGCGCGCTTTCTTCATCACTCGTCGTCCAGAGCCTTCAAATCCTCGGGCGTGATGAGACGCGGCGAATGCAGCACCGGCAAGCCAGTCATTGAACTCGTCGCAATCGCGGGCGCCTTCGTGTCGCGGCCCGGCAGCGCAAGGCCGCGTCGAATCAAGTCCGCGGCGGTTTGACTCAGGCTGCTGCGCGTGTGGGTGGCCAGTGACGTGACGATGCGGTGCAGATCGTCCGGAAGATCGATGGTCGTTCGCATCACTGCATTTTGATGCGGGAACATCATCGGGTCAAGCTGTAGGGCACGGGGCGTCAGTGGGTCGTGAAGGCGAATCGCACCGCTTCTACGCTGAGGCCAACCGAAAGGCCTCAGCCATCGCGTCTTGCTCTCGCATCGGCACCCGAAGTCGTGTAGCGATCGTTCGCCACTGACGCACGGCGGTCATGCAGCCATCGATGATCCCGTCGGCATCGCGAGCGGATACGCGGAAGTACGGTGCCACGGCGCGGGCGAGATCGAGGTCCATTGCATTGTCGGTTTGGCTGATGTTCAGTTTCAGTCCAAGGGCGTTCGGCACCGGATTCATGTCGAACGCCGGCGAAAGGCGCCAACCCTTGCCGGGCACCAGGATGAAGCCATGATTTCGCAGGTGGTCGTCGGTGTTGGACACCATCAAGTTGAACACGATCCGCGACCACAGTTCCCGAAGATCGGCGTCGGTCTGCGCGCCGTGATCGATCAGGACTCGCGCGATCTCGAGGTAGCTCGCGCCTGTTGAAGCGTCGTCGCCGTCCT
>JANOLJ010000280.1:0-14937 GCA_031419715.1 Burkholderiales bacterium | reverse complement strand
AGTTCACGGTCCACCAGCGTCAGCGGCGGCGTGAGATGAGCCAAAGGCGCGACACCGCCAATCGAAAAACCGGTCGACTGTTTGACGAACCCGGCGTCGGCCCGCGCCAGTGCGCCCAGCCGGGCCGCCACCTTGGCTTCGTCGACACGTCTGTCGCCCGAGGTCACGATCAGCACCGCCGCGTCATCGCTCCTGCGGCGAAACACCACGCTCTTGGCGATCTGGCCGCACTGCACGCCCAGTGCGTCGGCGGCTTCTTGCGACGTGCGAACCGCGACATCAAGCCACACCGGCGGATGCGGATGATTGATTTGCAGCAGGTGCTGCCCGACACGCCGCAACCCCTCTGGCCGGTCATCAAGCTGCGCGGCGCTCAAGGCGCAAGCCCCTTGCACCGGCCTGCACTGACGCCAACCCCTTGGAACCGGGGGTCATGGCGCAGCGCCGCCGCTGGCGCGGCACCGGCCCCACAGACCGGGGATGGCGCCCAGCATGGTTGGCCCGCAACAATGCGACACGTCGTCAGGAGCCGTGTCTTGGACCCCACCACTTGTTTGCGCTTAGCCACCCGGCTGCACTTCATGTTGCGGCGCCAACTCGACCAGGAGTATGAGATCGGCGTGCTCATGCAAGGCGGGTTCGAGGCACGCGCCGCACTTCGCCTGTGCCGGGGCTCGGGCATGCCCGAGCTGGTGGCGCTCGCGCACGAACTGGAGCGCGCGCACCGCGCCGACGCCAAAGCCAGCGCGCGGCGCGCCGCAGCAGTGGCGGCAGAAAAAGCGCAGCGAGCCCTCAGCCGATCGAAACAGCCCGCACCTGTGGGCCGCATGGCGCAGGATATGGCCTGGGCAAAGGACACCTCGGGCTTCGGCCTGAGCCTGCCGCCCGAGCGTGATGGCACAGACGAAGCGCCGGCCACAGCCAAGGTAGGCTGGCTGGCGCGCCTGGGTCTGACTTCACGCGGCACGCGCGCCTGAGGCGCGCCGCGCGCTGCGAAGTCCTTTCGGGTCGCCTGCGCTGCTGGCGCCCCCGCGGCGCTGTCCCCCATGAAATGGCGGCGCCTCACGCCACCGACTCCAAACGCATCAGTTCTTCGCCTTCGAGCACCTGGTCACCCACGGCATAGAGCAAGGCTTGCACCGTGCCGTCGCGCGGCGCGGTGATCGTGTGCTCCATCTTCATCGCCTCCATCACCGCCAACGCCTGCCCGAGTTTCACCACATCGCCCGGTGCGGCGAGGAAGGCCACCAACTTGCCTGGCATCGGCGCGGTGAGTCGGCCGCCTTCCACGGCGCCGTCGGCGGCGTGGGCGATCGGATCGATTTCGCTCAGCTGCGCCTGCCCATCGGGCCCGTGGACCGCATACCGTTCACCCAGCGCATACACCGTCAACGGCCAGCGCTGCTCGCCCAGGCTCACGTCATGGCGCGCCTGCCCACGCGCCGTGGCCGCATAGGCCCAGCGCCGCGCACCTTGCACCAGCCACTGTGCGCCAGCGTGGTTGCGCTCCAGCATGAAACTCGTGCGCACGCCGTCGAACTCCAGGTCGAAGCGCCGCACTGCCGCGCCGTGCAGGCGCCAGGCGTCGCGCCTTGACCATGGGTCATCGCCCTGCAGCGCGCGCTCTTGCGCCAGCGCATGCGCCACGACACCGGCTGCGGCCACCTCGGCAGGCAGCGGCGCCGCGTTGAACAGCGCCGCGCGCTCGCGCTCGATCAACGCCGTGTCGAGATCGGCATTCGCGAACGCCTTGCTCGCGGCCGTGCGCCGCAAAAAAGCCACGTTGGTATGCAGCCCCACGATGTGCGTTCCCGCCAGCGCCGCGTCGAGCCGCGCCAGCGCTTGGGCCCGGTCTTCGCCCCAGACGATGAGCTTGGCGATCATCGAGTCGTAGTAGGGCGAGATCGCGTCGCCTTCGCGCACGCCGGAATCGATGCGCAGCCCGGCGGTCAGCGTGGTGGCCCCGCTCGAAGCGCGCTCGAATTCGGCGCACGGCGGCGTGCGATAAACGTTCAACGTGCCGGTGGCCGGCAGGAAATTGGCATCCGGATTTTCGGCGCAGATGCGCGCCTCGATGGCGTGGCCATGCATGCGCAACTGCTCTTGGCGCAGCGGCAAGGGTTCGCCCGATGCGATGCGCAACTGCCACTCCACCAGGTCCAACCCAGTGATCGCTTCGGTCACCGGGTGCTCGACCTGGAGCCGCGTATTCATCTCCATGAAGAAAAAGCGCAAATCTCCATCCGCCGTGGGCTCGGCGATGAACTCCACCGTGCCCGCGCCGACGTAACCCACCGCCTTCGCCGCCGCCACCGCCGCCGCGCCCATCTCGCGCCGCCGCGCTTCGCTCAGGCCCGGCGCCGGCGCTTCCTCCAGCACCTTCTGGTGACGCCGCTGCACTGAACAATCGCGTTCGAAGAGGTAGATGCAGTTGCCGTGCGCATCGCCGAACACCTGGATTTCAATGTGCCGCGGCCGGGTGACATAGCGCTCGATCAACACCGTGTCATCGCCGAAACTGTTGCGCGCCTCGCGCTGGCAGGATCCGAGCGCGGCGTCGAACTCTTCTGCGTTCGTCACGATGCGCATGCCCTTGCCGCCGCCGCCCGCGCTGGCCTTGATGAGCACCGGGAAGCCGATTTTCTGCGCCTCGCGCGCCAGCAGCGCCGGGTCCTGGTCCGCGCCGTGATAGCCCGGCACCAGCGGCACACCCGTCTGGCCCATCAGGATTTTCGATTGCGACTTCAGACCCATCGCCTTGAGCGCCGAAGGCGGCGGGCCGATAAACACGAGCCCTGCATCCAGACAGGCCTGCGCGAAGTCTTCGTTCTCGCTCAGAAAACCATAACCCGGGTGCACCGCCTGCGCACCGCATTGCAACGCCGCGGCGATGATGCACTCGCCGCGCAGATAGCTGTCTTTCGGCGCATTGCCGCCGATGTGCACGGCTTCGTCGCAGGCGAGCACATGCTTGGCCTGCGCGTCGACGTCGGAAAACACCGCCACTGTGCGCACGCCCAGGCGGCGTGCCGTGGCGGCGACGCGGCAGGCAATCTCCCCGCGATTGGCGATCAGGATTTTCTTGAACATTTGCGCTGCGCCTACATCCGAAACACGCCGAACTTCGCATCCGGAATCGGCGCGTTCAGGCTCGCGCTGATCGCCAGCGCGAGCACACGCCGCGTATCGGCCGGGTCGATGACGCCATCGTCCCAGATTCGCGCGCTCGCGAAGTACGGGTGCGCTTGGGTGGAGAATTGGTCGAGGATCGGCTGCTTGAACGCCGCTTCTTCGTCGGCACTCCAGGCACCGCCTTTGGCCTCGATGCCGTCGCGTTTCACGGTGGCCAGCACACTCGCCGCCTGCTCGCCACCCATCACGGAAATGCGCGCGTTCGGCCACATCCACAAGAAGCGCGGCGAGTACGCGCGCCCGCACATGCCGTAGTTGCCGGCACCGAAACTGCCGCCGATGATGACGGTGAACTTCGGTACGTTCACCGTGGAGACCGCCGTCACCATCTTCGCGCCGTGTTTGGCAATGCCCTCCGCCTCGTATTTGCGCCCGACCATGAAGCCGGTGATGTTCTGCAAGAACACGAGCGGAATCTTGCGCTGGCCACAGAGTTCGATGAAGTGCGCGCCTTTCATCGCCGACTCGGAAAACAAAATGCCGTTGTTCGCGATGATGCCCACCGGCATGCCCTCGATGTGCGCGAATCCAGTCACCAGCGTCGTGCCATAGCGCGCCTTGAATTCGTCGAACTCCGAACCATCGACGAGGCGCGCGATGATTTCCCGCACGTCATAGGGCTTGCGCGTATCGATCGGGATCACGCCGTGCAGCTCGCCGCCGTCGAACAGCGGCGCGCGCGGCGGGATGCAGCGCATCGCCACGTCTTTGCGCCAGTTCAGATTCGCCACGCTCGCGCGTGCAATCGCCAGCGCGTGTGTGTCGTTGTGCGCCAGGTGGTCGGCCACACCCGACAGGCGCGTGTGCACGTCGCCTCCCCCTAAGTCTTCGGCGCTGACGATTTCACCGATCGCCGCTTTCACGAGCGGCGGGCCACCGAGAAATATCGTTCCCTGGTTCTTCACGATGATCGACTCATCGCTCATCGCCGGCATGTAGGCGCCGCCCGCCGTGCACGAGCCCATCACGACGGCGATTTGCGGAATACCCTGGGCGCTCATGTTTGCCTGGTTGAAGAAGATGCGGCCGAAGTGTTCGCGGTCCGGGAACACGTCGTCCTGGTTCGGCAGGTTCGCGCCACCCGAATCGACGAGGTAGATGCATGGCAGGCGGTTCTGCATCGCGATCTCTTGCGCGCGCAAGTGCTTCTTCACCGTCATCGGGAAATAGGTGCCGCCCTTCACGGTGGCGTCGTTGCACACGATCAGGCACTCAACCCCCGACACCCTGCCGATGCCGGCAATCAGCCCGGCGCCCGGCGCGGCGTCCACGCCGCCGCGCTCCTGGTACATGTTCAGCGCGGCGAGCGGTGCGATTTCGAGAAATGGCGCATCCGGGTCGAGCAACATCTCAACGCGTTCGCGCGGCAGCAATTTGCCGCGCGCGAGGTGTTTGGCGCGCGCCGCGTCGCCACCGCCCAGCGCAATTTGCGCGAGCTTCGCGTTCAAGTCATCGACGAGGCCGCGCATCGCCGCGGCATTCGCCTTGAACTCTTCGCTGCGTGGACTGAGTTTCGAGGCGAGAGCGGGCATGGATTCCTTGGAGGGCGCGGCGCGGTCGGATTCTGCAATTGACGTATACGTCAACCGAACAATTCTAGCCCTGAGGCCCGAGCGGTACGTGGCCTCACTCTCTCACGCCTTCGCCGGCTTCTCGGCCTTCTGTGCCACCGGCGCGCCGGCCTCCTTCCACGCCGTGAAGCCGCCGTCGAAGTGCGCCACGCGCTGCATGCCCATGTCCATCAGCGTCTTGGTGGCGAGGGCCGAGCGCCAACCCGCGGCGCAGAACAGCACGTACTCTTTGTCTTGCGCGAACACGTCGCGGTGGTAGGGCGAGTCAGGGTCGACCCAGAACTCGAGCATGCCGCGCGGCGCGTGCAGCGCGCCCGGGATCACGCCGTCGCGCTCAAGTTCGCGCACGTCGCGCACATCGACGAACTGCACCCCCGGCGTGCCGTGCAACGCACGCGCCTGCTCCAGCGTGTAGGTCGTGACCTGGGTCATCGCCTCTTCGACCAAGGATTTCGAGGTTCGCTTCATCGCCTGCTCCTGTGGAAACGGTGGCAATGAGCGTACCCCATTCGCGCGGCGCTTTCAGCCGATGCGCGCCATTTCCTGGCCCAGGCGCACCGCCCCGCCCGGCGCCCAGTCGCGGTTGAATTGCAGCGGCAACTTCGGCCAGAGCATGACGACCGTCGAGCCGAGCAGAAAGCGCCCCATCTCCGCGCCTTGCGCAAGGCGGATGTCCTGGTCGGCATATTCCCAGTGGCGCAAGACGCTGCCGCGCGGCGGGTTCACGACACCGTGCCACACCGTGGCCATGCTGCCGACGATCGTCGCCCCCACCAACACCAGCGCCAGCGGCCCGAACGTCGTCTCGAAAATGCACACGACGCGCTCATTGCGCGCAAACAGGCCCGGCACCGCCTGCGCCGTCGCGGGGTTCACCGAGAACAGATCACCGGGCACATGCAGCATGCGCAGCAGCCGCCCCGCGCAAGGCATGTGGATGCGGTGGTAGTCCTTCGGGCTCAGGTAAAGCGTCGCGAAGTGGCCGTTGTCGAACCGCGCCGCCAGCGCTGCATCGCCACCCAGCAGCGCGGCGCTCGAATAGCGATGGCCCTTGGCCTGGAAGATCTGGTCGCGCGCCATCGCGCCGAAGGCGCTGATCGCGCCGTCCACCGGGCACACCAAATCGGCTTGCGCGATCGGCCGTGCACCGGGCGCGAGGCCACGCGTAAAGAACTCGTTGAACGTGGGGTAGGCAGCGATGTCGGGTTGCGCGGCTTCGCGCATATTGACGCCGAAGCGCTTCACAAAGCGCCGAATGATCGTCTGCGTCACCGCGCCGCCACGCGCACCGGCCACCACGCCGCCCAGCGCCGTCATCGCCTGCTTGGGCATGAGGTACTGCGACAAGACGAACAGGCGGTCGCGCAGGGGTGTGGGCATGGAGCGGCGGCCCGGCAATACGGGCCACAGACGAAGGCGAAAGGGGCCGGATTGTATCGGCGGGTCGGCCGCGAAATCTCCTTGCCAAGTGCGCGCCGCCATGAGAGCCTCGCCGCGAATGACATCGCCCCAGCCACACCACATTGCGCCGCGCGCACTGATCCTGCTCGCCATCCTGACCCTGCTGTGGGGCACCAACTGGCCGTTGTTTCCATACGCCGTGCGCGAAGTCTCGGTGTGGACGTTTCGCGCGATCGGCGTGACGCTCGCCGCAGTGATGCTGCTCGCCGTGGCGCGCGTGCGCGGCCAGTCGCTCGTGATACCGCGCGCGGCCTGGCCGACGATCGTGAGCGCGACGATGTTCTATCTGGTGCTCTGGAACATCGCGAGCACCTATTCGGCGATCCTCATTCCCTCCGGTCAAGCCGCCGTGCTCGGGTTCACGATGCCGCTGTGGTCGGCGCTGATCTCCTGGGCCGTGCTCGGCGAGCGCCTGACGCGGCGTGTCGTGATGGCCGTGCTGCTGGGCGCCTTGGCCGTGACTCTGCTGATGGTGCCGAGCTTCGAAGCCTATGCGCAGGCGCCGCTCGGCATGGGGCTGGGCTTGCTCGCGGGCCTGGGCTGGGCGATCGGCACCTTGATCTTGAAGCGCTCCGGCATCAACGTGCCGGCAATGGTGCTGACGGGTTGGCAACTGCTGATCTGCGCGGTGCCGATGACGCTCGGCGCCGCGTGGTTCGGCGACTGGCAGTGGTTCATGCCGTCATGGAGCACGATTGTCGTCATTGGCTACATCGCGCTGATTCCAATGGGCATAGGCAACCTCTGCTGGTTCGCCATCGTTGGCCTGCTGCCGGCCAATGTGGCCGGCCTGGCGGCGATCCTCGTGCCAGTGGTGGCGATGATCTCCGGCGCGCTGCTGCACGGCGAGCCGCTCGGGCCGCTGCAGTGGCTGGCGATGCTGTGCAGTATCGGCGCGCTGTCGCTGGTGCTGCTCAAGCCCGCGGCGCCGCCACCACCGCAGGCTTGAAGATGCTCAGCGCGGGATGAGCTTCGCGCCTGTGACCTGCTCCTGCGCCTCGATCAACGACGACACGTATTTGCGGCCATGCCCGAGCGCGCTGGCCAGCGCGAGCGACTGGTGCACCGCTTCGCCAACGACCGTGGGCACGTTCAGGCTCTCGGCCAAGTGGGTGTAGTAGCGCACGTCCTTGCGCGCGTTGTCGAGTTCGAACTTGATGCCCGCCATGTCGCCGCTCAAGGCCTTGGCCATCGCCTGGAACAGACCCGAGTTGACGCCGCCCGCCGAGACCACGTCAACAAGGCGTTTGGGGTCGATGCCGGCGCGCTGACCCACGGCGAACGCCTCGGCCGACGCGGTGCAAATCGCCTGCGCGATGAAGTTGTTCAACAGCTTCACCGTGTGCCCGGCGCCGGGGCCGCCGACGTGGAACACGTTTTCGGCGAAGCAGCGCAGCAGCGGCTCGAGCCGCGCCATGATGGTGGCGTCGGCACCGACCATCACATTGAGCTTGCCGGCCTCGGCTTCGACGGGCGTGCGCGCCAGCGGTGCGTCAACAAAATGCACGCCCAGCGCCGCGCTCTGGCCGCGCAGGCGCGTCGTTGACTCGGGTTCGCTGGTGGAGCAGTCGACGATCATGCTGCCGCGTTTGGCCTTGGCCAGCAGACCGTTTTCGCCCGTCACCACCAGCTCCACCTGGGGCGAGCCGGTGACGCAGATGAACACTGTGTCGCAGGCTTCCGCCAGCGCAGCCGGTGTGGCCTGCTCGCGCGCGCCCGCAGCCAGCAGGTCGGCAATGCGCGTGCGCTCGCGGTGCACCGTGAGGTGAAGTTGATGGCCCTTTGCTTGCAGGTTGCGGGCCATGCCATGGCCCATCAAACCCGAGGCGCCGATGAAACCGATATTCGACATTTACCGCTCCGCGAAACTTGTTGAGCGGTGATTGTGGCGCAGGGTGTCGCCGGGCGTGGCCTGCGCGGACCCGGCTTTCACCGGGCTGAAGAAGCGCGGCGTCAGCGCGCTTGTTGAATCGTCTCGCCCTTCAACGGCCCCATGTCGCGGATGTTGAAGTGACGCCGTCGCCAGCCGCGCCAGGTGCGGCGCAGGCTCTTCAGCGACACGATGTAGTAGATGAGCTTGAGCATGCGCAGCGAAGCCCAGATCGGCGTCTTGCCATAGAGGTCACCCGCCAGCAGCGACAGCAGCGCTTCTTTCACGCGCAGCGGGTTCGCCGGGCGCATGAACATCTCGCGGATCGACGGATTCGTGACGCGAAAGATGAACCAGGAATACTCGCGCGGCCCCTTCGCCATGTTCGCCTCGAAGCGCTTGCGCGCGTCGGCGTACTCGTGCGGTCGGTCCAGCGCCGTGGCCACCAGGTCCGCGCCGTCGAACGCGCTGTGCATCGCCAGGTACACGCCGGACGAAAACATCGGGTCGATGAAGGTGTAGGCGTCGCCCAGCATCAGGTAGCGCTCGCCACTGCTGTGGGTGGACAGATAAGAGTAGTTGCCGGTGGCGTGCACCGCGTCGTCCACGAGCGTCGCGTGTTCCAGTCGGCGTGCGAGCTCGGGGCACAGCGCAATCGTGTCGGCGAAGAATTCCTTCAACGGTTTTTCGCGCGACTTCAGGTAGTACGGCCAGCACACCGCGCCCACGCTCGTCGTGCCATCGGCCAGCGGAATGAACCAGAACCAGCCGTGCTCGAACCAGCAGATGCTGATGTTGCCTTCCAGCCGGCCGCTCAAGCGCCGCGCGTTCGTGAAGTGGCCGAACAAGGCCGAACTGTTGTGCGCCGGGTTCTTTTGTTTGCAGCGGAATTTGGTCGCGAGCAAGGTATCGCGACCCGAAGCGTCGAGCACGAATTTGGCGCGCCAGCTGCGCTGCGTCTTGCCGCCCGCGCCGTCTTCGCACTCAGCGCGCACCGTGGCGCCGTCGGCGTCGAACGTCACGTCACGCGCATGGCAACCCTCCAGCGTCTGCGCGCCGCGCGCCGCGGCATTGCGGAACAGCATTTCGTCGAGCACCGAACGCCGCACCTGCCAGGCGTAGGGCATCGTCTTGTCCCACGCGTCGGCGAATTCGATGCAGCTGGTGTGGTCGTATTCCTGGGCGACGAACTCGATACCGTACTTGGGCATGCCGATCGCCTCGACCTGTTCGCGCAAGCCCAGCTTGTCGAACAGCGCCACGTTGGCGGGCAACAGTGACTCACCGATGTGAAAGCGCGGGTGGTGCGTCTTTTCCAACAGCACCACGTTGCGCCCCTGTTGGGCCAACAACGCCGCGGCGGTGGAGCCAGCGGGGCCACCGCCGATGACGATAACGTCGCAACTGGCTTGCGTGATCTCGGGCGATGCGTCGCCGGTAGCCTGTGGGCTCATGCGTAAGCTTGGCGGTGTGGATGAAACATGGAATCGCAGAATAGCGCAATCGCCATCCCGCTTGCCCGCCCGTGCCGCGCCATGCGCTGGCGCCGCATGGCGCGGCACGTCAGCACGGCTCGCTCAGCTTTAGCTTGTGTGCGCTGACGCACGGCAAACCTCAAGCCGCGTTCGGCAACACCGCGCGGTGCGCGCCCACCGCGTCGGCCAGGGCCTGCACAAACACATCGGCCTGCGCATCGCCGAATGGCAGCGACAGCGCGATGAAACCGCGCCGCGCCATGAACACACCGCGCTCAAGCAGCGCGTAGTAGAGCAAGTCCTTGGCGCGCGTGTCACTGCCCGCCAAGTCCGCTGGGGAGCGCAGCGCGCGGTTCGTCGCGTGCACGGCCATGATCGAACCCATGCCGCTGAACTGCATCGCCACACGCTGCCGCGCGAACACATCGTTCAAGCGTTGGCGCAGCTGCTCGCCACGCGCGTTCAGCGTCTCCAGCGCGTGCGGCGTCAGCACACGGCGCAGGCCGGCCAGGCCAGCCGCCATCGTCAACACGTTGTTGTTGAAGGTGCCGGCATGCGCCAGCGCGTCGGCGCGGCGCGGGTCGAAGCGCGCCATCACGTCGGAGCGACCACCGAAGGCACCGAAGCTCAGGCCGCCGCCGAAATACTTGCCGAGCGTCGTCAAGTCGGGCTTCAAGCCGAGCAGTGCCTGGCGCCCGCCGATCGACAGGCGCGAGGTCATCACTTCGTCAAGCACGAACAGCGCGCCGCATTCCTTGGCGAGGTCTTGCAGGCCGCGCAAAAACGCCGGGTCGCCGGGAATGCAGCCGCCCGAGCCGAGCATGGGTTCGACCAGCATCGCCGCGAGCGCCGAGCCGTCGCGGGAGACGATGGCGTGCACCGCGCTCAGGTCGTTGTACGGCGCGATAACGAATTCATGCGGCACGTTGACGGGAGAGTGCCCCCAGGGCGCCGCTTCGCGGCGCCCGCCCCCCGAGGGGGTCAACGGAACTTGGGGCGGCCCGGCGTTCCCTTGCGAGCCGACCCCACCGCCGAACGACAGCACACCGCCGTGGTACGCGCCGTCGAACACCAGCACCTTGGCCCGCCCGGTGTGTACCTTCGCCACCGCCAGCGCGAGCAGATTCGCCTCGGTGCCCGAATTCGTGAAGCGCAGCAATTCCATCGATGCAAAGCGCGCCTGTAGCTCGCGCGCCAGGTCGGCTTCGCGCACGGTGTGCGAGGCCAGGCTCAGGCCGTCGGCGAGCGCGGCGTGCAGCGCCTCGCGAATCACAGGGTGCGAGTGGCCGTACAGGCCGGCCGTGAATTCGCCGAGGGCGTCGAGGTACTCGTGGCCATCAAGATCCCACAGCCGACAGTCCTGGCCGCGCGCCATCGTCAGCGGGAACGGGTCGTTGAAGAGCACGGTTCGCGTATTCCCGCCCGGCATCACTTGCGTGGCGCTGTTGAACTGGCGTTCGCTGGCTGGGTTGCGCTCGCGGTAAAGCGCCACCGCGTCGGCGAGCGCGGCGCCGAGGGTCGCTTGCGGTTCAGGAGCATTCATCGCGCCTACTTTAGCGCTGTCGAACGTTCACCCGCGCCCAGGTGACCTCACCACTTGTTGCGCAGTTCGCGCAACTTGATGAAGACGGTTTTCGCGTCGGGCTCTTCGGGCAGCTCGGGGAAGCTTTCGCGCAACTTCGCGATCACGCTCGGGTTGGTGAGGCGGAAGAACGTATTGAAGCGCTTCTCGTCAGCGAGCGTCGTCACGATGGAGTTCGCCGGGTCGTGGCCGGCCACCTTGGGCAGCAGCGCTTTTGCGTCGGCGTTGTCAGGTTCGCGCGAGAGCGTGAACTTCAGATTGTTCTCAATGTAATCGTGCCCAGGGTAGACGCGCGTATTGCCGGGCAGGCGCTCAAGCTGCTCGGCGAAAGTCTTGTACATCTCCTGCGGGTCGCCGCCGTTGTGGCAGTTGCCCGCGCCGGCGTTGAACAGCGTGTCGCCGGAGAACAGCGCCGGCGGGTCGCCATTCGCGGCGTGCGCGCGCAGGCAGATGTGGCACATCGTGTGGCCCGGCGTGTCCAGGCATTCGAGTTCGACTGTCTTGCCCACACGAATCACGTCGCCCGCCTTCACGCCGCGGTCCACGCCGGGAATGCTGGCGCCGGATCGGTGGTGCGCGATCAACTTCGCGCCGGTGGCCGCCACAACCGCCGCGTTGCCCCCCGTGTGGTCATGGTGCTCATGCGTATTCAGCAACTGTGTGATGCGCCAGCCGCGCGCCTTGGCCGCAGCCAGGCACTTGCCATGGTCCAGCGGGTCGATCGCCAGCGCCTCGCCGGTCTCGGCGCAGGCGATCAGGTAGTTGAAATTGCGGTAGGCGTTACCGGTCCAGATGCGTTCAACGATCATGCTTTGCTCCCGTTTTACCTATACCGCTGACCCAAGCAGCGGGTTCACGACGCGCAAGCGCTTCTCCAGCGCTTGGCCGTGCTGCAAGTCTTCAGTCAACAAGAACGCGCACCCGGCTTGCAGCGCCGCAGCCGCGATCTGGCAGTCTCAGAACGAAAAACCGAAGCGCTTGCACAATTCCAGCGCGGTACCCAACACCTCGGCATTGGCCGGCTGCAGCTTGGTGCGCGCGAACATGGCGCGCAGGTTAGCCCATGCAGCATGATTTCAGGTGTTCGCAATAGCATGAGGCCCCGACAGCGTACGCCAGAAAACCCGCTAGAACGCGCCCAGCATCAGCCCGCTGGCCAGCGTTGCGCCCAGTTCGCGGCAACGCTGTAGATCGTCGGGCGATATCGTCTTGCGCGCCAGAATCGCCTCGGGCGTCTGCGCTTGCGTGCACACGATCAAGGTCGGCGCCACCTGCTTCAAGCGCCACCCCGTCGCGATGCGCTCGACCTGGCTCGCCGCAGTCTGGCCGTCGCTGCCGGCGCAGACCATGCAGGCGTAGGGCCGTCCGTTCAGGCGCTCCAGCACGGGGTAGTAGGTGCGGTCGAAAAAGTCCTTCATCAGCCCGGCCATCGACGCCAGGTTCTCGGGCGTGGCAAAGATGTAGCCGTCGGCACCCAGCAGATCGGCGGGCGTGGCCTGCGGCGCGCGCACCAGACGCACCGTGAGGGAGTCTTCAGCGTCGTCAGCGCCGCCTGCGGCGGCTTGCGCCATCTGCAGCGTGCCGCCGGTCAGCGTGTGATAAACGATCAGCAGGGTTTTGGCCATGCGCGAAGCATAAAGGCAATGCTGAACCGTCCGGGCCGTCAACGCGGCGCGCGGCGATCAAGGGCGGATGCATTTCGGTCGCGTGACCCCCGCCACTAGGCGCGCGTGAGTGCGTTCTCGCTCACGAAGAGATTGCGCGAGCGGAACGCCGCCGGGCTCTCCAGAATCAGCACGGCGCGCAAGGCTGCCAGCGTTGAGGCGAACCAGGGGTGGCGCAACTTGCGCGCATCGGCCATCACCCAAGCGGGTACCGCCAAGCCATGCGCGCAAGCCAGATGCTCGGCCGTGGCGGCGAGATAGGCATCTTGCACGCCACCGCGTTCGCCCAGGGTCGGCGCGAGCAGTTCAGGCGTGGCGACGAATGCCTCGGCGCTGGGTGCCAACTTGAATTCGTCCAGAAAATTCGCCAGGCAAGGGTCGAATGAGTCGCCGCCAGCGACGAGCCGCGCCACCGCGGCCAGCGTCTTTGGTCTCATAGCTTGCCCTCATCGAATAGGCCTTCCACCAGGTACCGAGTCTTGACCGGAATCCGGTTGGCAGGGTAGTAGCACCCTACCCATTCCAGAACCTCCTTGGCGGATTGCAACTTCAAGTGGCGAACCAGGAAAACGATGTCGGCGACATCAGACGGCTCACCTGCCGTGCCCCCCAATCGTGCCGCCATGCATTTCATGGCGAGCAGGTATTGCGGCACGGGCATGGTCAAACGCAGGTGCGCAAACTGCGGCAGGTTCCCGGAGATCGTTTCGTGGCGGGCGGAAATGAAACCCTTGACGCCGTCGTTCAGCCAATCGGTCGGCAGCCGCAATTCTTCGGCGATGCCGCGGGCGAGGTCGCGCACGGTTTGCGCGGGTTGGAACACCGCATCCACGTCTTTCGTTGTCAGTCGGGCAGTGAAGGCGAGCACCATCACGGCGCCGCCAAACAGACAAACCTCGCCGATGACGCCTTGCGTTCCAAGTTCGTCGGACAGCAGTTGCAGCCCGCGAACGATGGTCTCGCGATTCAACGTCGAGGCTGCGGCTTTTTCATCTTCGCTCATGGCGAAGCGAGGTTACCGCAGAGTTGAGCGCATTGCCACTCTCTCCCCGGCGCCGCGGCGCAAGCATTGCGCCGAAGAAGCACCGCACCCGGCGTAGCATGGCGTCGATGAGCCAGACCGAGCGCCTGTACAAGCTGAGGAGCTGGTTCGACGCCGGCAGATGCCTCACCAAGGCGACGCTGCTGGAAGAATTGGGCATCTCGGCCGCCACCCTGAAGCGCGACCTCGCGCACCTGCGCGATCGCATGAATGCGCCGATCGAGTTCGACCGCGAGCGCAAGGGCTGGCGCCTGGACCGCCAGGCCGCGGTCGTGGGCACGCAGTACGAACTGCCGGGGCTGTGGTTCAGCGCCGAAGAGATCCATGCGCTGCTGACGATGCAGTACCTGCTGGCCCACCTAGACGCCGGCGGGCTGCTGCGCCCGCACATCGCGCCGCTGGCCGCACGCCTGGACAAGCTGCTCGGTGCGGGCGCTGGCTCCAAGACCGGCGCGAGCGCCAGACTCAACAGCGAGGTCAGCCGCGAAGTGGCGCGCCGCATCCGCGTGCAGACCGTCGGCGCGCGCAAAGTGCATCTGCCGCACTTCCAGGCCATCGGCACCGCGCTGTTGCAACGGCGCCGCCTGCACATCGACTACCACGGCCGCGGCCGCAACGAACGCCGCGAACGCGAGGTCTCGCCGCAGCGCCTGATCCACTACCGCGACAACTGGTACCTCGACGCCTGGTGCCATGTGCGGCGCGGGTTGCGCAGCTTTGCAGTGGACGCGGTGCAGGCCGCGCGCGTGCTCGACCGCGCGGCGATCGACGTGGCAGGCAGCGAACTCGACGCCGTGCTCGGTGCCGGCTACGGCATCTTTGCCGGGCGCAAGGTGCAGTGGGCGACTTTGAGATTTACGCCGGAACGCGCGCGTTGGGTGGCGGCGGAGACTTGGCATCCGAAGCAGCGTGGGCGGTTCGAGGCGGATGGTTGTTATCTGTTGGAGCTGCCGTACGCTGACCCGCGCGAGCTGGTGATGGATATCGTGCGGCATGTGCCGGAGGTGGAGGTGGTGGGGCCGGCTGCGTTGAGGGAGGTGGTGGCGGAGAAACTGCGGCAGGCGGTGCGCAGGGTCACGC
>JANOLJ010000279.1:0-23274 GCA_031419715.1 Burkholderiales bacterium | reverse complement strand
GTCACCTTCATCGTGTCGCCCGCCTTCAGATACGTGGGCGGCTTCATGCCCATGCCCACGCCGGGCGGCGTGCCGGTGGTGATCAGGTCGCCGGGGTAGAGCGTCATGAATTCGCTGATGTAGCTCACGATGTGTGCCACGCCGAAAATCATCGTGGCCGTATTGCCGCTTTGCTGGCGCTTGCCGTTCAAGTCGAGCTGCATCGCCAGGTTCTGCGGATCGGGGACTTCATCCGTCGTCACGAGCCACGGGCCGATGGGGCCGAAGGTGTCGCAGCCCTTGCCCTTGTCCCACTGGCCGCCGCGTTCGATCTGGTACTCGCGCTCCGACACGTCGTTGACGACGCAGTAACCAGCGACATGCGCCAGCGCGTCAGCCTTCGACACATAGCGCGTCTTCGAGCCGATGACGATGCCGAGTTCCACCTCCCAGTCGCCCTTCACCGAGCCCTTGGGCAGCACGATGGCGTCGTTGCAGCCGACGATGCAACTCGTCGTCTTCATGAACAGCACCGGTTCTTTCGGAATCGCCAGGCCCGACTCGGCCGCGTGGTCGGCGTAGTTCAGGCCGACGGCGACGAACTTGCCGCAACCGCTCCACGGGGGCGCCATGCGCCCGGGGTTGGCGACGACGGGCAGGCTTGAAATGTCGAGCTCGCGCAGGCGCTTCAAGCTGCTGGGCGTGAGCGTTTGTGCCGTGATGTCGGGCAGCACGTTGGAGAGATCGCGCACCTTGCCTTGCGCGTCGACGAGTGCCGGTTTTTCGCTGCCCTTGGGGCCGTAGCGCAGGAGTTTCATGAAGCGTGTCCTTGGTTGAATAGTGTGAGGGGTGGTCGCTGCCGTGGCAGAGTCAAAGCGCGAAGCCGCCGTCCACCAGGGGTGTCGTGCCGGTCGTGAAACCCGATTCGTCGGAGCCGAGGTACACGGCGAGCATCGCCACTTCTTCGGCCGTGCCCAGCCTGCCCATCGGCTGGCGCCCGATGAATGCCGCTTCCACTTGCGCGACAGTCTGGCCGCTCGCCTTGGCCTGCGCATCGATGCGCTCGCGCAGCGAGGGCGACTCAATCGTTCCGGGGCAGATGGCGTTGCAGCGGACGCCCTGTTTGATGTAATCGGCGGCGATGGCTTTCGTCAAGCCGATCACCGCGGCCTTCGTCGTGCCATAGACAAAGCGGTTCGGAATGCCGCGCACGCTCGACGCCCCCGAAGCAACATTCACGATCGATGCGCCCACACCCTTGGCCTTGTGGTGCGCCAGCATGGCCGGCAACAGCGCCCGGCTCACGCGGTACATCGAGCGCACGTTCAGGTTGAACGAAAAGTCCCACGCCGCTTCGTCGCATTCCAGTATCGTTCCGGCGTGCACGAAGCCCGCCGCGTTGAACAGCACCTGCACGGCGCCAAGCTCGGCGGCGAGTGCATTGATGGCATTCGGGTCGGTCACGTCCAGGCGTTTCGTCGCGACACCCGGCGTCCTGCCGAGTTCGGCGAGCAGGTCTGAATTGAGATCGGTCGCGATCACGCGCGCACCTTCGCGCGCGAATGCCAGCGCGGTGGCGCGGCCGATGCCCTGGCCGGCGGCGGTGACCAGGGCCGTCTTGCCGGCGAGTCGTTGTGTCATGGGGGTTCCGTGGGAAATTGGGCCTGGGCAGACCGGGATTCTAGGAGGTCGCCTGTCTGAGAAAAGTGCGCTCGCAGCGCCTCAGGTGACGAAGCCCGACACGCGCGGCAACCACAAAGAGATGCCCGGCAGGTAGGTCAGGATCACCAGGCTCACCAGCAGCGGCACAAGCCACGGCAGGATCGCCATCGTGGTGCGTTCCACGCTCAACTTGGCGACGCGCGCGAGCACGAACAGCACCATGCCCATTGGCGGGTGCAGCAAGCCGATCATCAGGTTCAGCACCATCACCAGGCCGAAGTGCACCGGGTTCACGCCGAGCTTGAGCGCGATCGGCAGCAGAATCGGCACGAGGATCGTGATCGCCGCGGTGGGCTCCAGAAAACAGCCGACGAACAGCATCAGCAGGTTCGCCATCAACAGAAACAGCCACGGCTCTTTCGTCACCGCCAGCACCCATTCGGCGATCGCCGCGGTGACGCCGGTGGCGGTGAGCATCCAGCCGAAGATCGACGCTGCTGCAACGATGAACATCACCGTCGCGGTCGTTTCCACTGTGTCCAGACTCACCTTGACGAAAGTCTTCCACGACATCGTGCGGTACCACACCAGGCCGAGGAACAGCGCCCAGACGCTCGCCGCGATCGCCCCTTCGGTGGGGGTGAACAGGCCCGTCGTCATGCCGCCGATCAAGAGCACCGGCGTCATGATGGGCAGCACCGCCTGGAAGCGGAAGATGCGGTCCAGCGCGAAGAGCAACACGATCGCGCCGAACACGTCCGGCTGCGCCGGCAGCTCCATCTTCGTCACCAGCGCCCAGGTGGCGAGCGGCCAGGCGATGACGATCGCAAGCTCCAGCAGCGCGCCGGCCAGCCGAGCCCATGAGAACTTGACGTCCGCGCCCCAGCCGTGTTTGTGCGCGTAGTAGGCCACCGTCACCATCATCAGCAGCGCCATCAGCACGCCGGGCAGGATGCCGGCGAGGAAGAGGGCCCCCACCGACACATTGGCCATCATCGCGTAGATCACGAACGGCAGGCTCGGTGGAATGATGGGGCCGAGCGTGGCCGACGCTGCCGTGACGCCGACCGCGAATTCGAGGTCGTAGCCATGGTCCTTCATCGCCTTGATTTCCACCGTGCCCAGGCCCGCGGCGTCCGCCACCGCCGTGCCGCTCATGCCGGCGAAGATCACCGAGCCGACGACGTTCACATGGCCCAAGCCGCCCTTCAACCAGCCGACGAGTGCCAGCGCGAAGTTGTAGATGCGGTTCGTGATGCCGGCGTTGTTCATCAAGTTGCCGGCGAGGATGAAGAACGGCACGGCGAGCAGCGGAAAGCTGTCGATGCCGCCGATCATGCGGTGCACCACCGTCAGCGGCGGCTGATTCCCGCTGATCCAGATGTAGAGCAGGCACGAACCCGCCATCGCAATGGCCACCGGCAGGCCGCTGGCCATGAGGAACAGGAAGATGATTTTCAGCATGGGGGTTGCGCGCCGGCCTGCGGCTCAGCGGTCTGTCATGTGCGATTCGGGGCGCTCGAGCACCGAGTAGCCGCGCTGCAGGTGAACGCGCATCACCCACATCGAGCGCAGCGCCATCGCGACGAAGCCGAACAGCACGACGCTGTAGACGATGTTCATCGGCAGGTCGACGATCGTCATCTGGTAGGAACCCATCTTCAGCATCATCTGCACCGTGGTCGCGACCATCGCGGCAAAGAACGCGATGCGCAGCACATCCACCAGCAGCGCCAGCGCGCGGCAGGCGCGCGCCGGCAGGTAGCGGTACAGCAGGTCCACCTGGATGTGGTTGTTCTTCGCCACGCCGATCGACGCGCCGACGAAGACCACGCCGATCAGCAGGTAGCGCGCGATTTCTTCCGTCCACGACGCCGAGTTGTTCAGCGCGTAGCGCGTGAAGAACTGCGTGAACACCACGCCCGCCAGCACCCAGAACAGCAGCACCGCGGCCCAGGCTTCGATGGGCGTGCCGCTGAGGTCCACGGCCTCGTCGGTGGCGTGGAACTCGCCGTCATCGCCCATCACTTTCGGGCCGGAGTCGATGTCCATGAGTCGCTAGCCCGCGCCTGCTCGTTTGCGCTCAAGCGGCCGCCGCGGAGCCGGCTTTGCCGGTCCGCTTGCGGCGCCCCCTTGAGGGGGAGCGCCGAAGGCGCTTCGGGGGTGGTTCACTTCAAGCCGACGATGCGGTCGTAGTCCTTCTTGTCAAAGCCCATCGACTCGACGCTCTTGTTCTTCAGCACCGCGTCCACGAAGCTCTGCCGGTTCACGACGTTGATGCCCAGGCCCTTCTTCTTGAACTCGTCCACCAACTCCGATTCACGTTTCTTGATCTGCGCGGTGGCGCGCGCCGCGGCCTCCAACGCGATTTCCGTGAACATCGCCTTCTCGGCGTCGGAGAGCGTCTTCCACAGATGCGGCGCGACTTGTGTCGTCAGGCCGTCAACGATGTGGCCGGTGAGCATGATGTGCTTTTGCACTTCATAGAACTTCTTCGCTTCGATGGTGGTGAGCGGGTTTTCTTGCGCGTCGACCGTGCCGTTTTGCAACGCGAGGTAGACCTCGGCGAAGGCGATCGGCGTCGGGTTCGCGCCGCATGACTCGGGTGTGGCGCGGTACGCGGGAACGTCGGGCACGCGGATCTTCAGGCCCTTCATGCCGGCGCAATCGGTGAACGCCTTCTGGCTCGTCGTGTGGCGCGCGCCGTAGTAGGTGTAGGCCAGGATCTGGATGCCGGTTTTCTCGCGAAAGCCCTCAATCATTTCCTTGAACACCGGGCTCTTGCTGTAGGCCAGCAGGTGGTCACCGTCGCGGAAGATGAAGGGGTAGTAGGCGATGCCCAGGCGTGGGTAGCTGCGCGCGGCGAAGCTCGGGCCGCTGATGATCATGTCCACCGTGCCGAGCTGCATGCCCTGGTTGATGTCGGTCTCTTTGCCGAGAGATGAAGCCGGGAACACTTGAATGTCGAATTTGCCGCCTGAGCGCTTCTTGATTTCACCGGCCGCCCACACCGACTCGGTGTGATACGGCTCGGAGGTCTCGTACACATGCGCCCACTTGAGTTTGGTCTGCGCGAAGGCGCCCACACTGGTGCCCAAACAAGCGGTGGCCGCCAGGGCGAGGGCGAGGGTCTTGAATACGGTTTTCATGCGAAGTCTCCTTGAGAAAAAGCGCGCGGGGCGCATCGGGCGAACGGGTTGGGGAATGTAGTCTCTGCGCGGGTCACGGCGACTCGCCGAGCACCTGAACCTTGGTGCTGCGGGTGCGGTCGGCCGCGAGTTCGAACGCCTCGAGCGCACGCGACAACGGCAGTTGTGCGCTGAGCAGCGGCCGCACGTCGACGCGCCTGGAGCGCAGCGCCTGCACCGCCCAATCGAAGGCATGCGCGGCGCGGAACGCGCCCACATAGTCGAGCTCGCGCGCCATCACGCTGTTCGCCGGGAAGTGCACGCCTTCGGCTGGCAGCGTGCCGACTTGCACGATGCGCCCGCCGCGGCGTGTGGCTTGCAGGCAGGTGGTGAGCGCGGCCGGCTGACCGGCGGCTTCGATGGCGATGTCGGCGATGTCGGCCAAGTCCGCGGCACTCGCCTGGTCGGAGCGCAGCACGTCATCGGCTCCGACTTGGCGCGCGATGTCGAGCGCGCGCGGTGTGATGTCGGCAACGATGACATGCGCCGCACCGGCGAGCCTCGCGGCGATCGCACTCATGCAGCCTATCGTGCCGCCGCCGGTGATCAGCACCGTCTTGCCCAGCAGGTCTCCGGCCCGATGCACGGCGTGCAGGCCGATCGACAGCGGCTCGGCGCAGGCAATCTCGCCGAGCGTGATGTCTTCGGCAATCGGCGTGAGCTGGCGCTCGCCCATCACGAAGCGCTCGCTGAACATGCCCTGCACATGCGGGAACACACTGGCGCTGCCGAGAAAGCGCATGTTCCGGCACAGATTGAAGCGCCCGTCCAGGCAGTAGTTGCAATGGCCGCAGGCGTGCGACGGGTTGATCGCCACCTTGTCGCCGACCTTGACGCGCGACACCTGAGCGCCGACGCGCGCCACGACGCCCGAGGCCTCATGCCCGGGGATCAAGGGCTCACGCATCACAAAGGCGCCGACCCGGCCATGCTGGTAGTAGTGCAGGTCGGAGCCACAGATGCCGCCCGCGCCCAGGCGCAACTCGACATCGGTGGGGCCGAGCTCGGCGACTCGATCGTCTTCGAGACGCAGGTCGCGCGCGCCGTGGATTCTGCAGGTCAGGGTCATGGCCGTGTTTTCGTGGAGTGGCCACCATTGCGTGGTGTGGTTGATTTTCAGGGCTGGCCGAGCGCGCTCATGTCGGGATAACCCTCGCGAATGGGTTCGCGTGTTTGCGGCAAAGCGCCGCGCCTGCTATCGAAACACCCTAGGTCGCCGGGCGAAGCGCTGCCCCAGAATCAAGCGCGCTGCGCAATGCGACCTGAATGCAATTTGGGGCGCGGCCACCCCAACTGGAGAGCGCAATGGAAAAGACGTGGCTCAAACAATACCCGCAAGGCGTTCCCGCGCAGATTGACGTTGAGCAATATCCGTCGCTGGTGGCCTTACTTGACGCCAGCTTCGCCAAGTTCGCGTCGCTGAGTGCCTACCGCTTCATGGGCAGGGCATTCAGCTTTGCGCAGATCGATGAAGCCTCGCGCGCGCTCGCCGCCTACCTGCAGTCGCTCGGCCTGGCCAAGGGCGACCGCGTCGCGGTGATGATGCCCAACGTGCCGCAGTACCCGGTGGCGGTGTCGGCGATTTTGCGCGCCGGCTACGTCGTCGTGAATGTGAACCCGTTGTACACGCCGCGCGAGCTGGAGCACCAGCTCAAGGATTCCGGCGCGAAGGCGATCCTGATCGTCGAGAACTTCGCGCATGTGCTGCAAAGCGTGATCGGCGCGGTGCCGGCGAAACACGTCATCGTCACCGCGCTGGGCGACATGCTGGGATTCCCGAAGCGCCTGATCGTCAACTACGTCGTGCGCAACGTGAAGAAGATGGTGCCGCCCTTCCATCTGCCCGGCGCCGTGGAATTCAACGAGGCGCTGGCGCTTGGCGCGGCCAAGTCGTTCACGCCGGCCAGCGTGGGGCTGGATGACATCGCCGTGCTGCAATACACCGGCGGCACGACGGGCGTGAGCAAGGGCGCGGTGCTGTTGCATCGCAACCTGGTGGCGAACATCCTGCAGGCCGAGGCCTGGTACCAGCCCGCGCTGAAGAAAATCCCGCCCGGCGAACAAGTGGTCACGGTGTGCGCGTTGCCGCTGTATCACATCTTCGGCTTCAACACGAACATGATGCTGGGCATGCGCATGGGCGGGTGCAACATTCTGGTGGCCAATCCGCGCGATTTGCCGAGCGTGTTCAAGGAGCTTGCGGGCGTGCGCTTCCACAGCTTCCCCGCCGTGAACACGCTGTTCAACGCGATGGCGCACCACGCCGAGTTCAGCAGCGTCGACTGGAGCCACCTCGTGATCTCGGTGGGCGGCGGCATGGCGGTGCAAAGCGCAACGGCCAAACTCTGGTTAGAGAAAACCGGCTGCCCGATCGTGGAAGGCTATGGCCTTTCGGAAACATCGCCCTCGGCCACCTGCAACCCGGTGGACAGCACCGCTTACAGCGGCAACATCGGCCTGCCGATGCCCAACACCGAACTCACGCTGCTCGACGACGATGGCGTTGAGGTGCCGATCGGCACGCCCGGCGAGATTTGCATTCGCGGCCCGCAGGTCATGGCTGGCTACTGGCAGCGCCCCGACGAGACCGCGAAGGTCATGACGGCCGACGGCTTTTTCCGCAGCGGCGACATCGGCGTGGTGGATGAGCGCGGCTACTTCAAGATCGTTGATCGCAAGAAAGACATGATTCTGGTGAGCGGCTTCAACGTCTACCCGAACGAGGTGGAAGACGTCGTGACGCAGATGCCTGGCATCCTGGAGTGCGCCGCCGTCGGCGTGGTCGACGCGAAGGCAGGCGAGGCGGTAAAACTCGTCATCGTGCGCAGCAACCCGGCTGTCACGGAAGCCGACGTGCGCAAGTATTGTGAGGCGCAGCTCACCGGCTACAAGCGGCCGAAGATCGTCGAGTTCCGAACCGAGTTGCCCAAGACCCCCGTTGGCAAGATATTGCGGCGTGAGCTGCGCGACAAGGTCGCCGCGCCCTGAGCAAGCGCTCGCGTAAGCCTGCCTTGCGCCGAGTGGGCCCGCCGTCACCGCGCCCTTCGCGGCAGCGTCCATTGGTCGTGCTCAGCGCGATGCAGGAGGAACTGCACGCGCTGATGGCGTTGCTTGAAGCACCGCGGCGCATCAGCGTTGGGGGCCGCGAATTTCACCGCGGGCGCATCCAGGGCCACAACGTGTTGCTGGCGCTCAGCGGCATCGGCAAGGTCGCGGCGGCGCTGAGCACGACGCTCGCGCTCGTGCATTTCGACGCCCGCGCGCTCGTCTTCACCGGCGTGGCCGGCGGGCTGGGCGACGGCGTGGCGATCGGCGACCTGGTGCTCGCGCGCGAGTTGTTGCAGCACGACATCGACGCCTCGCCGCTGTTCCCGCGCTATGAGGTTCCGCTCACCGGGCGTTCGCGTTTTACCGCCGATGCGGCGTTGTCCGATGCGCTGCACGGCGCCGCGCTGCGCTGCATTCGAGGCGGGTTGGGCCGGGCTGGCCCGGCCCGCAGGGCGCCCGAAGGCCAGGTCGCGGGCGCACCCCGGCTGCATCAAGGCCTGGTTGTCAGTGGCGACCAGTTCATTGCCACAGCCGCCCAAGGCTCCGCACTGCGCGCCGCCTTGCCCGACGCGCTGGCCGTTGAGATGGAAGGTGCGGCCGTCGCCCAAGTCTGCGCCGCCTTCGGCATACCGTTCGCCGTGCTGCGCACGATCTCGGACCGCGCCGACGACAGCGCGCATGGCGACTTCGCGGCGTTCATCGCCGAGGTGGCGAGTGTCGTGACGCGTAGCGTCGTGCGGGAGTGGCTGGCTGACTTGCCACCGCGCTGAGGCTTCGCCCTCGCGCCTGGCACTCCAGGAACAGCGACGCGAGGGCCGATTTGGCCTATGCGTTCGCCGGGCTCAGGCAGCGGCGCGCAAGCGCTCGTGCGGTACGGCGGTGGAGGACACGGCGCGAAGCTGATCGGCGCGCAAAGTCTGCACGCCGATGGTGCGGCCGTCCAGACTCATGAACTCCACCTCGTAAGCGGCCGCGCTCGGATGCACATGCACCACCACGCCCACGTCGCCGGGCTCCAGGCCCAGCGCCGGCAACGGGCTGGCGAGAACGACTTGGGCATGTTCCTGAAACACTACGCTCTCCTGCAAAGGCTAATCCGGGTAGGCGGTAATGAGCCGGCATGGTCGAGCAAGGCACCGCGCAGCGTCTCCCAATTTGCCAGCGAAAAGCCGTAGGCCTGGAAGAACGCGGCCTTGCCGCGGCCGTTGATCAGGTGCAGCAGATAGCCCTCGATCTTGCCGCGGTCGATGCGGCGGTCAGGAGGTAGCGGTGGCAGGTTTGACATGTTCCGCTTTCGCTCACACGGGGACGGCGCCGCCCATCCAGCATGGGATCAAAAGGTCTCGGGCGGCGTGGAGCCTTTCGAGCTGTCGATAGAACATGTGTCCGGGCAAAAGCTCTCTGCAGTTCAAGCTGCTGGCAGTCGTGCGGCGGCCGAAAGAGTGGTCGCCCGCATTATCCCGGCAAGCGCGTGCGGCGCTTGCCGCAGGAGATGAGTGTTCGTCCTCTGCGCCGCGTGATAGCGGCTCGCGATCTGCAATGCGTTGGCACGGCTTCCCTGCCGCGAATCGCGGAGAACCTGGTGCACACTCCCGTCGAACCCATTCGCCCATGCCTGCACGTTTCCACACCGACACTGCTCTTCACGCCGACAGCGAATTCATCTTGCCCGCAGGCGCCGCGCGCCACGTTCAGGTGCTGCGCCTGCAACCCGGCGCGCCCATCGTCTTGTTCGACGGCTGCGGCGGCGAATGGTCCGCCAGTGTGGTGCGCATCGGCCGCTCCGAGGTACTGGTGCGCGTGGGCGCGTTCGATGCGGTCGAGCGTGAACTCGCGCTTTCCGTGACGCTGGCGCTGGGCATGCCCGCCAATGAGCGCATGGACACGCTGGTGGAAAAGGCCACCGAACTCGGCGTCGCCGCGATCCAGCCCTTGTTGTGCGAGCGCTCCGTACTGCGTTTGTCCGGCGAGCGCGCGGCGAAGAAGGTCGCGCATTGGCAGGCCATGGCGGTGGCGGCTTGCGAGCAAAGCGGCCGCACACGCGTGCCTCGGGTGGCGCAGGTTCGCACTGTGCTCGACTGGCTGGCCGCCATGCCGGTTTCGGGCCCGGCTTCGAGCGGCGCAAGGATACTGCTGAGCTTGCGCGACGCGCAATCCGCTCAGGTTGTGCTCGGTGCGCACGCCGAACTGGGCAGCCCTGGCGCCGAACTCACGTCGCTCAGCGGCCCCGAAGGCGGCCTGACCGACACCGAGGAACACGCCGCGCGCCGCCACGGCTTTGTGCCCATCGGCCTGGGTCCGCGCACGCTGCGTGCCGATACCGCGCCGCTGGCCTTGCTCGCTCACCTGGCGCTTTCCGTGCCGGACCGAAAGCCCTGAATGAACCTGCAATTGCTGCTGCTGGCGCTGTGCCAGGGCTTTTTCATGACGAACAACGTGACGTTCATCGCCATCAACGGCCTGGTCGGCTTGAACCTGGCGCCGGCCGCGTGGATGGCGACGCTGCCCGTCATGGGCTACGTCGTCGGCGGCGCGCTCTGTGCCACGCTGGTGGGCAAGCATCAACGCGCTTGGGGCCGCAAGCGCGGCTTTCAGTTCGGGTTGTTGGTCGCGGTGGCATCGTGCCTGCTCTGCGCCTACGCGGCGTGGTCGCACAACTTCTGGTTGCTCGTCGCGGCGACGGTGATCGCCGGCTACTACAACGCGAACGCCGCGCTGTACCGCTTTGCCGCGACCGAACTGGCCGGCCCTGAAGCCAAGGAACGCGCCATTTCGTGGGTGCTCGCCGGTGGCGTGTTGGGCGCGGTGATCGGCCCGAACCTGGCGATCGCGACGCGCGACCTGCTGCCTGTGCCGTTTGCCGGCGCCTATGTGGCGCTGGCGCTGTTCGCTTGTGCCTCGCTGATCATGCTGTCGTTCATCAGCTTTCCCGCGCTGCCGCAGCCCAGCGCCACGAACCCGGGGCGGCCCTTGCGCGAAATCGCGCGCCAACCGGTGTTCTTCATCGCGGTGCTGAGTTGTGCACTCGGCTACGGCGTGATGAACCTGTTGATGGCGGCCACGCCGATCGCGATGGCGCAGCATGCGCACCCGTTCAACAGCGCGGCGCTGGTGATCGAGTGGCATGTGCTGGGCATGTTCGTGCCGAGCTTTTTCACCGGGTCATTGATCAAGCGCTTCGGTTGCCTGCCTGTGATGGGTGTGGGCCTGGGGCTCGAAGTGCTGTGCGTCGTTGTGGCGCTCTCTGGCGTGGACGTGATGCACTTCATGCTGGCGCTGGTCGCGCTGGGCATAGGCTGGAATTTTCTCTACATCGGCGGCACGACGCTGTTCACCCAGACCTACCGCCCGGAAGAAAGGACGACGGCGCAGGCGGCGATGGACACCTGGGTCTACGCAACGATGGCGCTGACCTCGTTCTTCTCCGGCGCGCTGATCACGACGCAAGGCTGGACCTGGTTAAACATCGGCTCGCTGGTTCCCTTGGCGGTGCTCGGCGCCGGTTTGCTGTGGTTGGCTGCATTGAGGCGGGCGGGGCGGCGTGCCCAGGGTCAGATCGCGCTGCTGACCTTGCCTGACGCTGCAAAGAAATAGCTTTATTCCGAATTATTGACAATTATTATACTAACAGTAAACTACAGAGCGAATCAATAGTATGTCGTAATCATTTCCGATGAAACACTTTCCGCGCCCCAAACTTGCCGCCGAGATTGCCACCTCGCTGCAAGGGCGAAGCTTGTTTGGCGACGCGCCCAACGGCCTGTTTCTGGCCGCGCCCCGGCGCACCGGCAAATCGACATTCCTTCAGCATGACCTTCTGCCGGAGCTGCGCCGCAGCGCCATCGTCGTCTATGTCGACCTCTGGTCCGACCAAAAGCGTGACCCCGGCGACCTGATCGCCGACGCCGTGGCCCGAGCCGTGGCCGACAACCTCGGCGTGCTTGCCAAGGCCACCAAGACCTCGGGCCTGGAAAGCGTGAGCCTGGCGGGCTGGCTGAAGGTGAACACCACGCGCATCGGCAAACCCGATGGCACGACGCTGACCGACGCCCTGGAAATGCTCGTGAACATGACGAAGAAACCGGTGGCGCTGATCGTCGACGAAGCACAGCACGCCCTCACCAGCGAAGCCGGCGAAAACACGATGGCCGCCCTCAAAGCGGCGCGCGACAAACTCAACTCGCCCGGCATCGTGCGCTTGATGCTGGTCATGAGCGGCTCGGATCGCGACAAACTGATGCGTCTGGTGAACGGCAATGGCGCCCCGTTCTACGGCTCGCAAGTCGAACGCATGCCCGCACTGGGCAAGGATTTCGTCGACTTCGTCGCCGACATCATCGAGGCCGAGCGGCACGAACTCGAGCCGGTCGACCGCGCGCTGCTGACGCAAGCGTTTCAACTGTTCGGTTCGCGCCCGCAGTTTTTTGCCGCCGCGCTCGGCACCGCGATCAACCCGCTCACGTCGTCCGGCGCGCGCTTCGAGCGCCAGGTGCTCGCGGCCGCGCAACAGAGTTTGCGCGACGACGAGAGCCAGATGGAGGCGGAATATCTGGCGCTGCGGCCCATCGAGCAGGCCGTGCTGTGGCGCCTGCTCGAACAAGGCACGCGCTTTCGGCCCTACGACGCCGAGGCGCTGCGCTTCTACCGCGACAAAACCGGCCAGACCCGCGTCACGGCCCAGCAAGCGCAGGGCGCTTTGGAGGCGATCCGCACCCGAACTCCAGCGCTCGCCTGGAAATCGGCGCGCGGCGAGTACGCCGTGGCCGAAGCCATGATGCATGGCTGGTACACGGCCAGGGTCGCCGCGGGAACCTGGCCGCCGGTGCCCATTCCTGAATAGCGACTTCGCTCCGCCACGCTTGCACCCTCACCCCCGATTCGACGCAACCGTCCGGCAAACGGCAGGGCCTACCGCCGCGCCTTCGCCAGCGCCTTGAGACCCACATTGGCGGCAATCAGAATCGGGTCCATCACCGGCGAAAACGGCGGTGCATAAGCCAGATCGAGGCCTTCGACCTGCTCCAGCGTCATGCGCGCATGCAAGGCCGTGGCAAAGACGTCGATGCGCTTCGCGATGCTTTCGCTGCCGATCATTTGCGCGCCGAGCAGGCGGCCGCTGCCGCGTTCGGCGTAGACCACGGTGGTGAGGGGCGCATCGCCTGGGTAGTTGCGGGCGCGCGAGTGGTGCTGCGAGGCGGCGGCGATGGCGTCGATGCCGGCGCGCTCAATCTCCGCCGGGCCCAGGCCGGTGCGCGCGACTTCCAGATCGAACAACTTGAAGCCGGCGCTGCCGACGATGCCGCCGAATGTCTCGTCGCCCCCAGCCGCATTCGCGCCGGCCACCTTGCCCTGCTTGTTCGCCGTGGTGCCCAGCGGTATCCACACCGGGCGGCCGAGCACCAGGTGCAGCGCCTCGGCGCAATCGCCCGCGGCGTACACATCGGGCGCGCTGGTGCGCATCGCGCTGTCCACCGCGATCGCACCACTCTCGCCCAGTGTGATGCCCGCCGCCTTGGCCAACGCCACTTCCGGGCGCGTGCCCACCGCCACGATCACGAGCTGGGCGCGCAGCTCCTGGGTGTCGGTGCTGACCACCAGGTCGGCGCCGTCGCGGCGCAGCGCGCGCAGGCTCACGCCGGTCAGCGCCGGCACGCCGCAGCGCGCCAGTTCGCGCTGCGCGACGGCAACAATTTCCGGCGCGAAGCCGGGCAGGATTTGACCGGCCTTTTCCAGCACCGTGACACCCACGCCCAGGCCATGCAGGATGTCGGCCATCTCCATGCCGATGTAACCCGCGCCGACGATCACGGCGCCGCTGACCGCGGTTTGCTTCAGGTACTGCTTGATCGCGGCGCCGTCTTCGAACTCCCGCAGCATGAACACGCCCTGCTGCTCCAGGCCCGGCACGCTCGGGCGCACCGCGGCCGCGCCGAGGGCGAGCACGAGCCTGTCCCACGGCAAAGTGGTGCGGCGCTGCGACTCGAGGTCGGTCACATGCACGACGCACTGCGCCAAGTCGATCTGCGTCACTTCATGGCGCGTGCGCACGTCGATGCCACGCTGCTCGCGCGCATCTCGCGCTTTCAGGATCACCAGGTCAACCATCGCGCGCGTCGGGTCGCCGATGTTGTATGGCATGCCGCAGGCGCTGTAGGAAATTTCAGCGCCGCGCTGCAGCACGATCACCTCGCACGTCGGGTCGCGGCGCCGCGCCTGGCTGGCCGCGCTCATGCCGGCGGCGACGCCACCGATCACCACGATTTTTGTTGCCATCGACTCAGGCGTTAGGGGTTGCGACGCGCAAACGCGCATCGACGATCACGAAGCGATTTCCCCTGGCAATCACCGGGTTCAGGTCAAGCTCGGCGCACCAGGGCGCGCGCGCCACGGCGCCGGAGAGTTTGGCGAGCAGCGCGGCGAGCGCGGCTCGCTCCACGCCGGGGGCGCCGCGCGCGCCGTCGAGCAGCGCGCCGCCGCGCAATTCGGCGATCGCGGCAGTCGCTTCACTCGCGTCGATCGGCGCCAGGCGCAGCGCCACGTCATGCAGGGTTTCCATCCAGATGCCGCCCAGGCCACACAACACGAGCGGGCCGAAGGTCGGGTCGCGTGTCGCGCCGAGCACCAGCTCCACGCCGCGCTCGGCTTGCGCCTGCACCAGCACCGGGCCGGCGCCCAGCGAGTCGGTGAGCGCGGCGAACGCGCTGCGCACCGCCGCCGCGTCGGCCAGACCCAGGCGCACCGCGCCGACTTCTGTCTTGTGCACGAGCCCCGGCCGCACGGCCTTGAGCACCGCCGGATAGCCAAGCGTGGCCGCCGCCGCGACAGCAGCGTGTGCCTCAGCCGCCACGCGCCACGGCGCGATCGGCAGGCCCCACGCCTCCAGCAGCGTGAACAGCGCTTGCGGTTCGAGCCAGCCGTCGGCCGGTACGTCGCGCGGCGCTTCGAACGCCGCGCCGATGGCGGGTGGTGCGAGCGCCGACGTCGCGCCGCAGCGCGCGAGCACGCGCACCGTGCGCGCCGCCCATTCGTGGCATGGCAGTCCGGCGTCTTGCAACTTGCGCCGCAGCGTGTCGCCCTGCGCCGGCGCGACCCAGCACACGTGCACCGGCTTCGGCGTGCCCCGCGATGCTGCGTTGCGCGTTTCTTCGATGACGGCGTCGACGACGCCTTCGTCGAGCGCCGAGCGCTGCAACAGCACCGGCACCACAGCATCGATCTCATCGCTCGCCAGCAGCGCGCGCAGGCTTTCGCGGTACATCGTGGGAAAGCGTTTCCAGTCCGTCGTCACGTCGATCGGGTTGCCGGCCGCACCGTGCGCCGGCAGGTGTTTGGCGATGGCTTCGCGCAGCGGCGCCGAGAGTGCCGGAACATCGAGCCCTTCGACCTCAAGCAGATCGGCGATCTCGACCCCCGTGCCCCCCGAGTTCGTGATGATGGCGACGCGATTTCCCCGCCGTGGCGGTTGGCGGTCGAGAGCCGCCGCCACGTCGAACAGCGCCAGGCCGTCGTCGACGAGCACCGCGCCAGCCTGGCGCAGTACCGAGCGCGCGACGCTGAAGTCTTGCGCGAGCGCGGCGGTGTGGCTCGCCGCGGCGCGCTTGCCGGAGCTGCCGCGGCCGGTCTTCAGAATCACGACGGGTTTATGCGGCGTCACCTCGCGAAGTGCGGCCACCAGCGCCGCGCCGTCGCTGATCGACTCCAACACCAGCGCGATAACGCGCGTCGCCGGGTCCGCGCCGAAATAGCGGATCGCATCGACCTCCGACACGTCGGCCTTGTTGCCCGCCGCGAGCACCTTGGAGAAGCCGATCGCGCCGTCCTGGGAGCGCGAGAACGCCGCCATGCCGTAGGAGCCGCTTTGCGTGAACAGCGCCACGCCTCCCGCGGAAGGCAAGCCCATCGCGAGTGACGCGTTGATGGCTTGCTGAACGTCGATCAGCCCAAAGCAATTCGGGCCGATGAGGCGCACGCCGCCTTCGCGCGCGACACGCTTCAACTCCAGTTCGAGCGCGGCGCCCTCGGGGCCGACTTCCGCAAAACCGCCACTCAGGATCAGCGCCACCGGCACCTTGGCAGATGCGCAGTCGGCGATGACGAGCGGCAGGGTGTGCGCTGGCGTGACGATCACCGCCAGATCAATCTGCCCAGGCACCGCGGCGAGCTTCGCATAGGCGGTCAGGCCCATGATTTCCGTGGCACTCGGGTGGATGGGCACGACTTCGCGCCGCCCATGAGCGAGCAGGTTGTCCATCAACAGACGGCCCGCCTTGCCTACATCGCCCGAGGCGCCAACAAGCGCGACGCGGCGTGGCGCGAACGCCGCGTCGCCCCAGGAGTTGAGGGCTGGGTTCATGGTGTCGCTCCGGGGTGGGGGGTAGGTTCCTTGCGCGCATCGGCGAACAAGGCCGGCTCGCCGCCGGTGTGCAAGAACACGATGGGGCCGCGGTTGCGCAGGTCGTCTTGCGCGTCGCTTGCGTCGCTTGCGTCGCTTGCGTCGCTTGCGTCGCTTGCGTCGCTTGCGTCGTGTGTGTCGTGTGTGTCGTGTGCGTCGTGTGTGTCGTGTGCGTCGCGAGCCTCGCGCGCGTCATGCGCGTCGCGTGCGCCTCGCGCAGCCGATGCCGTCACCGCAGCCAGCCCAGCAAACGCTTTGCCGGTATACGTGGGGTCGAAAAACAACCCCTGGCAGCGTGCGGCGAGCTGAATCGCCGCGTCGCCGGCCGGCGTGGCAATGCCGTAGCCCGCGCCGATGAAACCGTCGTGCACGACGATGTCGCTCGGCGCGATCGGCACCTTCACGCCCAGCAGTTGCGCCGCCTGCGCCGCCAGCAGCGCGACGCGCGCACGCACTTCGTCGGCCGGGCGGCTCACTGTCACGCCTTCTACCCGCCACGGCGCGCCGAGCAGCGCCGTTCCGAGCAACCAGCCGGCCAGCGTGCCGCCTGAACCGACAGCCAGCCAGATCGTGCCGGGGCGCAGACCCAGCAATTCGCATTGCTGCAGCAACTCGCGCGCCGCCAGCACATGGCCGAGCACGCCGAGCGCACACGCACCGCCGCGCGGAATCGCATACGGCCGGCGCCCGGCGCCGCGCAGCTCCGCGGCGATGTCGTTGATCGCCACGTCGACCTGCGCGCGGTCGGCGTTGTTCGAGAAGCGCGTGTGCGCGCCGAGCAGCCGGGTCAGCATCAGGTTGCCCTGGGCGATGCGCGGCTCCACGCCCCAATACGCCGCCACCGCCTCCATACCGGCATGCGCGGCGGCCGCGGCGGTGGCGCGCACATGGTTGGACTGCGCGCCCGCGCCGGTGACGACCACATCGGCGCCTTGTTCGCGCGCGTCGCCGATCAGCAATTCCAGGCCGCGCACTTTGTTGCCGCCGAAACCGAAGCCGATCAGCTCATCGTGTTTGATCCAGAGGTCGGCAACCCCGATGGCGCGCGCGAGTTGCGGCACCGGGCTCAGCGGTGTGGGCAGCAGGCCCAGACGCTCGCGCGGCAGCGCGTCCAGGCGCGCGAGGGCGGTGGCGTGGGCTGCTGCGTGGGCCGCAGCGAGGTTCGCAGCGGGGTTGGCTGCGGGGTTGACAGTTGTCATGGCGGCCGTCATGTCTTGTCGGCCAGCACCTGGTCCACCATCGCCGCGCACAGTCCGGTGTGGTTGCCGAAGTCCAGCAAGGCGTCGATCTCGCCCGAGTTCAGCGTCGCGGCGATCGTCGCGTCGGCGCGCACCGCGTCGATCAGCGTCTGCCCGCGCGCGCGCGCGGCGATCGCCAGCTCATACATCAGGCGGTGCGCGGCGTCGCGCCCGAGGCGGGGCGCGAGGGCGAGCAAGAACGCCTCCGACAGCACCGCGCCGCCGCTCGCCTGCAAGTTCGCGCGCATGCGCGGCGCGTCGACTTCCAGGTTCACCACCATCTCGCCGAGCAACTGGATCGCGCGCCCGCCGAGCATCGTCGCCTCGGGAATCGCGTGCCATTCCGTTTTCCAGGCGCGGCCGTCGCGCTCATGGTCGTGCACCAGGCCTTCTTGCACGGCGCCGCTCAAGTGGCGCGTTAGGCGCGCCAGGCTGCCCAGGTGTTCACTGATTTCCGGATTGCGCTTGTGCGGCATCGTGATGCTGCCCACCGTGCCGGCGACAAAACCCTCGCGCACTTCGCCGATTTCGCCGCGTTGCAGGTTCAGCACTTCATGGCCGATGCGGTCCGCCGTGCCGGTGGCAAGCGTCAGCCAGGCACACCATTCGGCGAGCACGTCGCGGCTCGCGGTCCAGGATATCAATGGCGCGCGCAAGCCCAGCCGCTGCGCAAAGCGGCGCTGCACCTCCAGGCCGCGGGCGCCGAGCGACGCCACACTGCCCACGCCACCGCACAACTGCGCCACATCCATGCGCGGCGCGATTTCACTCAGCCGGCGCCGATGCCGCCGCACTTCGGCAAGCCAGCCCGCGACCTTGAAGCCAAACGTGATCGGCAAGCCTTGCTGGCCATGCGTGCGGCCCGCCATCACGGTGTCGCGGTGGGTGTGTGCCAGCGCCGCGAGCGCGGTGCTGATGCCTTCGAGCTCGCGCTGCAAGATGCTCCGCGCCTGGCGCAGCACGAGCATCAGCCAGGTGTCGGTCACGTCTTGCACCGTCGCGCCGGTGTAAACCCACTGCGCATGCGCGGGGTACAGGCGCTGCTGGATCGCGCGGATCAGCCCCTGCGTCGAGTGGCCGCTTTGCTCGCGCCCGCGGCGCACTTCGTCGAGCAGGGCAGCGTCGACGCGCAACTCGCGGCAACACACGGCAATCGCCGCCGCGGCCGGCGCAGGTATCAACTGGTACTCGGCCTGGACTTCGGCAAGCACGGCGATGATCTCCAACCAGGCCTTGGTGCGCGCGCTGTCGTCGAACAGCGCCTTAATGTCGGCGTGGCTCCACAGGCTGCCGAAGACCGCCGAGTCGATCATCGAGGCGGCCGACATCACACGAGCCCCGCCACTTGCCGCGCCGCGGCGAGCAAGTGGCTTCGTGCGGCTGCGGCATGTGCGTCGGCGGCCTCGGCCCACGCCGCGGCGGCGCCGATTTGCTGGCGCTGCGATGCGATCATCGCGCTCATGGGTTCTGTCGCCGCACCACCCGCGCCGCGCCGCGCGGCGACCGCGGCGCGCGGGTCGAGCGCGCGCGCCAAGGCCGCGGCGTCGATGTTCAGACCGTGGCCCAGCACCGCTTGCGCGGCGGTCGCCACGTCTTGCGGCGTCACCGAGGCGGCGCCGCGCTGGGCCTCGTGCAAGTCGCGCGCCAGGCGCCCGACGACACGGTGCGCCGTGCGGTGCTCCAGCGCGGCTTCGAGCACCAGCGCGTCAGCGAGATCGGTGGCGAGCACAAAGCTGCGCTCCAGCGTGCGCGCCGCGTTCGCTTCGCTCAGCGTCAGCCCGGCGAGTGTGGCGCGCATCAGCTCGGCCGCGCCCGCGGCGAGGTTCAGCGCGCGCGGCAGCTCGCCATAGGCGAGCAGGCGGTTGTCCATCTGGCCGGTGGGTGTGCGCCCCGACGCGGCCAGCGCCGCCTGCAAACCGATGGCCTGGTTCGCGGCCGAGCGGATGTAGGCCAGCGCATACGGGTTCTTTTTCTGCGGCATGATTTTGCTGGCGCGCGCCTGCGCGTCGCCGAGTTCGATGACGCCGAATTCGACGCTGTTGAAGACCATCAGATCCTCCGCCAATCGGTCCAGATTGACGAGTGCGGCCACCACAACCGCCATGCCTTCGATCGGCCCATCGGCCTGCCACATCGCGTCGCGCGCATGCGCCACCAGGCCGTTGAAGCCCAGCAGATCGCCCAGGCGCTCGCGGCTCGGCGCCAGGCGCGAGCCGTTCGTGCTGCCGCAGCCCGCGGGGCAACGATTGAAGCGCTGGTGAAAGCCGCGCGCGCGTTCCAGGTCGCGCAACATCGGGTCAGCGAAACCGAGCAGATAGTGGCCGAACGTGGTGGGCTGGCCGGCTTGCAGATAGGTGTAGTCGGCGATCAGCGTGTCGCGGTGGAACTGCGCGAGAGCGACCAATGTGTCGGCAAGCGCGCTGAAGGACCGCACCAAGGCCCGCACGCGCTCGCACACGACGAGGTGGAACGCCGTGGTGATCGCCTCGCGCCGCGCGCGCCCGGCGCCGAGCCAATCGGCCGCGGGCGTGCGCGCCGCGAGCCACGCTTCGCGGTTCGTGTAGAGGTCGCCTTGCGCCGGGTCGAGTTTCAGCGCCGCCGGGTCATCATGGAGTTCGAGCAGCGCGGCAAGCAAGTCGCGCCCCGCGGCTCGCGGCACGGTGCCGGCTTCGATGAGCGCCATGACGTAAGCCAGGTCCACCGGGTTCATCGCTTGCGCAAGGCAAGCCTGGTGGCGCAACTCCTCGGCAAACGCCTGCGCGACCAACTCCGCAGCAGGTGAGTGCGCGAGGCGCCCGCCGACCTCAAGCGCGCGCGCTGCGCCGCTGTCGGCGCTCGTATCGAGCCTCGTGGCAGCACTTGTGACTGCGCCAGGGACGGCCCCAGTGACGGCCCCAGTGACGGCGCCAGTGCCGCGCCCCACCAATCGCTCAGCGCCCTCCATCCCGCGCCTTCAGCGTCGCGGTGTCGGCCGCGCTGTGCGGTGGCCGCGACAAGCTGCGCCGGCCGTCCATCGCATCGCCGATGACGACGGCCTCGATCTGCTCCGACGCCCATTGCCCGGTGCGCCGCAGCTTGTCGGCCAAGGGCTTAAGCGTTTCGAAGCGCAAACCCATGCGCAGCGCTTCGAGCGCGAGCACACGTTGCGGATCCACATTGCCCAGGCCAACGTTCACGCCGAAGCGTTCGATCAGCGCGGTTTGCTGGTGCTTGAGTGGCGCCTCCCAGATCAGCCGCTCCGCCTTCTCACCGAGGATGCGCGCGAAGGTCTCCAGGCCCGCACTGTCAACGCCGCCGTCGTCGTCGAACACACCGACCCCAGTGCCCGACTCGCGCCCTTCCACGATGACCCAGCGCGCCCCCCATTCCATGTCGCGCAGCGCCTGCTCGGCGAGTTTGGTCAGTGGCGGCTGCGAATTCGGGTCTTTCTTGCCGACTTCCGTGATCACGACCAGGCCCGCCTCCAGCGCGGCGTCAATGACGCGCTTGCGCCGAAATGCCGGCAACTCGATCGTGCCGTCGGAGATTTCGACCGCCGTGAAACCCACGTCGACGGCGCGCGTGGTGTAGACGCGCGCCGGCTGCTGCAGGATCGCCGCCTCGAACAGCGTGCCGCCCGGGCAGACCAGAATATTGCGCGACTTGATCAGCTCCAGCTTGCGTTCCAGCACCGCCGGGCGCACGAAGATCGACGTGCCGAAGCTGAGTTTCCAGAGGTCGATGTAGTCGCCCGCGGCTTCCAGCACGTCGGCCGTGCCGGCCACACCCAGGCCCGTGTCGATGATCATCGTCATGCCGGCGCTGCGCGGCGCCGCCGTGCGCTGGCCGCGCAGCTCTTTGATGACGGCGATGTCGCGCCAGTGGCTGTCAAGCATGCGCGCTGCCTTCGCCGACGAGTTGCTTGAGCGCGCGCTCGACCATCGCGAGATCGGTTCCCCAAGGCACCGTCATCACCTGGCCTTCGCGCTCGATGTCGAATTCGAGCAGGCAGCACTTCACCATCGTCGGCGAGTTGCGCGCCCCGGCAATGCGCCGCGGGCACATCTCGACGCGCGGCGGCTCGTCCCCGTAGTAATGCCGGTGGAACTGCAGGCTGCGTTCGCAACCCACGAGCACCCAGTCGCGGCGCTTCTCGGGGCGCTCGTCGAGAAACGAGACATGGCCACCGAGTTTGTCCAGGCCGCCCGAGCGGCAAGGCACGAGATATTCAGCGGACGGATGCTGGCGCGCAAGGTCTGCGATTTCGATGCGCTCAAGCTCGACGCGGATCGCCGGCAGGTCAGCGTAGGTCAGCACATGGCGCACCAGGTCGTACAGTTTCGGCGGCTCGGGCGGCGCGACCTCGACGATTTTCAGCACCAATGGGTCGGGATGGTGGATGAAGTTGATGTGGTCGTACAGCCCCCCCACCACCAGGGTCTTGTCCGCTCCAACACCGTGCTTGTGCGCGAGCGTGGCCAGCGCGGAGCGATTCGCGCAGTCGGTGGCTTCGTCCTTGGCGTAGACGCAGGTGTCGGGCAGGGCGATCACCTCGACTTCGGTGATCGGCGAGAACAGCGGCCCGTCTTCGGTGCGCCGCACCGCGGCCACCGCCAACTCGCTGTTCGCTACATCACCTCGGTGCAGCACGATGAAATTGGTGCGTCGATAGGCCTCGCGGCCGAGCAGATGCGCTTTGATCGCCGCGTCCGTCATCGCGCCGTCATAGGGCTGCACGCTGACCTGGCGGTAGGGCAGCGGGACGACGTTGCGTTGCTGGCGGTAGTTGAGAGTTGAGGTGGTCATTTCGGTTGTTCAACCAGGGCGCGTGGCTGATGATCCCTCATTTGGGTTCGCGGTTGGCGCAAGCTTCGCGTTGCGCTGCGTTGCGTTGCCGTGACGTGACGTGCCGTGCCGTGATGTCCGGTGCGGTGCTGTGCTGTGCTGTGCTGTGCGGTGCGGTGCGGTGCGGTGCGGTGCGGTGCGGTGCGGTGCGGTGCGGTGCGGTGCCGATTCGTGGGGTAGCCGCGTTAGTCGTCGCACTTTCGCATGCGACTTGGGGCGCGGCGCGGCAGGCGGTACCCGGCGGGGGCTCATGCTGGGGCGGTCTACGCTTCGCTCCGACTCCGCTGTGCTGCTCGGCCTGGGGTCGCGCCGCGAACTCGCTTCGTTCGCTGCGCTCACTACGCTCAAACAGGCGCGGCGAGTCAGTTTTGGTGGCGCGCTGGCGCGCGCCGACCCCAGTCCTGCGCGGATCAAAGCCCCAGAAATCGCCCCCACCGGGTACCGCCTGCCGCGCTTTCACCGTTTGGTTGTTCGGGACGAAAGTGAAATACCCGTTCGCTCCGGCTCGTGAGGTTCGCCCGCGATCGAGCGGCAATGCGCGAAAAGCGGCATCCGGTGTTTGCCACAAAGTCCGCCACCGCTGCCGCGCGGCAGGCGCTACCCGCTGGGGTTGGCAGGGGGCGATTTCTGTGGCGGCGAGCAGGTGAGCCCCGGACACGAACGGTCCAGTGGACCGTTCGTGCCTGGCGAACGGCCGGGCCTCTGGCCCGGCGCGGCCTGCCAGGCCTGTCTCTGGATTGGGCGCGCGCCGCGCGCTTCCACATCTGACTCGCCACGGTTGTTTGAACGCAGTGAGCGCAGCGAACGCAATGAGTTCTGCGGCGCGATCCCAGAGCGAGCAGCACAGAGGAGTCGAAGCGAAGCGTAGACCGCCACAGCATGAGCCCCCTGCCAACCCCAGCGGGTAGCGCCTGTCGCGCCGCGCCGAACCCTCGCACGAGCC
>JANOLJ010000278.1:0-18155 GCA_031419715.1 Burkholderiales bacterium | reverse complement strand
GGAATGGCGATGCTGCCGTCGGGTTGCTGGTGGTTCTCGAGCACCGCGACCATCGCGCGGCCGACCGCCAGGCCCGAGCCATTGAGGGTGTGCACGAGTTCGGTCTTGCCTTGCGCGTTCCGAAAGCGCGCCTGCATGCGCCGGGCCTGGAAGGCTTCGCAGTTCGAGCAGGAGCTGATCTCGCGGTAGGTGTTCTGTGCCGGCAGCCAGACCTCGAGGTCGTAGGTCTTGGTCGCGCCGAAACCCATGTCGCCGCTGCACAGCAGTACCACGCGGTACGGCAGTTCGAGTTTTTGCAGCACCGCTTCGGCGTGGCCGACCATCTGCTCGAGCACGTCGTAGCTGTGTTCGGGTTGCACGATCTGCACCATCTCGACCTTGTCGAACTGATGCTGGCGGATCATGCCGCGGGTGTCGCGTCCGGCGCTGCCCGCTTCGGAGCGGAAGCAGGGGCTGTGCGCGGTGAGCTTGATCGGCAATGCGGCGGCGTCGAGGATCTGGCCGCGCACGCTGTTGGTCAGCGAAACCTCGGAGGTGGGAATCAGGTACTGCTCGGGCTGATTCTCGCTGCCGCCCCGCGTGACCCAGAACATGTCGTCCTTGAGCTTGGGCAACTGCCCCGTGCCTTCGAGTACTTCGCGGTTGACGATGTACGGCGTGTAGCACTCGGTGTAGCCGTGCTCCTGGGTCTGCACGTCGAGCATGAACTGCGCCAGCGCCCGGTGCAGCCGCGCCACCGGGCCGCGCAGCAACGTGAAGCGCGAGCCGGAGAGCTTGGCGCCGAGGTCGGCGTCCAGCCCGAGCGGCGCGCCGATGTCGACATGATCCTTCGGGGGAAAGGCAAACTTCGGCGGCTCGCCCCAGCGCCGCACCTCTACGTTAGCGGCTTCATCTGCGCCCGCGGGCACGCTCGCGTGCGGCAGGTTCGGCACTTCCATCAGCAGGGCCGTCAGCTCGGTCTGGAGCACCTCCAGGCGTTTGCTCGACACCACCAGCTCATCGGCCAAACCATTCACCTGCGCCATCGCCGCGTTGGTGTCTTCGCCCTTCGCCTTCGCCGCGCCGATCTGCTTGGAAAGGCTCTTGCGCTGGGCCTGCAGGTCTTCGGTGCGCGTCTGGATGGCCTTGCGCTCACTCTCCAACGCGCCAAAGCGCGCCACGTCGAGAAACGGTTGGGGCGATTTGCGCCTGGAAAGCAGCTCAGTGGCGAGCGCCAGGTCCTTGCGGAGCAGGTTGATGTCGAGCATGGGTTGCGGCGGCGCCGCCCGGTGTGAGGTCAGGAAGCCGCGAATTGTAGGCAGGGCTGCGCTGGCCTTCTGCCCGGCGCTCCCGGCTGCGCGAGGCGATCAGCCGGGCTTGTTCATCGACTTGTCGCCCAGCCCCATCGGCAGCGGGAAGTGCACGGTTTCCTGCACCCCCTTCAAAGCGCGCACCGAGATCACGCCCAGCGCGCGCAACTGCGAAATCACCTGCTGCACCAGGATGTCGGGCGCCGACGCGCCTGCGGTCAGGCCGACGATGCGTTTGCCGTCGAACCAGCTGGCCTGCAGATCGCTCGGGCAATCGACCATGTAGGACGGTGTGCCCAGGCGCTGCGCCAGCTCGCGCAAGCGATTGCTGTTCGAGCTTGACGGGCTGCCGACGACGATGACGATGTCTACATCCCCGGCCAGCACCTTCACCGCGTCTTGCCGGTTCTGCGTGGCGTAACAGATGTCTTGTTGCTTGGGCTCGCGCACGCTGGGAAAGCGCCGCTTCACGGCCGCGAGGATTTCCGCCGCATCGTCCACCGACAACGTGGTCTGTGTCACCACGGCCAGACGCTCGGTCTGCGCCACCTGCACGGTGGCCACATCGGCCACGTCTTCGACGAGGTAGATGCCCTCGTTCAACTGACCCATCGTGCCTTCGACTTCCGGGTGGCCCTTGTGGCCGATCATGATGAAGTCGTAGCCCTCGCGGTGCAGCTTGGCCACTTCGACGTGCACCTTGGTCACGAGCGGGCAGGTGGCGTCGAAGACGCTGAAACCGCGCCGCTTCGCTTCCTGGCGCACCGCCTGGCTCACGCCATGCGCGCTGAACACCAGCGTCGCGCCGGGCGGCACATCGGCGAGGTCTTCGATGAAGATCGCGCCCTTGCCTTTCAGGTCTTCCACGACATAGGTGTTGTGCACGATCTCATGGCGTACATAGATCGGCGCGCCGAATTTGACCAGGGCGCGCTCCACGATCTCGATCGCGCGGTCCACGCCCGCACAAAAGCCGCGCGGCTCGGCAAGAACGACTTCTTCGAGGCTGGTGTTCATCACAACACGCCGATAAATTGAACTTCGAAGCTCACCGGCCGGCCGGCCAGTGGGTGGTTGAAATCAAACCACAGCGACTGCGCGCCGACTTCCTGCACCACGCCCGCATAGCCGGCGTTGCCGTCTGGGGTGGGGAAACGCACCACGTCGCCGACTTCATAGACCGCCTGCGCATCGCCGAAGCGCCGCAGTGTGTCCAGCGCCACCTGTTGCACCAGTTGCGGATTGCGCTCGCCGAATGCGACGCCCGCTTCAAGCTCAAAGCGGGCACACTGCCCTTCGTGCATGCCGATCAAGCAGGCCTCGATCGCTGGCGTCAGCTCGCCGCGCCCGAGCGACAGCGTCGCGGGCTTGGCGTCGAAGGTGTCGAGGAAGACATCACCATCCGGGCCGCACAGCCGGTAGTGCAAGGTCAAAAACGACTCTTCAGAGACTGGGTTGAACGCGGCGTTTGTCAAGGGCTTGCCCGATGTGGCTAGACTGGCTCCCAGTTTAGTCGCGCAATCGAAAACGCAAACCCACCACCCCCATGCTGCTCAAGGACTTGCCGGCGTCGACCCGGCCGCGCGAAAAGATGCTGGCCCTCGGCCCGGCAGCGCTCGCCGACGCCGAATTGCTGGCGTTGTTGCTGCGCACCGGCACGCGCGGCGTGTCGGTGCTCGACTTGGCGCAGCAGCTGCTCGACAGCTTTGGCGGCATCGCGCCACTGCTGCGGGCCAGGGCGCAAGATCTGAAGCGCATCAAGGGCCTGGGGCCGGCGAAACGCGCCGAGCTCGCGGCCGTGCTTGAACTCGCGCGACGCTCGCTCAAGCAGGAGTTCACCGAGCGAACGCTGTTCGATTCGCCTGACAAGGTCAAGGCCTACCTGCACATGCAGTTGGCGGGGCGCGACCATGAAGTGTTTGCCGTGCTGTTTCTCGATGCGCAGCACCGCTTGATCGTGCTCGAAGAAATGTTTCGCGGCACGCTCACACAAACCAGTGTCTACCCACGCGAAGTGGTCAAGCGCGCGCTGGAGCACCAGGCGGCGGCGGTGATCCTGGCGCACAACCATCCTTCGGGAACCGCGGAGCCGTCACGCGCTGACGAGTTCTTGACGCAGACATTGAAATCGGCACTCGCGCTGATTGACGTGCGGGTGCTGGACCATCTGGTGGTCGGGCAGTCGAGCGTGGTGTCTTTGGCCGAGCGCGGCGTGTTGTGAGCCGGCCAGTGAGAAAGCTGAGTCAGCCCGCGCTCAAGGCCCGCACACTCGGCGAGCTTGGCACGCTGGCCCGAGCAATGAGGGCGGCTCGCGAGGCCACTGAGCGCGCGGCGGCACGCGAGCGCGAGCGCATGGCGCGCGAGGCGCATGACCGCAATTTGTTCGCCGCGACCGTCGGCCCCGTCATCGCGCTGCGCAAGGCCGTGGGCACACCACCCCAGCGGCCCCGCCCGCCTGCCGTGGCGCGGCAGCGTCAGATTGACGAAGCGCAGGTGCTGCGGCAATCGCTTTCCGATGATTTTGACGCCGACTGGCTGCTCGAAACCGACGAGGCGCTGTCGTTTGTTCGCCCCGGTGTCGGCGCCGACGTGGTGCGCAAGCTGCGCCGCGGCGTGTGGGTGACGCAGGGCCATCTCGACCTGCATGGCTTGCGCCGCGACCAGGCACGCGCGCATCTCGTCGAGTTCCTGCGCGCCGCGGGCCAATCCGGCCGGCGCTGTGTGCGCGTCATCCACGGCAAGGGCAACGGCTCGCCCGGCCGGCAAAGCGTGTTGAAGGGGAAGGTCAAGGGCTGGCTGATTCAGCGTGACGACGTCGTCGCTTTCACCCAGGCGCGCGCGGCGGATGGCGGGAGCGGCGCATTGCTCGTGCTGTTGCGGCCGAGCAAGACCGATAGACGCGATTGATGTCTCGATGCGCACGAAGCGCACGAAGCGCACGAAGCGCACGTCGGGCACGTCGGGCGCATTGTGCGCGGGCCGCGGGCCGCCGGCCGCGCGGCGCCGGCCACTGGCGCCGAACTACCGCTCCTCTCGGTTGCGCATCCAGTCCGCGGTGTTGAAGAACGACGCTTCCAGCGTGGCCGCCAATGACACGTCGACGCCCACGTCGTGCATCGCCTTGCGCATGCACAGCAGCCACAAATCTCGCTCAATGAGGCCGATTGCGAACGGCAGATGCCGAGCCCGCAGGCGCGGATGGCCGAAGCGCTGCACATAGTGCTGCGGCCCGCCCAGCCAGCCGCACAGGTACCAGTAGAGCTTGTCGCGCGAACCCTCCAGCGTGCCGGGGTGCAAGCCGCGTATCGGGGCGAACGCGGGGTCTAGTTCCATCAAGTCGTAGAAGCGTTCGACCAGGGCGCGCACTTGCGGCTCACCGCCCAGCGCCTCGAACGGCGTCATTCCGGGGTCTGGAACCACGACTGGCCGAACATCGACATCTGTGCCTCGGCCTCGCCCGCGGGCGGCTCCAGGCACGAGCGGTTGCGGCCGTCGGCCTTGGCGCGGTACAGCTGCGCGTCGGCACGCGCCAGCCATTGCTGTGCCTCAGGCCGCGCCTGCACCGGCGAAAACGCGCCGCCCACGCTGACAGTGAGGCCCAGCGGGTCGTCGCGCCCGATGTCGATGCTCAGACTCGCCACTCTCAGTCGCACCCGCTCCGCGGCCGCGAGCCCGAAGTCAAACGGACAATTCGGCAAGACGATGGCGAATTCCTCGCCACCAATTCGCGCCACGCTGTCCATCGGCCGGATGCTCGCCTGAAGCATCTTGGCCACCGAGACGAGTGCGAGGTCGCCGATGCCGTGGCCGAAGCTGTCATTGACCTGCTTGAATCGGTCGACATCGATCATCAGCAGCAACGCCGGCTCACCGGTGCGGGCGACGCGGTCGAGTTCGCGCGTGATGGCCAGTTCGAATTCGCGCCGGTTCGCCAGCCCCGTCAACGGGTCATGGCTGGAGAGCCGGCACAGCCCGTCGATCAAGGCTTGCAGCCAGGCGGTTTGGCCTACGGCGTCAAGCGCCGGCAGGCCATGGCCGGAGTGCTGCAGCAGCTGCAATGCCGCTTCAAGATCGAGGCTCGGCGCCTGCCCTTGCCCGGCGGAGTCGCTGCGCACCAGGCGAATCGGCGCGTTGATCGGCGCAATCATGGCTCAGTCTAGCAGTGCGGCGTGCCACGCGCGGCGCCGCACGCGCTCACGCCGCGTCATCGACGAGAAACAAAGACTGCAAGTCGTTCAGGAAGTCGAACCCCAGCGCCGTGGGCTGCACATGCTTCAGGTCTTGCGTAAGCCAGCCGCGCTGCTGCGCTTCGTCCAGCGCCGCGCCGATCGTGCTGATCGGCAGCCCGGTGCGCTCGCAATAGCGGGCCAGCTCGAACCCTTCGCGCAGCCGCAGCGCGCCGAGCATGAACTCGAACGGCAGCTGCGCACGCGCCACTTCTTCATCGCTGGCGATGCATTGGCCGCGCAGCGCGCGCTCCATGTAACTCTCGGGTTCGCGCTGGCGCACCTGGCGCACCACGCGGTGCGGGTAAGTCAACTTGCTGTGCGCCCCGGCGCCGACGCCAAGATAGTCGCCGAATTGCCAATAGTTCAGGTTGTGCACGCAGCGCTGGCCACCCCGGGCGAAGGCGGAGACTTCATAGCGCTGCAAGCCGCTGCCCGCGCAACGCTGCGCGAGGTGGTCGAGCATGTCGCACGCAATGTCGTGGTCGGGCAAGGCCGGCGGGAACTTCGCGAACACCGTGTTGGGCTCGATCGTCAGGTGGTAGATCGACAAGTGCGGCGGCGCGAACGACAGCGCTTCCTCAAGATCGGCCGCGAGTTCGGCGAGTGTCTGGCCGGGCAGCGCGTACATCAGGTCGATGTTGTAGGTGTCGAAGGCGTCAGCCGCTTCGGTGACCGCCGCGCGCGCTTGGTGCCCGTCGTGCACCCGGCCGATTTGCCCGAGCTTGGCGTCGTTGAAGCTTTGCACGCCGATCGACAGGCGCGTCACGCCTGCGGCGCGGTAGGCGCGAAAGCGGTCGCGCTCGAACGTGCCCGGGTTCGCCTCTAGCGTGATCTCGGCGCCGGGCTCGAGAGGTAGGCGCGCCCGAATGTCGCTGAGCAGGCGATTGATGGCTTCGGGCGCGAACAAGCTCGGCGTGCCACCGCCGATGAAGATGCTCTGCACGCGCCGGCCCCACACGAAAGGCAGCGCCGCGTCGAGGTCGGCGCGCAGTGCGTCAAGGTAGCGTTGTTCGGGCAGCCCCCCCGCATCACGCCGTTCGTGCGAATTGAAGTCGCAGTAGGGACATTTCTTGAGGCACCACGGCAAGTGAACGTACAACGACAGCGGCGGCAGCGACGCCAACGCAAGCGTGCCTGGGCGCATGTAGCGCTGCAAACGCGTGCCGTCGGATTCCGCGGGCTTTTCGGACTCAGGCACCACGCCGATGCGGATGTCACGCAAGATTCCAGCTCTCCCGCATCGCCAGCAGCATGCCCTGCGCCGCGATGGCGCGGTGGCTCTGGCGGTTCTTCACCTCAGCGCCGAGCTCGGCCACGCTCAGCCCCAGCGCGGGAATGAACACCAGCGGGTCGTAGCCGAATCCGCCGCTGCCACGAGGTGCATGAAGTATCTCGCCCTGCCAGCGCCCGACGGCGACCAGCGGTTCGGGATCGTCCGCGCTGCGCAACGCGATCAAGGTGCTCACGAAATGCGCTCGCCGATCCGATACGTCGCGCAGGCGCTCCAGCAGCAGGTGGTTGTTGGCTTCGTCCTGGGCGCGGCGTTGCGCCTCGCGCTCGCCCTCGCCCTCGCCCTCGCCCTCGGGAACCACGATCGACGCATAGTTCGCCGAATCGACGCCGGGTGCGCCGCCCAGGGCGTGCACGCACAGGCCCGAGTCGTCGGCAATCGCCGCGCAGGCCGCGTGCCGGGCGGCGTGGCGCGCCTTGACGAGGGCGTTTTCGATGAAGGTTCGATGCGGCTCACTCGGCTCCGTGATGCCCAATTCGGCGCAACTCAGCCAGTCGAACCCCAGTGGCGAGAACAGCGTTCGAAGTTCGGCGAGTTTCTTGGCGTTGTTCGACGCCAGGACGAGGCGCATGGCCTCAGAACCCAAGCGATGCGCGCTGTGCGGCGAGCAATTCCTTGATGCCCTTGCGCGCCAGACGCAACATCGCGTCCATCTGCTCGCCGCTGAAGGCCTCGCCCTCGGCGGTGCCTTGCAGTTCGACAAAACCGCCGGCCGCTGTCATCACGACATTCATGTCGGTGTCGCACGCCGCATCTTCAACGTACTCCAGGTCGAGCAAAGGCGTGCCCTGCACCACGCCGACCGAAACCGCGGCGACAAACTGGCGTATCGGCGAGGCCTCGATGCGCTTTTGCGCGAGCAGCCAGCTCACCGCATCATGTGCGGCAACGAAGGCGCCGGTGATCGCCGCGGTGCGCGTGCCGCCGTCGGCCTGGAGCACATCGCAGTCGAGCGAGATCGTGCGCTCGCCGAGCGCCTTCAGGTCGAATACGCAGCGCAGCGAGCGCCCGATGAGTCGCTGAATTTCCTGAGTGCGACCGCTTTGTTTACCGCGCGCCGCTTCGCGGTCGCTGCGAGTGTGGGTGGCGCGCGGCAACATGCCGTATTCGGCCGTGACCCAGCCTTCGCCGGAGCCGCGCTTGTGCGGCGGCACGCGTTCTTCGACGGAGGCGGTGCACAACACCTTGGTGTCGCCGAATTCGATGAGCACCGAGCCTTCAGCGTGTTTAGTGAATTCACGCGTGAGGCGCACCGGTCGCAATGCGTCATGAGCACGCGTGAGCGTGCGCGCGAATGCGGGTGCCTCGATCTTCGCCACGTTCAAGGCTTCTTCTGCGCCGAGCGCTTGATGGCTTCGTTGATTTCGCGGATCGAGCGCTCGATCTCGGCTTCGTCGAGTTCGTCCACCGGCGGCTCGGTGCCGAGCACGCCGGCCTGGATCGTCGAGGCAAAGACTTCGGGGCTGAGCGAATCGGTCGAGACGCCGCTGGCGGAGTCATCGTTCTCGGCGGACTCCCAATCGACGGCCAGCACCGACACGTTGTCGCACTTCGGCCCGCCAGCGCGCAGCGCCTGCTCCACCAGGTCGGGAACGGCATCGGAGATCGGCCGGTTCGCCAGCATCTCGACAATTTGCGCATCGGGCACCGTGCCCCACAGGCCGTCAGAGCACAGCATCAGGCGGTCTCCGGGCTGAAGCAACAGCGGCCCCGCGGTGTCGACCACAGGCTTGCCAGGGCTGCCCAGGCAGGTGAACAACACGTTGCGGTTAAAGCGCTCGGGCATCGGCGCCACCTTGCCCATCGTGTTCTGCAGTTCCGAGTAAGAGTGGTCCCGCGTGCGGGCGATGAGTTTCTCGCCGCGCACCAGGTACATGCGCGAGTCGCCGCAATGCGCCCAATAGGCGGCGTTGCCTTGCAACAGGCAGGCCACGACCGTCGTGCGCGGCGTGTCGATCAGCGCAGCCTGCGTGGCGTAGCGAAGCAGCTGATGATGGCCGGCGATGATGGCGTCAAGCAAAAAGCGCAAGGGGTCGGCCAGCGTGGGTTTGCAGTCGCGCTGGAACATCGCCGCCAGCGTTTGCAGCGCGAGTTGTGAGGCGACCTCGCCTTCCGGGTGCCCGCCCATGCCATCGGCCAACGCGAAAAGTCCGGCCTCGCGGGTGTAGCAATAGCCCATCCGGTCTTCGTTCTTTTCCCGGCCGCCTCTGCGGCTGACCTGATAGACGGAGAAGCGCATGGATCTAGGTCTTTGCGCCGGCGGACAGGTTTTCGAGCTGGAGCTTGAGCCTTTCACTGAAACTGAGCTTGGTGTAGCTGCGCTCAGTCTCGCGCGCCAATTCTTTCTGCAACGCGAACACGCTTTGCGGGCGCGACAGCGGATCGAGCGACATGCACCACTCCGTGACCTCGATCAGGTTGTCGGAATAGATGTTCCGCAGCCGCGAGAGGCTCAGCGCCAAGCGGTCTTTTTCGATGCGCTGCGGCGCGTCGTTCGGCGGGTAACCCTGCATGCAGGCATAGATGCACGCGCCGATGGCGTAGATGTCGGTCCAGGGGCCGAGCGTGCCGTCGCGCCGGTACATCTCGGGCGCGGCGAAGCCCGGCGTGTACATCGGGCGGATGAAGTTGCCTTCCTTGCTCAGCACTTCGCGCGCCGCGCCAAAGTCGAGCAGCACCGCCTTGTTGTCGTTCGTGATGAAGATGTTCGCCGGCTTGATGTCCAGGTGCAGCATCTTGTGCTGATGCACGATGCGCAAGCCGCGCAGGATTTCGTCGAACAGGGAGCGGATCGTCGACTCGCGGAACACCTTGTCGCGCTTCAGGTCGCGCGCCGTGACGATGAAATCCTGCAGGGTGTCGCCCTGCAAGTAGTTCATCACCATGTAGACGGTTTCGTTCTCGCGGAAGAAATTCAGCACCGACACGACGCTGGGGTGGGCGATTTGCGCGAGCGAGCGCCCTTCCTCGAAAAAGCTCTTCAGGCCCAAGCGGTACAGCGGCAGTTTGTCGGGCTTGACGCGCGGTGTCAGCTCGCCCGGCGAGCGCTCGGCCAGCGACGCCGGCAGGTATTCCTTGAGCGCGACAAGGCGGCGCTCCGAATCTTCCGACAGGTAGACCACGCCGAAGCCCCCGGCCGCGAGCTTCTTGACGATCTGGTAGCCTCCTACGACCGTGCCAGGTGGCAACGGAGCAGGCTTGAGCTTGGACATGTACGAATTCGCGGGGTGAGGTTTCTCGATGGCAGTCTACAGTATGACCGGCTACGCCAGTGCCTCGACAGTGGACACTTCCGCACAGCTTGCGGGCCGCGACGATGTGGCTTCGCCGAGCGAAGGTGCCAGGGGTGGCGGGCGCGTGGGAGTTGAGCTCAGGTCGGTGAACGGCCGTTTCCTCGACCTGGCGTTTCGTTTGCCGGACGAATTGCGCTCACTCGAACCGAGCTTGCGCGAGCTTTTGGGCGCCGCATTCAAGCGCGGCAAGATCGAGCTGCGGCTGACGACAAACACCGAAGCTGACAGCGCGGTGCCGCTGCCTCGCACCGAACAAATGAACCGCTTGGCACGGCTGGAGAGCACCGTGCAAGGCTGGTTGCCCAAGGCGGCACCCCTGTCAGTGCACGAGGTCTTGATCTGGTGCAAGGGCGCGCAGCCCGTGGAGCGGCTGGACGAAGCGGCGCTCGAAGCCGCGAAGCGCGCCATCCAGGGACTGCGGGACGCGCGAGCCCGCGAAGGCGCGCGCCTGGGTGCCGTATTGATGGAGCGCACCCGCCACCTGCGCGAACTGGCGGCCCGCGCCGAACCGCTCGTGCCCGCCGTCGTGCAGCGCCAGCAGCAGCGTTTCGTCGAACGCTGGCGCGAAGCGCTGGACACCGTGGGCGCGGCGCAGACGATTCCACAGCAAACCCTGCACGAGCGCGCCGTCAACGAAGCGGCGGCTTACGCGATACGCATCGACGTGGCCGAAGAGCTGGCGCGCCTGCGCTCGCACCTGGAAGAGATTGAACGGCTGCTGGGCGCGGGCGGCGAAGTCGGCAAGCGCCTGGATTTTCTGATCCAGGAGTTGCTGCGCGAGGCGAACACACTGGGCTCCAAAGCCGCATCGATAGATCTCACCAACGTGGCAGTGGAGATGAAAGTCGCGATCGAACAGATGCGAGAGCAGGTGCAGAACCTCGAATAGGGTCAACAGCCTAGGCCACCGCCCTCAGTGAAGCCGTCCCGCAGGCCGAAGCAAGGAACGAGCGAAGACCTCGGCGCTCGCGGCGCGAACTTCGCCGTCGGCGCCATTGATCTCCTTGAACACGCCGTGCAGCACTTTCTGCGTCAGGCCTAGAGCCAACCCTTGGAGCACTTCTTCGATGTCGGCGCCGCGCGCGAGGCGCTTGCGGGCACGCGAGATTTCTAGGGCACGCCAGGTGTACGCCTGGGCATTCAGCGCCTGGATCAACGGCACCGCGCTGCGCTGATCCAGCCAACCCACGAACTGTTGCACCTGCTTTTCGATGATCGCTTCGGCATGCACGATCGCCGAGCGGCGCTTCGACCCGGCGCTTTGCACGAACACTCCGAGGTCATCGATCGAGTAGAGGTGCATGCCGGGCAGACGCGCCGCCTCGGGCTCGATGTCCCGCGGCACGGCCAGGTCGATCATCAGCGTTGTGCGGCCGGCGCGCGCATTCACGGCGCGTTCGCACGCGCCCAGGCCGATGATGGGCAACATGCTCGCCGTGCAGGTGACAACAACGTCGAATTCATGCAAGCGCGCCGGCAGCTCCGTCAGGCACATGTTCTGTGCACCGAAGCGCTGTGCCAGGTCTTGGGCGCGCGCCGGGCTGCGGTTGGCCACGACGATCTGCGCTGGCTGGTGGCTCACGAAATGGGCCACCACTTGGGCAATCATCTCGCCCGCCCCCACCAACAGCAGTTTGATGCGGCGCAGATCGCCGAAGTGCTGTTGCGCAAGGCGCACGGCGGTGGCGGCCAAGCTTACGGAATGCGAACCGATTTCCGTGGTTGTGCGAACCTCCTTCGCAACTGAAAACGTGCGCTGGAACAACTGATGCAGGGTGCTGCCCAAGGTGCCGGCCACTGCGGCACCCACCACGGCGCGCTTCATCTGGCCGAGGATCTGCGGCTCTCCCAACACCATCGACTCCAGCCCACTGGCGACACGAAATGCATGGCGAGCCACATGGCTGCCCTCTTTGACGTAGCCGCAGGCGAGCAATTTCTCGCTCGTCACGCGGCCTTTGTCGGCGAGCCATTGCACGGCAGGGCCGGCTATGTCGTCAACGCGGGCGGCATCGACTGCGCAGTAGAGTTCGGTGCGGTTGCACGTCGACAGCAGTGCAACTTCGGGCGCCGCCTCGGACGTGCGCAGGCGCTCGCGCAGGCCGCTCAACGCTGGCCCCAGTTCGTCGGGGGCGAACGCAAAACGGCCACGCACGCTTTGTGCTGCCGAAGAGTGACTTAAGCCGATCGCGAGGATGCCCATGGCGAAAAATGTATTTCGCACACGGTCATGCCGCCATCCCTCGTCCCAGGGGCTTAGTCGGCCCTTAACCCTTGGTCCTCAGGATTGACCCGCCACGTCAGGACGCTTACATTACTGACCGGTCAGTCATTACAACACGCCATGCTCGCCCAGCCCACCATCCGACAACGCCGCAAAGAGGCGCGCCCGCAAGAACTGCTCGACGCCGCGCTCGACCTGTTCGTGGAGAAGGGCTTCGCGGCCACACGTTCGGAAGAAGTGGCGCAGCGTGCGGGGGTGTCCAAGGGCACGCTGTATCTGTACTACCCAAGCAAGGAAGAGCTGCTGAAAGAAGTGATCCGGCACAACATGGTGCAAGAGATCGCCCAGGGCCTGGACATCGTCGAACACTTCAATGGATCCAGCGCCGAGCTGTTGGCAGTGATCTACCGGCAATGGTGGGAGCGCATCGGCGAAACGCGGGCGTCCGGCATCATGAAGTTGATGATTTCGGAGGTGCGCAATTTCCCGGAAATTGCGCAGTTCTACGCTGATGAGGTGATCAAGCCGACGCATCATCTGCTGTCCGTGATGCTGCAGCGGGGCATCGAGCGAGGCGAGTTCCGGCGTGTCAATGTCAATGAGGTCGTGCATGCACTGATCGCTCCGATGCTGTTCTTAGTAATGCACAAGCATTCGATCGGAGCATGCGGCGTGATGCACTCGATCGACCCGCGCGCGTTCATTGCAGCGCAGCTCGACCTGGTGCTCAACGGCCTGAAGGACCACACGGTGCGCGCCAAGCGCCCGCCGCGCGCACCCGCGACAAAGACGGCAGCGCCCCCGAAATCCAGGAGCAGAAAGGCGACTCGCCCATGAAACGCGCGCTTCGATGGGTCGCGATATCGGCCGCCGTGCTGGTGCTCGGCGCGATCGCGCTGCGCACCTTGCAGCAGCGTCAAAAGGCGCCCGCGCCACAGCCGGCAGCCGCCAAGGCCAGCGTGGCACTGGAGTTGGCCGCTTCCGATGTGTTGACGGCAGGCGTCATCGAGCTGACACGCACGCTGGAAATCTCCGGCGGCCTGAAGGCGACCCAAAGCGCGTTCCTGAAAGCCAAAGTCGCCGCCGAAGTGACATCGCTGACCGTGCGCGAGGGCGACCGGGTCACTCGCGGCCAAATCCTCGGCCAGCTCGACAGCACGGAGCTGGATTGGCGTTTGCGCCAGGCGGAGCAGACCGCGGCGTCGGCCAAGGCGCAAGCAGCGATCGCCACGCGCGCGCTCGAAAACAACCGCGCCCTGGTCGCGCAGGGCTTCATTTCGCCGACGGGGCTGGAGACTTCGGTGTCGAACGACGCGGCGGCGCAGGGCACGTTGGAGGCGGCGCTCGCGGCGGTGGAACTGGCGCGCAAGGCGCGCGCCGATGCCACGCTGGTCGCACCGATTTCCGGCCTGGTCTCGCAACGCCTGGTGCAGCCCGGTGAGCGTGTGGCGATTGACGCGCGACTGATCGAGATTGTCGACCTGTCGCAACTCGAACTCGAAGCCGCCGTCGCTACTGAGGACATCGGCGCGCTGAGCCTGGGCAAGCCGGCGCTGCTGAGCATTGACGGCGTCGACGCACGCATCACCGCGAAGGTGGCGCGCATCAACCCGAGCGCCCAGGCGGGCAGCCGCTCGATCATGGTCTACCTCGCCGTTCAGGGCCAGCCTCAACTGCGCCAGGGCATGTTCGCAACGGGGAAGATTGAACTCGCCCGCAAGGCCACCACCGCCGTGCCGTTGTCTGCCGTGCGCACCGACGGCGCCAAGCCCCATGTGCTGCTTCTGCAAGGCGAGCAGGTGCGCGCGCGCGAGGTGAGCTTGGGCCTGCGCGGCGAGGTGAATGGGCAGGCGTGGGTCGAAGTTGCCTCCGGCGTGGCGCCCGGCGAGCGCATCCTGGCCGGCAGCGTGGGCTCGATTCGCGACGGCACCGCCGTTCGCTTTACCGGCGCGATGCCGAGTGCCGGCCCCGCGCCCGGCCCCGCCTCGACCGCCGCCGCGGCACGTTGAGAGACCCAAAGGCGTTCAACACCCATGTGGTTCACGCGCGTTTCGATCTCCAACCCGGTCATGGCCACGATGGTCATGCTCGCATTCGTCGTGCTGGGGCTGTTTTCCTACCAGCGACTTAAAGTAGACCAGTTTCCGAACATCGATTTCCCGACCGTCGTGATCCAGATCGACTATCCCGGCGCGTCGCCGGAGATCGTCGAGAACGAGGTGACGCGCAAGATCGAGGAGGCGGTGAACACGATCGCCGGCATCAGCCAGTTGTTCTCGCGCTCCAACGAAGGCGCGTCGGTCGTGATCGTGCAGTTCAACCTCGATGTCGAGGGGCGCAAGGCGGCCGACGACGTGCGCGAGAAAGTCGCCTCGGTGCGGCCGCTCTTGCGCGAAGAGGTGAAGGAAGCGCGCGTCTCGCGCTTCGACCCGGCGAGTCGACCCGTCTATTCCTTGGCGATGACGTCGCCCGACGCTTCGCGCAGCACGCTGGAGCTGACGACGTTCGCCGACCAGGTGGTGAAAAAGCGCCTGGAAAACGTGCGCGGCGTCGGCTCGGTCACGCTCGTGGGCGGGCAAAAGCGCGAAATCAACATCTACCTGCGCCCGCAGGCGATGGAGGCGCTGGGCGTTGGCGTCGACCAGGTCTTCGCCGCAGTGCGCAGCGAGAACCAGGACTTGCCGGCAGGTGCCTTGCGTTCACTGCAGACCGAACAGGTGGTGCAGATTCAGGGGCGCATCGCGCGCCCCGAGGACTTCAAGAACCTGATCGTCGCGCGACGCGGCAACGTGGCGATTCGCCTCGCGCAAATCGCCGAGGTGGTGGACGGCCCAGAGGAAGTGGAGAGCCTGGCGCTTTACAACGGCGCGCGCACCCTGGCCATCGAGGTGCAGAAGGCGCAGGGCGAGAACACGCTTGACGTTGTCGACGGGCTGGCGGCGGTCATCACCAAGCTCGAGATGCAAATGCCGCCTGGCATGAAGCTCGAGCTGGTACGCGACGCCTCACGGCCGATCCGCGTGTCGGTGAACAACGTGCGCCGCACCATGTTCGAGGGCGCGGCGCTCACGATCGGCATCGTCTTCCTGTTCCTCAATTCCTGGCGATCCACCGTGATCACCGGATTGACGCTGCCGATCTCGCTGATCGGCACTTTCCTGTTCATGTACGCCTTCGGCTTCACGATCAACGTGGTGACGCTGATGGCGCTCAGCCTGTGCGTGGGCCTGCTGATTGACGATGCAATCGTCGTGCGCGAAAACATCGTGCGCCATGTGCAGATGGGCGCGAACGCGCACGACGCGGCGCTGGAAGGAACGAACGAGATCGGCCTGGCGGTGCTGGCCACCACCATGACGATCGTCGCCGAGTTCCAGCCGATCGGCTTCATGGGCGGCATCGTCGGTAAGTTCTTCCATGAGTTTGGCATCACGATCGTCGCTGCCGTGCTGATCTCGATGTTCGTCAGCTTCACGCTCGATCCGATGCTCTCCAGCATCTGGCACGACCCGGCCATCCACACCGGCACCGATCAAGGCCCGAAGTCGCTTTACGACCGCACGATCGGCCGAGTGACCGGCGCCGTGGACCGGTTCTCCCATTGGTTGGGGCGCATGTACGAGGCAATTCTCAGCTGGTCGCTGCACCATCGGCTGGCGACGCTGGGCATCGCGCTGCTCACGCTGGTGGCCAGTTTTGGCATCGTTCCGCTGCTCGGCACCGAGTTCATTCCGAAGGCAGATTACTCCGAAACCTTCGTCAACTTCCACACGCCGGTGGGCTCGTCGATCGAAGCCACCGAAGCCAAGGCGCGCCAGGTCGAAGCCGTCGTGCGCGAGATGCCGGAAGTCAAGTACACGCTGGCGACCATCAACACCGGCCAGTCGGCAGGCAAGATGTACGCGTCGATTTATGTGCGCTTGGTGGACCGTGAAGACCGCGCGCTCAACGTCGACCAACTCTCGGTGCCGCTGCGCGAGCGCTTGTTGCGGGTTCCGGGAATCGCGGTCACGCATGTCGGCCTGCTCGATGCCGTGGGTGGAACGAAGCCGCTTCAGGTGTCGCTACAAGGCAGCGATTTGCGCGAGCTGGAGCGCCTGACTGCCGTATTGCTGCCACGCCTGCGCGCGATTCCCGGGCTGGTGGACCTGGACAGCAGCGCCAAGCCGAACAAGCCGACGCTGTCGATCACGGTGAAGCGCGACGCTGCGTCCGACGCCGGTTTGAGCGTGGGTGCCCTCACCAGCAGCCTGCGCGCCCTGATCGCCGGCCAGACAGTGGGCAACTGGAAGGCCGAAGACAACCAGAACTACGACGTGAAGGTCAGGCTCGCGCCGCAAACCCGCGACGCCGCGGCCGACATCGAGCGCCTCGGCCTGGTGGTGGGCAACAATGCCGATGGCACGCCGCGCATCGTGCGCCTGTCGCAAGTGGCGGACTTCCAGGCGTCCACCGGCGCGAACCAGATCAACCGGCGCGATTTGAATCGCGAGGTCGAACTCACCGCCAACGTGTCCGGCCGGTCGCTCGGTGAAGTGGCGGCGGACATCCGCCAGGTTCTCGACAACACCGCCCTGCCCCCGGGCTACAACTACCGCTTCGGCGGGTCCACGAAAGACATGCAGGAGAGCTTTGCCTATGCCGTCTCGGCGCTGGGCCTGGCGGTGGTTTTCATCTACATGATCCTGGCATCACAGTTCAAGAGCTTCCTCCAGCCACTGGCCCTGATGAGTTCGCTGCCCCTCACACTGATCGGTGTGGTCGGCGCGCTGTTCATGTTCGGCTCGACGCTGAACATGTTCTCCATCATCGGCATCGTGATGCTGATGGGTTTGGTGACGAAGAATGCGATTTTGCTGATCGACTTCGCGATCCGCTCGCGCGAGGGCACGGTGCGCAACGACGGCCTGCATGGCACGCTGGCCAGTGGTGGTGAGCCCGGCAGCGGCATGTCGCGCCACGACGCGCTGATCTATGCGGCGCGGGTTCGCCTGCGCCCGATCATGATGACGACGCTGGCGATGATCTTCGGCATGGTGCCGCTGGCGTTCGCGCTGACGGAAGGCTCGGAGCAGCGCGCGCCGATGGGCCAGGCGGTGATCGGTGGCGTGATCACGTCGTCGCTGCTCACGCTGGTGGTCGTGCCCGTGATCTATTGCTATCTCGACGACCTGGCGAGCTGGGCCCTGCGAAAGAACAAGCGCGCCGCAGCCCACCATGGCACGGCGCCAGGCCTTGCGAAATAGAATGCCGGCACTTCGGGTGCTCCCCTCCTGTCATCCAACGAGCCCAGCGATGCTGCCCATGAACGTCGAACAAGCCCGCTTCAACATGATCGAACAGCAGATCCGGCCGTGGGACGTGCTCGACCAGGACGTGCTGTCGCTGCTGGCCCAGATGCGGCGCGAGGAATTCTGCCCCACCGCTTATCGCGCGATGGCGTTTGTCGACACCGAGGTTCCGTTGCCCGGCGGCCAGTGCATGCTGGCGCCCAAGGTGGAAGCGCGTCTGCTGCAGGAACTGCAGGTGCGCAAACACGAGCAGGTGCTGGAAGTCGGCGCGGGCTCGGGCTACATGGCGGCACTGCTGGCACGCCAGGCGCAGCATGTGATTACGCTGGAGATTGAGCCCGAACTGGCGCGCATCGCCGCCGACAACCTGAAACGCGCCTGGGTCATGAATGCGCAGGTACGCCACCTCAACGGCGCCCGCGGCCTGCTTGAGGAAGCCCCGTTCGACGTGATCGTGCTCTCGGGGTCGGTGGCCGAAGTGCCCGGGGCGCTGTTGTCGCAGTTGAAACTCGGCGGCCGGCTCGTGGCCATCGTCGGC
>JANOLJ010000277.1:0-3198 GCA_031419715.1 Burkholderiales bacterium | reverse complement strand
TTCATCGACGACGCAGTGAAAAACGCGCCGACCGGCAGCGAAAACGTGACGAGCCTGCTCAAGTCCAGCTTGCTCGCCGCCAATGAAGCGTTCGACGGTGTGCAGAAGATGGCCAAGCAGGCCAGTGAAGCGGTCGAAGCGAACGTCAACGCGGTCGCCGCGAAGTCGGGCAAAGCCGCCACGGCAAAGGCCAAGCGCGCCTGATCGAGCCGTTCAACGCACCACCCAGCCATGCCGACCCGGGCTCAGCCCGGGCCACCCGGCCGAGCCTGCGGAGCGTGACATGAGCGAATTCCATGCCGATGCAAAGCGTGTCGCGGCGCACGCCTGGGTCTGGCGCGGCCCGCGCGCCCGGCCGAGCTACTTTGACGGTTGGCTGGGCACGCCGTTGTTTCCGGGCTATCGCGCGGGCCGCATCGTGGTGCGCCTGTCGCTCCCGCCGCAGCACGCGCCTCAAGCCGACCTGCAGCTTCTGCACAGCGAGTGGCACTTGCTCGACGCCAGCGGCCGCACCTGCGACGCGCTCTACGGCGAATGTGCCTGCCTGCCGGTGAGCGCGAGCATCGACGCGCGCTCGCGCTTCGTGTGCGTGAGCGCCGAGCTACTGCGCCATGCGGCCGGCGACGAACTTCACTTTGGCGCCGTCGCCCAAGGGGTTGTGCAATTGCGTGAACGCGGTGTCGAGCGCGCTCCCTTGATGGCTGCCGCGCGGCTGCTCGATGTGGCGAGCAGCGAAGAATCAGTCATCGAGAGCCTGGCCGACATGCTGGTGCTCAGCTTCGGCGAAGACGAAGCGCGTTCCACGCTCGACACCATCGTCGCACGGCTGACCCGCTCGCGCCACGTCAACCCGGAACTGCACGCCGACCCATCAGCGAGCCTGCGCGAGCAGTTGCAGCTGCTGGTGCAGGGCCTGGGCAAGCACCGCGTGCGCCATGTGCTGCGCATGGGCAGCGACTTCGATCTGCTGCCGCGCATCGAGATGTACCGCCACTGAAACGCCGAGGCGCCGACGGGCTGACCGCACGCTGGCAGCGCGCCGTCAAAGCGTTTCCGACGGGTCGAAGTCCAACTCCACCTTGGCGCCGTTCGGGTCGAAGCAGAACAACTGCCACGTCCCCGCGCCGCGCTGCTGGCGCAAGTCGTACTTCACACCGCGCGCGTCGAAACGGGCTTTCACTGCGCTGAGGCCCTTCGCCGAGAACGCCATGTGGTCGATCACCCCGGCGCGCGAGGCCGGCACCGGCCGGTCGCCATACACATGCAGCACGGCGCGGCCGTCGGCATAGAGCCACGCGCCCGCAAAGCCGAGGTCGGGGCGCGGGCCCATCTCCATGCCGAGCAGGCCGACATAGAAGTCGAGCGTGCGCTCCAGGTCTTCTGCGATCACGGTGAAGTGGTTCATGCCGACGATCATGGGCCTGCTCCCTTTGGTAACTCGATTCCGAACATCACGCCAATAGCACCACCGCGCCGATCGTCGCACGCGCCTCGATGCGCGCATGCGCCTGCGCCGCGGCGTCGAGCGTGAAACGCTCGATCGTCGGCGCACGCAACGTGCCCGCGGCGAGCGCGTCCCACACGCGAGCGGCGCGCTCGGCGAGCGCGGCGTGCGTGACGACATAGTGGAACGCCACCGGCCGCGAGAACGTTGCCGACTTGTGCATCAGCCAGTTCGCATCGACCGGGCTCAATGCGCCGCTCGCCTGGCCCAGGCTGATCCAGTGGCCACACAGCGCCAGCGCCGCCATGTTTTGTTCGCGCGCCGCTTCGCCCAGGCCGTCAACGATGACATCGGCGCCGCCACACAAGCGCTGCACGGCATCGGCAAAGAGGTAGTCGCGCGTCACGATGACATGTTCGCAGCCGTGTTCGCGCGCGACGCGTGCCTTCTCGTCGCTCGACACCGTGCCGATCACAGTGGCGCCGAGCGCGCGCCCCCAGGCGCACAGCAGCAAGCCCACACCACCCGCGGCGGCATGCACGAGCAGCTTGGTGCCGGGCTTCACGTGGCCGAGGTCGCGCACCAGGTAATCGGCAGTGACGCCTTTCAGCAGCAACGCCGCGGCTGCCACGTCTTCCACCTGGGGCGGCAAGCGCAACACGCGATCCGCCGGCACGGTGCGCACGCTGCAATAGGCGCCCGGCGCGCCATGCATGTAGGCGACGCGATCGCCGGGCAATACGCTGCTCACGCCCTCGCCAACATCGAGCACCGTGCCTGCCGCTTCCATGCCAAGCACGCCCGGCGGGCCTGACGAGCCGTGCAAGGGCAGCATCGCCGGGATGTCGCCCCGGCGCAGATAGATGTCGATGTAGTTGACGCCGATCGCACGTTGCGCGATGCGCACCTCACCGGGGCCGGGCGCAGGCGCCTCGCCAACGAACGGCTCCAGCACCTCGACGCCGCCATAACGGCGCTGCCCGATCTGGCGCGACGCCATCGGCAAACCACCCGTGCGCGCCGGGCGCGGCGCATCGGCGCTGCCGCGACGCGGGGCGTGCAATGGCGTGCTTCGCAAATGGCGGCGCAGGTTTTCAAACCCCGCTTCGTAGACCCCTTGGCCCACCAGATCGCGCAGTTCGCGCTCGCGCCCGGGCGGAGTGGCGAACGTCGACTCCCAATGCCAGAAGGTGCGATTCCCGTCGGTGACACGCTTGAGCGTGACGGTGGCTACATAGCGCTGCAGCGGTATCGTCGCCTCGACGATGCAATAGGTGCTCTTGAAGTCGGTGTCGGAGAGCGTCAACAACTGTTCGCGCACGCGATTGCCGTCCTTCAACGTGAAGTTGCGAATGCAGCCCACTTGCGTGGGCAGCTCATCGCCTTCAATGCGGCTGCTTTCCACCACGTCGTGCCACTGATCATGGCTGTTGAAGTCGCGCAGGATCGCCCAGACGCGCTCGATGGGCGCTTCGATGATGGTGGACCGCTGAACGCGTTGCAGCATCTCAGCCGTTCCACCGCGTATCGCGCGACCCGCGACGCGTGATACGCCGATGCGGTGGGAAGGGTTGCTTTCGGCCCGTTGCTGACGGTCGATGTAGTTTCGGCCTGCTTCCCTCGTGGCTGTAGGGCGACGGCGGCGCCCCCGTTCTCCGGCCCACGCTCGCGGGGCAGCGTCGATGCCGGCAATCCCCGGCCGCGTCAACCCGGTTACGCCCTGGATAACTTGAGGACACCGCGAATCGGTCCTG
>JANOLJ010000276.1:0-19786 GCA_031419715.1 Burkholderiales bacterium | reverse complement strand
AATCATGTCGTTCTTGCGCGCCCACAGCGCCATGCTCTGGATCGCGGTGTAGCCGATCACCAGGTCGATCATGATGATCACGCTGCCCAGGCTCTTCGCGAACTCGGCGCGCGTGTACATCTCTTCCATCGTGCCGGCGGTCACGTTCAGGTAATGGCCCTTGACCTCGCCACTCGCCGCGCTCGCCTTGTTCACGGCTTCCATGCAATACAGGAAGCGATCGCGCCAGTGCATGAAGGGCTGCGAGTTGATGTTCTCGTCGTCCTTCATGAAGTCCAGGCCGCCCTTCAGGCCTTCATAGACGACACGGCCGTAGTTGCGCCCCGACAGGCCGAGCTTGGGCTTCGTCGTCGCACCCAGCAGCGGGCGGCCGAATTTGTCGAGCCGCTCGCGCTCGACGATCACGCCGGTCGCCGGGCCCTGGAAGGTCTTGAGGTAAGCCACCGGAATGCGCATGTCTTCCAGGCGCAGCGCCTTGACAGCCTTGAAGCCGAACACATTGCCGATGATCGACGCGGTGAGGTTCGCGATCGAGCCGCCCTCGAACAGGTCGATGTCGTAGGCGATGTAGGCGAAGAACTGCGCTTCCGTCTTCGTGCCCACGCCGGTGTTGGGCACGGCGTCGACGCGATACGCCTTGGCGCGGTACAGGTCGCAGGCGGTCAGGCGGTCCGTCCATACCACCGTCCAGGTGGCGGTGCTCGATTCACCGGCCACGGCCGCGGCGCACTCTTCCGAATCCACGCCTTCTTGCGGCGTGATGCGGAACATCGCGATGACGTCGGTCTCCTTGGGCACATAGTCGGGCTGCCAGTAGCCCATCTGCTTGTACTTCAGCACACCGGCGCTGTAGCGCTTCTTCGCGTCGGTGATCATGCCTTCTTCAACGGGTTTGTTCACGGGGTCTCCTGGGAAGATTCGGGGTGTCGCGCGGGCTTGAAGATGGCGCTTGACGACCGGGTCCAGGCAATATAAGTTTGCGATGAGTTAATGAATAGTCAGAAGTTCTTCCCCAACACATCAGGCAAAGCTGACCAATGAACATTACGTTCCGCCAACTGCGCGTCTTCACCGAGGTCGCCAAGCAGGGCAGCATGATTCAGGCGGCGGCCGCGTTGCACCTCACGCCGCCCGCGGTGTCGATGCAGATCAAGGAGGTGGAAACCCAGGTCGGTCTTTCGCTGTTCGACCGCCATGGGCGCCAGGTGTCGCTCTCCACCGCCGGCGAATACTTCCTCGTGCACGCGAAACGCCTGCTGGCGGACCTGAAGGAAGCCGACGACGCGATGGCGCGCTTCAAGCGCCTCGAACACGGCCTGCTGACGATCGGCATCGTCAGCACCGCGAAATATTTCGTGCCACAGTTGCTCGCGCGTTTTCACGAAGAGCACCCGGGCATCGACGTGCGCCTGCGCGTCGCGGCAAACCGCGAGCAGCTCGTCGCGCTGATGGAATCCGGAGACGTCGACCTGTCTGTCATGGGGCGCCCGCCGAAGGAGTACGCCACACGCTCCGAGTCGTTCGCGGCGCACCCGCTCGTGTTCGTGTGTCCGCCCGCGCACCCGCTGCTGCGCATCGGCGACCCCCCCGTGTCTGCCCTGGACCCTTATTCGTTCATCGTGCGCGAGCATGGCTCGGGCACGCGCGCGGCGATGGAGAAATTTTTCGCCGAGCACCGCTTCGAGCCGCGCATCACGATGGAGATGTCGAGCAACGAGACGATCAAACAGGCGGTGATGGCCGGCATGGGTTTGAGCTTCGTCTCGCTGCACACCATCGGCCTGGAGGTGCGCAGTGGCTTGCTGTGCGTGCTCGACGTGCAAGGCACGCCGATCATGCGCAGCTGGAACATCGTGCGCCTGCAATCGAAGCTGTTGTCGCCAGCCGCGGAGGCGTTTCGCTACTTCATCATCGAGCGCGGCGAAGCGCATTTGCTCGCCCATGACCGGCCGCTGTTGCAGCCCGCGGCGCCGACCGGTCAGTGAGTGCCGGGCATGTGGCGCGGGCCAGCGTGGTGGGCTACGACGATGAGGTCAAGCCAACAGGGCCAAACCGAGCATGACACCGCGGTCTACGAGGTCGGCCCCGGGTTCTGGAGTTGACCGTCAACGACTGGCGCATTCGGGTCGAGTGCCAGCAGCATCTCGCGGAAAGTGCGCGCCGCCGCCGAAAGCCGCTTGTGAGTGCGGTGCACCACGAACCACTTTCGAACGATAGGAAAGCCCTCGACCGGCAGCACGCGCAGGCACTGCGTCTGCAGTTCGAGTTCGATGGTCTGCACCGAAACCACGCCCAGGCCCAAGCCCGCGCGGACCGCCTGCTTAAGCGCCTCATTGGTACCCAACTCGCATCCCGTCCGGTAGGCGATGCGGTGCGCCGCGAAGTGCCGCTCCATCGCCGCCCGCGTGCCCGACCCGACTTCGCGAACCACCAGGGTCTCTTCGGCCAGGCGTTTCAGCGAAATACTTTCCTGTGAAGCCAGCGCGTGGCCCGGCGCAGCGATGACCACCAGCGGGTTGTCCATGAAGTATTTCGCAACGACGTCGATCCTGTCCGGCGGCTGCCCGGTGATCGCCAGGTCGGTGCTGTTGTCGGCCAGTGCCGACAACACATAGTCCCGATTCGCGACCTGAAGGCTGATGCGAACGCCTGGGTGGCGCTTTTGGAACTCGGCGATCAGCACGGGAAGGAAATAGTTCGCCGTCGACACCACCGCGAGCCGCAGCAGCCCGCGCTCCAGACCGCGAAACTGGTCCATCGCCACGTTCAGATCGCTCATGCGGCTGGCGATGTCGCTGGCGTGACCGCGCAACTCCCGGCCGGCTTCGGTGAGGAAAAGCCGCTTGCCAACCTGCTCCACCAGCGCCAGCCCAATCTGCTCTTCGAGCTGCTTCATCTGCATCGACACCGCTGGCTGCGTCAGGTGCATCTCGGCGGCGGCGCGCGAAATCGAGTTGTTGCGGGCGACCGCCTCGAAGGTTCTCAACTGGCGCAAGGTGATGTGCATTTCAGGTGGCTACTTCGAGCAGATCGATCCTTAAGTGCCCAGCGTGGCCGAGGCTTGCAGCGCCACGCCACCGTCCGGGCCGCGCGCCTCGAGTTCAACTGTGTCGTCGCCGGGTGTCGCCACCAGGCGGATCGGCCCCAGATCGAACAGCGGCGCGACGCCGCGAAAGCTGAAAGCCACAACGGGCCGCGGCGTCGACTGACGCACCAGTTGCAACAGCAGCGCAGCGGTCAACGGCCCGTGGACCACCAAGCCCGGATAGCCTTCAACATCGACGGCATAGGCACGGTCGTAGTGAATGCGGTGCGCGTTGAACGTCAGCGCCGAAAAGCGGAACAGCAGCCGACTGTCGGGCCGCACCTCGCGCGACCAGCATGTCGCGGGCAGTTCCGGCCAATCGGCCGGCACCGGCGCGATCACGCGCGCGCCCGGTTCGCGGTAGACGATGTCCTGTTCTTCTTCCATACACAGTTCGCCGTGTTGCAAAAAGCGGTAGCCGACGGTCACGAACGCCAGCGCACCGCTTTTGCCGGACTTGAGCACGACGTCGCGTATGACTCCCTCGCGAATCGCCGGTGCGCCGACCCGCAAGGGCCGGTGCACCCGAAGCCGCGCCCCGGCGAACATTCGGCGCGGGTAGGGGATCGGCGGCAAGAAGCCGCCGCGCCGCGGGTGTCCGTCGTCATCCAGCGCGGCTTGCGGCGCGCGCGGCAAGAAGTGGAACCAGTGCCAGGGCAGTGGCAAGGCATCGCCATCGACGATGAGAGTACCGGCATCGCCCAGCGTCGCCTGAGCCGCCTGTGCCTGCGGGCAGGCCAGCGGATCCCGGACCTGCTCGGTGCGGCCGATCCAGTCGCGAAAGTCTGCGTCCATAAGTTTTCCAGATGCTGGGTTCAAAAAGACTGAGGATTTGCGCGGGATTCCACCCGGCCGATCCGGCACCGGGTGAATTTAACCTGAGTTGCCTCGAACCCTGTCCTGCGGGCCAACCCAGACCTCCCCGTGACTCCATCCGCCGATACCGCGTCCGCAGCATCGACCTCCAGCGCCTTGCCTTTGGATGGCGTGCGGGTCATCGACGTCGGCAACTTTCTCGCCGGGCCGTATGCGGCCTCGCTGATGGGGGAGTTCGGCGCCGAGGTCATCAAGGTCGAGCATCCGATCGGCGGCGACCCGATGCGTCGTTTCGGCACGCCCACCGCGCGTGCCGACGCGACGCTGAAATGGCTCAGCGAGAGCCGCAACAAGAAGTCGGTGACCTGCGACCTGCTGCAGCCCGAAGGCGTGCAGTTGTTCCTCAAGCTCGTCGCCAAATCGCAGGTGCTGATCGAGAACTTCCGCCCCGGCACAATGGAAAGCTGGGGCCTGAGCTGGGAGGTGCTGCGCGAAGTCAACCCCAAGCTGGTGATGCTGCGTGTCACCGGCTATGGGCAGACCGGGCCCTACCGCATGCGCTCGGGGTTTGCCCACATCGCGCAATCCTTTGGTGGCCTGAACTACCTTGCCGGGTTCCCTGGCGAGACGCCGGTGCTGCCCGGTACCGTGCCGCTGGGCGACTACATCGCCAGCCTGTTCGGCGCCATCGGGACGATGATCGCACTGCGCCATGCCGAACTCACCGGCCGCGGCCAGGTGATCGACGTAGGGATCTACGAGGCGGTGTTCCGCGTTCTCGAGGAGATCGCCGCAGCCTACGGCCTGCACGGCACAGTGCGCGAGCGCGAAGGGTCGGGCAGCTTTGTCGCCTGCCCGCACGGCCACTTCCGGACGAAAAACGACAAGTGGATCGCGATCGCCTGCACCACCGACAAAATGTTCGAACGCTTGGCCGTGGCCATGGGCCGGCCCGAGTTGGCGCAGGCCGACATGTATGGCGACCAGCGCAAGCGCCTGGCGGCGCGCGAGCAGGTGAACCGCATCGTCACCGAGTGGGTCGGCTCGCTCGACCGCAGCGAGGTGTTGGAGCGCTGCCTGGCTGAAGAAGTGCCGGCCGGCAAGGTCAACTCCATCGCCGACATCTTTGCCGATGAACACTTTCAAGCCCGCGGCAACCTGGCGCGCGTATCCACCGGCGATCTGGGTGACGTGGTGGTGCCCGGTGTCATTCCCCGGCTGTCGGCCACGCCCGGGCGCATCACGAACCTCGGGCCGACGCTGGGCAACGCCACCGCCGAGGTGCTGAGCGGGCTGCTCGGGGTGAGTGCCGAAGAGCTCGGTGCGCTGCGGCAGCGGCACGTCATCTGAAGCGACCGCGACCCAAAACCTTCATGGCCACCCACACCACCACTGCGAACCCGTTGCCGGCCCTGCCGCTCAAGGGCATCCGCGTCATCGACATCGCCACCGTCATCGCGGCGCCCTACTGCGCCACCGTGCTCGGTGAATTCGGTGCCGATGTGCTCAAGCTCGAGCATCCCGAGGGCGGCGATGCGTTGCGCCGATTCGGCACGCCGTCCAAGCGCGGCGACACGCTGACCTGGCTTTCCGAGGCGCGCAACAAGCGCTCGATGACGATCGACCTGCGCACGCCCGAGGGTGCGGATGTGTTCCGCTCGCTGATCGCCAAGACCGACGTGCTGTGCGAGAACTTTCGCACCGGCACCCTGGAAAAGTGGGGCCTGGGCTGGCAGGTGCTGAAGGAAATCAACCCCGGCCTGGTGATGCTGCGCGTTACCGGCTACGGCCAGACCGGGCCCTACAAAGACCGTCCTGGCTTCGCCCGCGTGGCCCATGCCGTGGGCGGCCTGGCCTACCTCGCCGGCATGCCCAAGGGCACGCCGGTGACCCCGGGCTCCACGACGTTGGGCGACTACATGACCGGCCTCTACGGTTGCCTGGGTGTGCTGATGGCGCTGCGCCATAAACAGCGCACCGGCCAGGGCCAATACGTGGATGCCGCGCTCTACGAATCGGTGTTCCGCTGCACCGAAGAGCTGGCTCCGGCCTACGCCATGTACGGCATCGTGCGCGAGCGCGCCGGCTCATCGCACAACGACTTCGCGGTGCCGCACGGTCACTTCTCCACCAAGGACGGCAAGTGGGTGGCGATCTCGTGCGCGACCGACCTGCTGTTCGCCAGGCTGACCAAGGCCATGGGCCGGCCGGAGCTGGCCGCGGCCGACAGCTACGGCGACCAGAAGACGCGCCTGGCGCACCGCCACGACGTGAACGAGATCGTGCGCGACTGGTGCGGCTCGCTGACGCGCGAGGAGGCACTGAGCCGCTGCTACGCCACCGACACGCCGGCCGGTCCGCTGAACAACATCGCCGACATCTTTGGCGATCGGCAGTTTCACGCGCGCCGCAACCTGGTCGCGATGGACGTGCCCGGCACTGGCGAGCAAGTGATCGTTCCGGCACCCGTGCCGCGGCTGTCGGAAACGCCGGCAAGCGTGCGCAGCCTGGGGCCCAAGCTGGGCGAGCACACCGACGAAGTGCTGCGCGAAGTGCTGGGCCTGAGCGACGCGCAGATCGCCCACCTGCGCGCGAAAAGAGCTGTTTGAGGAAGGAGCGACGATGGCTGGCATTCTGCAGGGCTTGCGCGTCGTGGAAGGCTCGGCGTTCGTCGCCGCGCCGCTGGGCGGCATGATGCTGGCGCAGCTCGGCGCCGACGTGATCCGCTTCGACCCGATCGGCGGTGGCCTGGACCACCGCCGCTGGCCCGTCACTGCCCAGGGCGCTTCGCTATTCTGGGCCGGGCTCAACAAGGGCAAACGCTCGATCGCAGTGGATTTGCGCCAGCCGCGCGGGCAGGCCTTGTTGACGCAACTGATTGCCGCGCCCGGCCCGGACGCAGGGCTGTTCAGCACCAACTTTCCGGCGCGCGGCTGGCTCGCCTACGATGCGTTGGCCGCGCACCGCGCCGACCTCATCATGGTGAATCTGGTGGGGCGTCGTGACGGCGCCTCCGAGGTCGACTACACCGTCAACCCTCAGCTCGGTTTCCCGGCGCTCACCGGCCCGAGCGACGCCGACGCGCCCACCAACCATGTGTTCCCGGCCTGGGATGCGATCGCCGGTCAGATGATCGCCACGGCGCTGCTGGCCGCGCTGCGCCACCGCGAGCGCCGGGGCGTTGGCCAGCTCGTCTCGCTGGCGCTGAAGGACGTGGGCCTGGCGATGCTCGGTCACATGGGCATGATCGGCGAGGTGCAGGTCAACGGTGTGGACCGACCGCGTTATGGCAATCATCTCTACGGCGCGTTCGGGCGCGACTTCCGCACCCGGGACGGTGGACGCGCGATGGTCGTGGGCCTGACCGATCTGCAATGGAGCTGCCTGGTCAAGGCGACGGGCTTGGCCGAAGGCGTGGCCGCGCTCGGCCGAACCCTGCAGCTCGACCTGGCCGACGAAGGAAACCGGTTCCGCGCCCGCGAAGAACTGGCGGCGCTGTTCGCGCCGTGGTTTGGCGCGCGCACACTGCACGAAGTGCGCAGCAGCTTCGAAGTCCACCGCGTCACCTGGGGGCCGTACCGCACGGTTCGCGAGGCGATCGAACAGGACGCCGACCTGTCGCCCGCGCACCCGCGGCCGCTGTTTGCCGAGGTCGACCAGCCCGGCATCGGCCGATATCTGGCGCCGGCATCGCCGCTGGAGTTCAGCCGCGTGCCGCGCCTGCCGGCCATGCCGGCGCCGCGCCTGGGCCAGCACACCGACGAAATTCTGCTCGACCTGCTCGGCCTGTCCTCGGCCGAAGTCGGCGCCTTGCACGACGCCGGCATCGTTGCCGGCCCGAAAGATTGAAACCCTCACCGAACCTTATCGAACGAGAAACTCATGAAGCTGCCCAACAATTTCTACAAGCCGCTGGCCATCGGCGCGCCGGCTCCCCTGCGCGAGTTGCCGGTGCGCCCGGAACGCGTGGTGCACTTCTTCCCGCCGCACATCGAGAAAATCCGCGCCCGCCTGGGCGAGACAGCGGCCCAGGTCGATGTGCTGTGCGGCAATCTCGAGGACGCCATCCCCATCGATGCCAAGGAAGCGGCGCGCGCCGGTTTCATCGATGCGCTCAAAAACACCGACCTGGGCGACACCGCAGTCTGGGTTCGCGTGAACTGCCTGAACAGCCCGTGGATCCTGGATGACCTGGCGCAGATCGTCGCGGGCGTGGGCAACCGGCTCGACGCCGTGATGATCCCGAAGGTCGAAGGCCCCTGGGACATCCACTTCGTTGATCAGTACCTGGCCTTGCTGGAGGCGCGCCACAAGATCACCAAACCGATCCTGATCCATGCGCTGCTGGAGACGGCCGAGGGCGTGAAGAACGTCGAGCAGATCGTTCGCGCCAGCCCGCGCATGCACGGCCTGAGCCTGGGCCCGGCGGACCTGGCGGCGTCGCGCGGCATGAAGACCACGCGCGTCGGCGGCGGGCACCCGTCTTACGGCGTGCTGGCCGACCCGGCTGAAGGCCGCACTGAGCGCAGTTTTACTCAGCAAGACCTCTGGCACTACACACTTGCTCGCATGGTCGATGCCTGCGCGGCCAGCGGCATCCGTGCCTTCTACGGGCCGTTCGGAGACCTCAAGGACGAAGCCGGCTGCGAAGCCCAGTTTCGCAACGCCTTCATCATGGGTTGCGCAGGCGCCTGGTCGTTGGCGCCGAACCAGATCGCGATCGCGCGGCGGGTGTTCAGCCCCGACGTGAAAGAAGTGCTGTTTGCCAAGCGCATCCTGCAGGCCATGCCCGACGGCACCGGTGTCGCCACCATCGACGGCAAGATGCAGGATGACGCCACCTGGAAGCAGGCCAAGGTGATGGTCGACCTGGCACGCCTGGTCGCACGCAACGACCCCGCACTGGCGCAGGCGTATGGCTTCTGAGCGGCCCCGGCGGCCCCGGCGGCATCAGCATGCCGTGTGCGCTCGGCGTCGGGCAGCGGGCCCCTGTGGCCCAGCCCCACGGGCTGTTGACGGGAAGGGCCGCTCATGACCACGAAGACCCGCCCGGGCAACTTCTTCGAAGACTTTCGCATCGGCCAGCACCTGGTGCACGCGCCCCCGCGCACGGTCACCGCCGGCGACGTGTCGCTGTACACCGCGCTGTTCGGCTCGCGCTTCGCACTGACCTCGAGCGACCCGTTCGCGCAGGCCCTGGGTCTGGCGCGCGCGCCGGTGGACTCGATGCTGGTGTTTCACCTGGTGTTCGGCCGAACCGTCGCCGACATCTCGCTCAACGCCATCGCCAACCTGGGCTACGCCGACTGCCGCTTCGGTGTGCCGGTGATGCCGGGCGACACGCTGAGCAGCGACTCGCGCGTCATCGGCCTGAAGCAGAACAAGGACGGCGAGACCGGCGTCGTCTACGTGCACTCCACCGGAGTGAACCAGCGCGGCGACACGGTGCTCGACTATCGGCGCTGGGTGATGGTGAAAAAACGCGACGCCCAAGCCCCGGCCCCCGACACTGTGCTGCCGGAACTGGCCGATGCGGTGGCGGCGTCCGCGCTGAACGTTCCCTTCACCGTGGCGCCCGGCCGATACGACTGCGCGCGCGCGGGCAGCGAGTTTCTGTGGGACGACTACGCGGTGGGCGAGCGCATCGACCATGTGGACGGCAGCACCATCGAGGAGGCCGAACACATGCTGGCCACGCGCCTGTACCAGAACACCGCCAAGGTTCACTTCAACCAGCATGCCGAGCGCACCGGTCGATTCGGCAAGCGCATCGTCTACGGCGGCCACATCATCAGCCTGGCCCGTGCGCTGTCGTACAACGGGTTGGCCAACGCGCAGACCATCGCCGCCATCAATGGCGGGCGGCACACCGCGCCGAGCTTTGCCGGCGACACCATCTACGCCTGGTCCGAAGTGCGGGCCAAGGAGCCGCTGCCGGGGCGCGGCGATGTGGGCGCCTTGCGCCTGCGCACCGTGGCCACCAAGGACCTGCGCTGCGACGATTTTCCCGGCCACGATGGCACGTCGCCGCTCGATCCGGCGGTGGTGCTCGACCTGGACTACACGGTGCTAATGGCGCGGCGGGTTTGAACCGGCGGGCGCCGCGAACCAAGCGCAGCGCAAGTACGGAAAAGCGCAAGTACGGAAAAGCGCAAAAGTGCAGAGATTAAGCGAGCAAGCGAGGATGTCCATGTCGAACGTGTCAAAAGCGGCGCTTGCAAAGGCCCAGACCAACCCGGTGCGCAGCCGCGGCGACTGGGAGCGCCAGCGCGCCGCTGCTGCGGCCGATCCGGGCGCGTTCCATGGTGGCGTCGCCAAGCGGCAGATCCACTGGTTCATCGCCAGCGTCGGCGCGCACGGCGCCTGGCTCACGTTCGACGACGCGCGCGCCCTGTGGACTGGCTGGAGTGCCGCCAGTGGCGCGCCCGTCACCGCCGACCTGGGCGAGACGTTCGAGCCCTGGCAGCGCGCCTTCAATGCCGACGATCCACCGCATTGGAAATGGTTCGAAGGCGGCTGCACCAACGCCTGTTTCAACGAAGTCGACCGCCATGTGTTGGCCGGATTCGGCGACGAAACTGCCTTCTTCTACGAGGGCGACCGCTGGGACATGTCGCAAAACGACGGCCGCGGCGGGCCGGTCGAGTCGCAGATCATCACGCGGCGCGCGCTGCTGCTGGAAACGGCCAAATGCGCTCTGGCTTTACAGGCGCTAGGCCTGAAGGTTGGCGACCGCATCGCCTTGAACCTGCCCAACATCCCCGCGCAGTTGTACTGGACGCAAGCGGCCAAGCGCCTGGGCATTGTCTACACGCCGGTGTTCGGCGGCTTCTCCGACAAGACCCTTTCCGACCGCATTCACGACGCCGGTGCCCGGGTCGTCATCACGGCCGATGGCGGTTACCGCAATGCCCAGATCGTGCCGTTCAAGACCGCCTATACCGATCCCGCGCTCGACGACTTCGTGCCGGTGGCCACCGTGCGCGAGACCATCGCCCAGCGCCTGGCGATGCAGGGCATGGCCGAAAGCGACGCCCGCCAGGTGCTGGCCACCGTGGACGAAACCCTGGCCGGCGAGGTGACCGTGCAACGCAGCGATGCGATGCGCGGAGTCGGCCGCGCACTGCGCGATCTGGGCCGCAGCGGCCGCCTCAACGCCGCCGAGGCCTCGCGCGTACGCATCGCGGTGGCCGAGGCCTTGGTCACGACAAAGCCACGGGTTGACACGGTGGTCGTCGTGCGCCACACCGCGCAGGCCGACTTGGTGTTGCGCCCCGAGCGCGACCGCTGGAGCCACGAACTGACCGACGCGGCGCTGATCACGCTGCTGCAAGCCGCGCGCGGCGTCGGCGTGAGCGTGGCCGACGAAGCCGGCTTGCTGGCCTTGCCCGACGCCGACTTCGTGCGGGCCATCTGGGCCAGTGCGCCGGTGCGCCCGCTGGACGCCGAGTTCCCGCTGTTCTTCATCTACACCTCGGGCTCCACCGGCAAGCCCAAAGGCGTGGTGCATGTGCACGGCGGCTTTGTGGCGGGCGTGGCGCACACCATGCAGGTGGCCTTCGACGCACGCCCCGGCGACGTGGTCTATGTGGTGGCCGACCCGGGCTGGATCACCGGCCAGAGTTACATGCTGTGCGCGACGATGACGACGCGCTGCACCGGCGTGCTCGGCGAAGGCGCGCCGACCTTCCCACATGCCGGGCGCTACGCCTCCATGATCGAGCGCTACCGCGTGCGCATCTTCAAGGCCGGTGTGACGTTCCTCAAGACCGTCATGGCCGATCCGCAAAACGCGCGCGATGTCCAGCAGTACGACCTGAGCACGCTGCGCGTGGCGACCTTCTGCGCCGAACCCACCAGCCCGTCGGTGCAGCAGTTCGGCATGGACTTGATGACGCCGCAGTACATCAACAGCTACTGGGCCACCGAACATGGCGGCATGGTCTGGACGCATTTCTACGGCAACCCCGACTATCCGCTGCGCGCCGACGCGCACACCTATCCGCTGCCGTGGGTCTTTGGCGACGTGTGGCTGGAAGACGCCGAGGGCAGCGGTGCCGCGGCGCTCCCTTTCCCGCGCGCCACGGCGCAAGGTGGCGTGGCCTGGCGACGCGCCGAAGAGGAGGAGAAGGGCGAGATCGTCATCGCTGCGCCCTACCCCTACCTGGCCCGCACCGTGTGGGGCGACGCGGCCGGGTTCCGCGTCGAAACGTCGGCCAACCAGGTGCGCGTACACCCCGGGTGGAAGGGCGACGCCCAGCGCTGGTCAAGCACCTACTGGGTGCGCTGGCGCGGCGCCTGGGCCTACACGCAGGGCGACTTCGCGATGCGCTATGCGGATGGCGGCTTCAGCCTGCACGGCCGCAGCGACGATGTCATCAACGTCAGCGGCCACCGCATCGGCACCGAAGAGATCGAAGGCGCGATCCTGCGACACAAGGCGCTGGATCCGGACAGCCCGGTGGGCAACGTCATCGTCGTCGGCGCCCCGCACCGCGAAAAGGGCTTGACGCCGCTGGCCTTCGTGCAGACCACCGCTGGACGCAAACTGACTCAAGACGACCGCCGTCGCCTGGGCGACCTGGTGCGCACGGAGAAGGGCATCGTGGCCGTGCCCAGCGACTTCATCGAGGTCAGCCAATTCCCCGAGACGCGCAGCGGCAAATACATGCGCCGCATGGTGCGCGCGCTGGTCGAGGCTGGCGACGTGGGGGACACCTCGACGCTGAAAAATCCGCAGGCCATCGAGGAGCTGCGCAAGGTCATCGAAGACTGGCGGCGACGCCAGCAGCTCGCCGACGAGCAGCAGATGTTCGAGCGCCACCGCTACTTCATCGTCCAGTACAACCAAGTCGGCGGCGTGCCGAGCGCGCAGCGGGTGGCCACGATCACCGTGACCAACCCGCCAGTCAACGCGCTCAATGAACGCGCGCTCGACGAATTGACGGTGGTGGTCGAACATGTCTCGCGGCGTGACGATGTCGTCGCCGTCGTCTTCACCGGCCAGGGCACGGCGAGTTTCGTCGCCGGGGCCGACATCCGGCAATTGCTCGAAGACATCCGCACGCTGGACGAAGCGCGCGCGCTGCCGAACAACGCGCAACTGGCGTTTCGCAAAATCGAACGCATGGGCAAGCCCTGCATTGCCGCGATCCAGGGCGTGGCGCTGGGCGGCGGCATGGAGTTTGCGCTGGCCTGCCACTTGCGCATCGCCGAGCCCGTGGCGCGCTTTGGTCAGCCCGAAATCCGGCTGCGCCTGCTGCCTGGCTACGGCGGCACGCAGCGTTTGCCGCGGCTGCTGGCGGCGCGGCGTGGTGAAGTCGGCCTGCGCGATGCGCTGGGTCTCATCCTCAGCGGGCGCACGGTGAGCGCCGATCAGGCGCTGGCCATGGGCCTGGTGGACGAGCTGGCTGACGGCGCCAGCGACGTGGTTTCGCTGGCCCATGCGCACATCCGCGACTTTCTGGTTCGAGGCGCCTCCAGCCCGCTGGGCCAGGCCCACGCGCAGCGGCAGGCCGACCTGGCGCAGTGGAATCAGCCCTCACCCCTGTCGCTCGACGCCGCTCTCAGCGACGCGCACTTGCAAAGCATTCACGGTCAGCTCGAATGGGCGGGCCGCGCTGGCGCGCGCGACCGTGCGCTGAGCGCCATCCGCACCGGCTGGATGCAGGGTCTGGACGCCGGCCTCGCGCTCGAAGCCGAACTCTTCGCGCAGGCCATCATTGACCCGCAAGGCGGCAAGGTCGGCATTCGACAGTTCATGGAAAAGAGCAGCCCAGCGCTGCCGATCCGGCGCGATGCCGTCAAGCTCGCCACCGACGCGCCGCAATGGGTCGCCGCGCAGTTGGAGGACGGCGCTTTGCTGCCCCGGGGCTCGGCTTTTTACCCCGGCATCACGGCGCTGCCGGCTTGGCAGTTTGCCTTCGGCGTGCCGCGCAACGAGGCCACCGGCGAGCCTCGCTTCGGCCCGCCGAAACACTCTGAAGTGGAGCTGATCGTTCCGGTCGAACTGCCCGAGCCGAACGAGGCGCTCGTCTACATGCTGGCCTCGGAGGTCAATTTCAACGACATCTGGGCCCTCACCGGCATCCCCGTCTCACCCTTCGACAACCATGAAGAAGACGTGCAGGTCACCGGCTCCGGCGGCGTGGCCCTGATCGCCGCGCTGGGCAGTGAGGCCAAGCGCGAGGGCCGTCTGAAGGTGGGCGACCTGGTGGCGGTCTACTCCGGCCAGACCGACCTGCTCAGCCCGCTCGCCGGGCGCGACCCGATGTACGTGGGCTTTTCGATCCAGGGCTATGAGACGCGCACCGGCAGTCATGCGCAATTCCTCATCACCCAGGCGCCGCAACTGCACCCCTTGCCCACCGACCTGACCCTGGAACAGGCGGGCTCGTACATCCTGAATCTGGGCACCATCGTGCGTGCGCTGTTCACCACGCTGCGCATCGCCCCGGGCAAGGCACTGTTTGTCGAGGGGGCGGCCACCGGCACGGGCTTGGAGACACTCAAGAGCGCCACCCGCGCTGGCCTGGCGGTAACGGGCGGGGTATCGAGCCCGGCGCGTGCGGCGTTCATTGCCACCCAGGGCGCGGTGGGGGCGCTCGATCGCACGCAGCCGCGCCTGGCCACGCTGTACACGCCGGTGCCCGAAGACGACCCCGCCGCATGGGAAGCGGCCGGCGCGCCGCTGCTCGAAGAGTTCAGGCGCCACAACGGCGGGCGGCTCGCCGACTACGCCGTCTCTCATGCCGGCGAGACCGCGTTCCCGCGATCGTTCCAGTTGCTCGCCCCGGGCGGCGCGCTCGCGTTCTACGGCGCGTCGTCGGGCTACCACCTCACCTTCGTCGGCAAGCCGGGCAGCGTGTCGGCAGAGATCATGTTGCAGCGCGCCGGTGCGCGTGCCGGGGAGGCCGTGCTGCTGTACTACGGCCCCAACAGCACCGAGCTGCTCGACGCCGCGGGACTGGAGATGATCGAGGCCGTGCGCGCGATCGGCGCACGCGCCGTGGTGGCCACGAGCAGCGACGCTCAGCGTGAATTCGTGCAGTCGCTGGGTTTTGAGGATGCCGTGGCGGGCGTGGTGTCGCTCGAGGACATCCGTCGGCGCAAGGGTGAAGACTTCGACTGGCCGGTGACGATGCCCAGGCTGGCCGACGCGAAGCGCGACATCGAGACCTTTCGCCGCGGCGTGCGGGACTTTCAGGAACGCACGCTCAAGCCCTTCGGCGCGGCCGTCGGTGCCTTGCTCCGCAGCCCCGACAACCCGCGCGGCGCGCCCGACCTGATTCTGGAGCGCGCGGGCCACGACGCCTTGGGCGTGAGCACCGCGCTCGTCAAGCCCTTCACCGGTCGGGTCGTCTATTGCGAAGACATGGCCGCGCGCCGTTACGCCTTCTATGCGCCGCAGGTCTGGACGCGGCAGCGCCGCATCCTGATGCCCAACGCCAGCATCTTGGGCACGCACCTGTGCAATGCCTTCGAGGTCACGCGCATGAACGATATGGTGGCCGCGGGGCTGCTGGACGTGACCGCACCCACGGTGGTGCCGTGGGCCGAGCTGCCCGACGCCCATCAGGCGATGTGGGACAACCGGCACCAGGGCGCCACCTATTTGGTCAACCACGCCTTGCCCGCGCCAGGTCTGCGCAGTCGCGACGCGCTTTTCGAAGCTTGGGCGGCCGGCGCGCGCGCCTGAAACGTCAGGCCAACGTCAGGCCAACGTCAGACCAACGTCAGTCGAACGTCAGTCGAACGTCAATCAAACGTCAATCGAACCATGGGAGATGCACGATGAACATGATGGCAAGCAACGAGACGAGCAACGAGACGAGCAGCGAGACGAGCAGCAAGATGGCTCACCCGGTTGCCGCCGGCCGCCTGGCTGGCAAGGTGGCGCTGGTCACCGGCGCGGCCGGCAACCTGGGCGGCGAGATCGTGCGCCACTACCTGCGCCAAGGCGCGGTGGTGGTGTTGTCGGGGCGCACCCGCGCGCGGCTCGATGCCGCGCGCGACGCCGCGCTGAGCGACACCGGCGTGGCGCAGGCGCAGGCCGATGTGGTGGTGATGGATGGCGCCGACCCCGCCAGCGTGCGCGCCGGCGTGGCCGAGCTGATGGTGCGCCACGGTCGGCTGGACATCCTGGTCAACAACGCCGGCTCCGCTGGCCCGCGGCAGCCTATTGAGCGGGTACCGCTGACGCAAGAAGAACTCGACGAGCTGCGCGCCGCCGGCTCGGCCGACAGCGAAACGCTGGCACAGGCCACGCGCAACATCCTGGGTGTGTCCTGGAACATGCTGCGCGCCGCCGGCCCGGTGCTGAAGGAGGGCGCCTCGGTCATCAATGTCTCGACCATCTTCTCGCGCACCAACTACTATGGCCGCACCGCCTACGTCGTGCCCAAGGCGGCGCTCAACGCGTTGTCGCGCGCGTTGTCCGAGGAATTCGGCGCGCGCGGCATCCGCGTCAATACGGTGTTCCCGGGGCCGATCAAGAGTGAGCGCATTCGCAGCGTCTTCGCCACGATGGACCAGCTCAAGGGGGCCGAACCCGGCAGCACGGCCGACGAGTTCTTCGGCCTGATGACGCTTAACCGCACGCTGGGCGAACAGGGGTTGCAGAAAGACTTCCCCGTCCCGGGCGACGTGGCCCAAACCTGCGTGTTTCTGGGCAGCGACGAATCGGCGGCGTTCAACGGCCACGACTTCGAGGTCACCCACGGCATGCAGGTGCGCCAGGAAAGCCGCAGCACCTGGGTCAGCCGCCCGACGCTGCGCACCGTGGACGCCATCGGCCAGACCGTGCTGGTGGTCGCGGGCGACCAGATCGCCGACGCCGTGGGCATCGCACGCCTGCAAGCCGAGGTCGGTGCGCATGTCATCCTGGGCCTGGCGCACGAGACCGACTGCCAGCGCGCGCGCGACAGCCTGGCCGGCTTCGCCCTGGACGTGCGCATCGACGTGCGGGTGTTCGACCGCACCGACCCCGCCACCATGGACAGCGCGCTGGGCGAGGACCACGGTGGCCCGATCACCGGGGCCATCGTGTTGCCGGCCCATGGCCCCGCGCGCTTCGGTGGCGCGCTGGCGCAAGCCAGCGACGAGGACATGGAGGCTTTTGTCGACGACGAGCTCGGGGGTGCGATTGCCGTAGCACGCAAACTCAGCCGCTACTGGAAAGACCGCAACGACCTGCTGCAGGAGCCGCGCTTCGTCTTCGTCACCAATCCCAGCGACGGTGCGGCCAACGCCTGGGCCAATTTGCTGCGCTCGGCCATGGAGGAGTTGATCCGGGTATGGCGCGACGAGAGCGAAGTCGACGTGCGCCTGGGGCGCAGGCGCTTCCCCGAGTGGGGCAACCAGATCGTGCGCTACGACAACACCGAGGCCGAGAACCTGCCGTTCACGGCGGGCCACGCGGCCCGGCTGCTGTTCAAGGAGCAGCGCATCCGACAGGTCAACCTCTACCTGCCCTCCAGCATCGTCGAGGCCAGCGGCGCCCGGCGCGCCACGGTCGGATTCACCGAGAACCTGGCCGGTCTGCACATCGGCAAGGTGGCACTCATCACCGGCGGCTCCGCCGGCATCGGCGGCGCGGTGGCGCGGCTGCTGGCGCTCGGCGGCGCCAAGGTGATGATCGCAGCGCGGCGCGAGAGCGAGCTCGAGGCCATCCGCGCGCGAATCGTCGGCGAACTCGAGGACATCGGCTACTCGGGCGCCGAGCGCCGGGTTCGCATCCTGCCCGGCGTGGACGTCGGCGCCCTCGATACCCTGGCTCCCGCGGTCAAAGCCACGCTGGCCGCCTACGGCCGCATCGACTACCTCATCAACAACGCCGGTGTGGCCGGCGCCGAAGAGATGGTGGTGGACATGAGCGTGGCGGCCTGGAACGCGACGCTGGATGCCAACCTGGTCTCCAACTACGCGCTGATGCACGAAGTGCTGCCGCTGATGAAAGCGCAGGGCAGCGGCTACGTGCTCAATGTGTCGAGCTTCTTCGGCGGCGAGAAGTACCTCGCGGTGGCTTACCCGAACCGCAGCGACTATGCCGTCAGCAAGTCCGGGCAACGCGCGCTGGTCGAAAGCATGGCGCGCTTCCTCGGGCCCGAGGTGCAGATCAATGCCATCGCCCCGGGCCCGGTGGACGGCGAGCGGCTCAAAGGCGCGGGCACGCGGCCCGGGCTGTTCGAGCGGCGCGGCCGCCTGATTCTGGAAAACAAGCGACTCAACGCGGTGCACGCTGCCGTGGTCATGGCGCTGCGCCGCGGCCTGCGCGTGGAAGCCCTGCTCGCGCGGCTGGCGGTTAACGACGTGGCGGCGCTTGCGATGGATTCCGACGCTCCGCAAGAGTTGCGCGAACTGGCCGTGGTTTGCCACAAAGAACGCAGCGACCAATGCAGTTGGGGCCGCTTTCTGCTCAGCGAGTCGATGGGTCGGCGCCTGGTAGCGCGGCTGCGTCTGGGCGGCCGATTTCTCGACTCGGCCGAATGGCAGCAGCGCGGCGACGCCGGCTGGCTCGACCGGCTGCCACCCGACGACAAACCTTACCTGCCGCCCAGTGGTATTCAGGCCGAGGCGGGCAAGGTGCGCAACGGCGTGTTGTCGCTGTTGCACCTGGGCAAGATGCCCACCGAGACCGAGGTGGCGCTGGCCACCGTCTACTTTCTGGCCGACCGCGCCGTCAGCGGCGAGACCTTCATGCCCTCGGGAGGATTGACGCTGGAGAGGTCCATCACCGAACGCGAACTGTTCGGCAGTGCCAAGCGCGAGCGACTGGACATGATGCGTGGCCGCACCGTGTGGCTGTTGGGCGGCGAACACCTGGTCGAGTACCTGGCCGAGGCCGCGCGCCAGCTCGTCCACGAGTGCCAGGTCGGCCGCGTGGTGCTGCTCATGCAGACCGAGGCCGGGGTCGGTGCCATGCGCGCGGCGCTGCGCGATGTGCCGCCGGACCTGCTGCACGGCTGTGTCGTGGGCGCCGACATCGAGGCCGGCATCGACGCCGCGCTGCGCCTGCACGGCGACCCGACCACCATCGTCAGCGCGCCCTTTGCCGCGCTGCCCGACGTGCTCTTCGGCGCCCCGGGCGCCCCGACACTCGACACGGCCGGGTTCCGGCAAATGGTGCAGGACCAGCTCACCCACCATTTCCGCGTGGCGCGAAAGGCCAGCTTGATCGACGGCACCCAGCTCGTGCTGGTCTCGCCCAACGTGCCGGCCGGCCGTGACCCGACGGGCGCAGCCTTTGCCCTGGCGAATTTCGTGAAGACGACATTGCACTCGTTTACCGCCACGCTCGCGGTGGAGAACGAGCGCCTGGTGCACGACGTTCCGGTGAACCAGATCAACCTGACACGACGCGCGCGCAGCGAGGAGCCGCGCAACCAGGCCGAGCATCTGGAAGAGGTCAAGCGCTTCGGCCACGCGGTCTTGCTGGCGGGGGCGCCGCTGCCCGACGCCGAAGACTCGCGCTACCGGGCGCGCATCTACCGCGGCATGGCGATCACGGTGTAGCCGCTCGGCTGTTCAGCAGCCCGCCGCGATGCACAGGCCGGAGCGTGTTTCATCGGCTGGTGCTGGTGTGCAGGTTGCGCACGACGCTTGCCGGGCGCCGCGGCGCGGCGCGGCGCCCGAGTTCATCGATTGTCAGCCACGCGGCAGATTCCAAATGGTTGCCCGGTTCGCCGGCCAGCGGCACCGCCGGGCTACCCAGCGAGGGCAACACCAGCGCGGCGGCGGAGAAATCGCTGCCTTCGGTCCAGAATGTCGGCGTGACGACGGTCCACAGTCCGGCTGCGGTGGCAGCGCGCAGGCCATTCGCTGAGTCTTCGAACGCCACAGCACGATCGGCAGCAACTCCCAGGTGGTGCAGGGCAAGCCGATAGA
>JANOLJ010000275.1:0-2953 GCA_031419715.1 Burkholderiales bacterium | reverse complement strand
TTCTCGGAGTACGACACCGTATTCGTGGGCCTGGGCTGGGAGCGCACCGAGCTTGGCACCTCCACCGGTTTGCCGTTGGCCTGGCAAAACTACCGGGTCTTGTACGGCAACAAGACCGATGCGTTTGCGCTCACCGTGGGTTGGGCGCGCGATGGGCGCGACAGCCTGCTGGTGCCCAGTTCCGGGCGCTATCAGCGTGCGCTGTTCGAGTGGAGCTTCGCGGGCGAGGTGCGCTATCTCAAGACCAACTTGCAGTACCAGGAGTACTGGTCACTGCCGCTGCGCATGACGTTGGGCTTGAATGGCGAAATCGCGCTGGGCAAGGGGCTGGGCGGCAATCCCTATCCGGTCTTCAAGTTCTTCAGTGGCGGCGGCCTGGGCACTGTGCGTGCTTTTGAACAAGGCTCGCTGGGGACCGTGGATCCCACCGGCGCGTATCTGGGCGGCGCCAAGCGGCTGAACCTGAACAGCGAGTTGTATTTTCCGGTGCCCGGCACCGGCAATGACAAGAGCCTGCGCATCTTTGCCTTCGCCGACGCAGGCAACGTCTGGCGCGAAGACGAAGCCGTGCGCGCCGATTCGCTGCGTTCGTCGGTGGGCCTGGGCTTGAGCTGGATCTCGCCGGTGGGGCCGCTGAAGCTCAGCTGGGGCAAGCCCGTCAGCGTCAAGCGCAACGATAGAATCCAGAAATTCCAATTCCAGATCGGGACCGCGTTTTGATGAAGACCACGGGTATGCGCGCAACATCTGCGATAGCTTTTATTTCGAGTGCGCTGCTGTTTGCGTCGCCATCGCCAGTCCTGGCACAGGACTTGAAGATCGGCTATGTCAACAGCGAGCGCGTGCTGCGCGAAGCCACGCCTGCAAAGGCCGCGCAGACCAAACTGGAAGCCGAGTTCAGCAAGCGCGAACGTGAATTGAACGACGTCGGCGCCAAGCTGAAAGTGGCGGCAGACAAGCTTGAGAAAGATGGCGCCACGCTTGCACCCTCCGAGCAAAGCCGTCGTCAGCGCGAGCTGGTGGAGCAGGACCGCGACCTGCAGCGCAAGCGTCGCGAGTTCCAGGAAGATCTGAACCAGCGCCGCAACGAGGAACTCGCTGCGGTGGTCGAACGCGCCAATCGCGCCATCAAGCAAATCTTCGACGCTGAAAAGTACGACCTCATCATCCAGGAAGTGGTGTTTGCCGGCCCGCGCATCGATATCACCGACAAGGTGATCCGCATGCTGAACGCAAGCCCGGCCACACCAGGCAGGTAAGCGCTCTCGGCGGCTGTGCATCGAGTGCCGCTGAGCCCATGACACCGGTGCCGTTGACTGAACTGGCCCGCGTGGTAGGCGGGCACCTTGCTGGTGACGCGGGCCGCATGGTCGACCGCATCGCCTCGCTGGAAACGGCCGAAGCCGACTGCATCAGTTTTCTTTCGCACCCGCGTTACGCCGGGCAACTGCTGACCACGCGAGCGGGCTGCGTCATCGTCCACCCGTTGCAACGCGAGCAGGCGCTGGCCGGTGCGGATGGCAACGGCCAATCGCGAGCAGTCATCGTCTGCGACGATCCCTATCTGGCCTTTGCGCGGCTCACGCAATGGTGGGCACGGCAACGTCGTCCCGCCTCGACCCCCGGCATACATGCCAGTGCGGTCGTCGAGCCTGGCGCCCTGATTCATGCCACGGCGTCGGTGGGTGCCTTGGCTTACGTGGGCGCCGGTGCGCGTGTAGCTGCCGGCGCCACAGTGGGCGCGCAGGCGCATGTGGGCCCAGGAGCGGTGGTGGGTGAGGGCAGTGTGCTCAAGCCCCACGTCGTTCTGGGTGACGAGTGCTCGATCGGTGCACAGGGCCTCGTCCATGCCGGGGCTGTCATTGGCGCTGACGGATTCGGCTTCGCGCCCCACCAGGGCCAATGGGAAAAGATCGAGCAACTGGGTGGCGTGCGCATCGGCGACCACGTCGAGATCGGTGCCAACACCTGCATCGACCGCGGTGCGCTCGAAGACACGGTGATCGAAGAAGGCGTGAAGCTCGACAACCTGGTGCAGATCGGGCACAACGTGTTCATCGGCGCGCACACGGCCTTTGCGGGCTGCGTGGGCGTGGCCGGCAGCGCGCGCATAGGCCGGCATTGCACGGCCGGCGGCGGCGCCATCATCCTGGGGCACCTGGAGATCGTCGACCACGTGCACATCACGGCGGCGACGGTCATCACACGCTCGATCCGCAAGCCGGGCCAGTACAGCGGCGCGTTCCCGTTCGATGACAATGCGTCCTGGGAAAAGAATGCCGCTACGTTGCGGCAATTGCATGCCTTGCGGGACAGGCTGCGTGCGCTGGAGCGAAAAACATGACAACGGTACCGATGGACATTCAATACATCCTGCGCAAGCTGCCCCACCGCTACCCTTTCTTGCTGGTGGACCGCGTGCTCGAGGTGGAAAAAAACGTCCGCATCAAGGCGCTGAAGAACGTCACGGCCAACGAACCGTTCTTTCCCGGGCACTTTCCGGCCCGCCCGGTGATGCCGGGCGTGCTGATGCTGGAAGCTCTGGCACAGGCGGCCGCGCTGCTGTCGTTCGAGTCGCTGGGCTCCGAGCCCGGCGAAGACACCGTCGTCTACTTTGTTGGCATCGACCACGCACGCTTCAAGCGCCCCGTCGGGCCCGGTGACCAGCTGATCCTGGAAGCCAGCATCGACCGCGCCAAGTCGGGCATCTACCGCTACAAGACACGCGCCAGCGTGGAGGGCCAGACCGCCGTCGAAGCCGAGCTGATGTGCACCATGCGCAAGGTGGCCTGAGGTTGCCGTGAGTGCCATTCATGCGACGGCCCTGATCGACGCTGCGGCCGAACTCGACGGCAGTGTGCAGGTCGGCCCCTACTCCGTGATCGGCCCGGGGGTACGGATCGCCGCCGGAACCCGCGTTGGAGCGCACTGCACCATCGAAGGTCCTTGCACG
>JANOLJ010000274.1:0-20493 GCA_031419715.1 Burkholderiales bacterium | reverse complement strand
TCGCAGCAAGGCGCGGGAGCGCGGCAACGATTGGCGGAACGTAACTATCCGGCAGCATGCCTGGCGCGGCCTCCGGGGTGTCACTTTCAGCTTCGGCAACAGGCACGTTCGTCGGCACTGGTACTCCAGCAGCCTCCTGCTTCCTCTGGCCTACGTACCACCACACATGCTCAATGTCATACAGGCTGAACGACCTGCCGCTTGCCCTATTGAACTCGGTTCGGACTTCGTAGTGCAGCGCCAGGTATTGGATGTACGACTCAGCAATGTCTTCGGACGGTTCCAGCAGGATCAGATCAGTCAGCACCTGCACGCTGTTGGTGTAGTACACCGCCCATCGTTCCGGTTGCTGCACTTGCCAGAAGTAGCTCAAGAAAAACGGAACACTTGAGACCTTCGGCCTCGCGTGCTTGCTGCCGCCAGCCTCTACAAGTGTGTCACCCAATCTCCTTACGTAGCTCGAGAACGTCCGTATGCGGCTTTTTGCAATGTCCTCTGTCTCCGGCGCTGCAATTGCCGCGCGGAGTTCCGCCGCCAGCTCGGCGACATCTTCAGCGGCGTTGTAGACGAGGTTGAAGAACATCTGCCCCTTGATTCCCTTGAACCCCCACAACTCGTTCTGCTTGTTGATCCTGTCAATCTCGGGCTTGAATTCCTCAAGCGGCATGGCTCCCTTGAGAAACGCGATGACTGCTGGCAACACACGATTTTTGATGACCTGCCGCCTGTTATTGTCGAGAGCTAAAGACTGCTCTACAGGCGACTTACCCGTACCCTTGTCTGGCCCCGCTTCCAGGTACTCATTCATCAGTCGTATTGCCAATGCGATCTGGGTCTCTGTGAGTGTCATATCGTGTCCATCCCGGTTGACCAGTTTTCCAGCGTGCCTTGCGTCGCCGGCAGTACTGCTTGGATTGATATTGCCTCCATGATTGTCACGTCAACGCAGGCAAGTGCGCGAGGCGCCGGGTTGGGCACTAGACTGTCGCTTCAATGCACGCCTTGATCGAAACCCACCGCACCGGTCTTCTTGCCATCGCCCGGCGATACGGGCTGACGGACCTGCGCGTCTTCGGCTCAATGGCACGCGGAGATGCCGGTCCCGACAGCGATGTGGACCTGCTCGTGGCCATGCCACCAGGCGTCACCGGCCTCGCCTTGGGTGGCCTGTGCGCCGATGCACAACAACTGCTTGGCCGGCGCGTCGACGTGTTGACTGAATCAGCCCTTCACCCGGCGCTGCGCAGCCGCGTGCTGGAAAGCGCCATAGCGCTGTGAAGTCCGGGGCAACTGGCGATGCGGTATTGCTCGCGCACATGCGCGAATGCGTAGACCGCATTCGTGAGTACGCGGGCGGGGAGCGAGCCCGGTTCGACGCGTCACGACCTGGGGCTGGATTTGGCGGTGATCTGGACGGTGGTCGAGCACGATTTGCCACCACTCGCCGCGGCGCTGGAGCGCATGGCCGAGCGATCGAAGCCCTGAACGCTCAGCGCCGAAGTGGGCGATGGCGCGAGATCCTTCTCCGCGCGGCGGCTCCGATCGGCGCCGCGCAGCCGCGCCGCCGACGCGGCCGGCGCTACTTCTGAATCGCCCCAAGAAACCCGACGATCTGGTTCAACTCATCGGGCTTCAGGATTTCCTTCCACACCGGCATGCCCGCATCGGTGCGGCCGTTGAGTATGGTTGCGGTCGAGGTTTCCTGCCACTTTTCGCTGTAGCGTGTCTTGAGGAAGCGCACATCGCGTTCGCGCACGGGGCTGTAGCCGTCGGTGCCGTGGCAGTGCGAGCACTTGTCGTTGAACAAGACGCGGCCGATCGCGGCCTCCGGCGTCAGGGTCAGCGCGGGGCCGGTGGCGATTGACGTGATGCCCGTGGGTGCAGCGGGTGCTGCCACTTTGGGCCTCGTCTTGGCTGCGCCCGAAGCGGCTTTGGCTGGCGCCTTGGCCGCGGCGGGTGGCTTGGGGGCGGCGGGTTCATTCACCGCATGCACCAGCCACGATGCCACGGCCACGGCGGAGCTTGGGGCCGAACCGGCCCGCGCAAGATTCACCGGGGCCTCGCGTGGAAAACCATACTTGTCGGCGAGCTGCTCGATCTGCGGCGCCAGGTCCGCCAAGGCGCGGTCGATCGCCGCGGCGAGCGCGTCTTTGTCGCGCCGCACCGCCACCGCCACCGCGCCTGCCAGGTCGTGGCCGGAGACTGGCGTGACGCGCCAGCGGCTGTCCCAGCGCATCTTGTTCTCATAGCCCGCCACGGGGCCCCACAGGAAGGCGGCGTCAACGTCGCCCTTGGCCAGGGCCGCCAGGGCCTCTTCAGCACTGCGGTAGGTGGTGGAACGAAAGCCCTCGTACTGTGACAGCAGGATGTGCGGCGTGGAGCTGAACTGCACTGCCAGACGAACGCGCTTCAGGTCGTCCAGGCTTTTGAACGTGAACGCGGGCGCCGCGACGATGGCGTAGCTCACGTTCATGAAGGGTTGGGTGCGCTGCAAGCCGCGCGCCTTGTAGTCGGTGCCTGCCGGCAGCGCGAACACCGCGTCGCAGCCGTCTTGCAAAATCGTATTGCGCAGCGCCCGGCGCTGCATGTGGGTGTACCACCAGGTGTACTCCACGGGGCGGCCCAAGGCCTTGCCCACCAGCTCCGCCAGCTCGACATACATGCCTTGCTGCGGGCCTTGTTCCTTGGAGAAAGGCAGGTTGTCGGGGTCGGCGCAAACGCGCAGCGGTTCGGCACCCGCTGCCGGTGCCACCAGGGCGCCGGCAGTCAGGGCCGCGGCGCAGGCCCAGGCCTTCAATTTGCCGCGGTTGTTCATATCACTGACTCCAGATCACTTCAACGCAAACACAAACAGCGTGCCACCTTCGGGGCTGGCCGCAACCATCTTCTCGCCCAATGCGCCCAGGAACGCGGGAATCGACTGCGTGCGTCCCGACACCACGGCAACGTATTGCTTGCCGTCGAGCGTATAGGTCATCGGCGCGGCAGAGATGCCCGAGCCGGTGTTGAACTTCCAGAGCGTCTTGCCGGTCTTGGCGTCGAGCGCCTTGAACCAGCCTTTGAGGTCGCCATGGAACACCAGGCCGCCAGCGGTGCTCATCGTGCCACCGGACCAGGGCTCCTGGTCCTTGTTGAACCACACTGTCTTTTGCGCGACGGGGTCCCAGGCCTTCACGCCGCCGCCATGGCCGCCGGGGCCCACCTTGCCGAGGTCGAAGTTCACGCCGAGGTAAAACGCGCCACGCTTGTAGTCGGCCTGGATGCCTTCGAGGTCCATACACAGGTTCAGCGTAGGCATGTAGACGAGCCCGGTGCCCTGGTCATAGCTCATCGGCATCCAGTTCTTTCCACCCAGCAAGTTCGGGCAGATGTCGGAGGCCTTGCGCTTCATGCCGGGGCGCTTCGCGTTGCCCGGGGCTTCGACCGGCATGCCGGTCTTCATGTCGACGCTGCTGGCCCAGTTCACGCCGTCCACATAGTGCTTGGCGGACACGAGCTTGCCATTCGCGCGGTCGATCACGTAGAAGAAGCCGTTGCGGTTGGCCTGCATGATGACGGGCGTCTTCTTGCCCTGCACCGGAAGGTCTGCAAAGACGAGTTCGTTCACGCCGTCGTAGTCCCACGCGTCGTGCGGCGTGAATTGGTAGTGCCAGGCGATCTTGCCGGTCTCGGGGTTCAGCGCCAGCACTGACGCGGTGTAAAGGTTGGTGAACTTGCCGATGTCGGAAGTGTCGTTGCCGCGCACCGAGGCCGACCAGGGCGACGGGTTGCTCGTGCCGTAGTAGACGAGGTTCAGCTTCGGGTCGTAGGAGCCGATGTACCACGCGACGCCGCCGCCGTTCGTGCCCGAGTCGCCCTTCCAGGTGTCCGCGCCGGGCTCGTTGCCCATCGGCACGGTGTGGGTGCGCCACACTTCCTTGCCGGTCTTCTGGTCGAGCGCGACAAGCGCGCCGCGCACGCCGTACTCACCGCCGCCAAAGCCGGTGATCACGAGGTTCTTCGCGAGCGTGGGCGGGCTGGTGATCACCGAGCCGCCGGTGTAGTCAACGATCGCCGTCTTCCACAGTTCCTTGCCGGTGTTGGCGTCGAGTGCGACGATGTGTGAATCGAGTCGGCCGAGGAAAATCTTGCCGTCGTTGTACGAAACGCCACGGTTGTTCACGTCGCAGCAGGCGTACTGGTCGATGCCCTTGGGAATCTCGGGCTGGTAGGTCCACTTCACTTCGCCGGTCTTGGCGTTCACCGCGTAGGTGTTCTTCGGGCCGAACGACGAGGTGACGAACAGCGTGTCGCCCACCAGAATCGGGGTCGATTCCTGCGAGCGTGTCGTGCCGAGTTGCAACGCCCATTCAACGCTGAGCTTGCCCACGTTCGCCGTGGTGATCTGCTTGGATGCGGAATAGCGCGTGTTGCCGGTGTCGCCACCGTAGACCGGCCAGTTCTGCGCCTGCGCGGTGGAGGCCGCCGCGAGCGCGAGCCCGAGTGCGACCGGTTTGAAAAATCTCTTCATCAATTGACTCCTAGGGTTTAAGAATGACCTGCGGTCGGGCCCGCCCGCGGTGGTGCTCCTGCTGTTGTTATTGCCACGATGTGAGCTCCATCGTGACGGTTCCACCGATCATGAATTTGGTCGGTGAGGGTTCTTTGCGCTCCAGCCGCACCAGCCCCATGTTCGGGCAGTACCACTCCAGCGTGGACAGGGGGATGTCGCGCCACTGGAACGCGGCATCGACGTACAGGCGCACCACGGCGCGCCCGGCGACGCGAATGCAGCCGTCGAACTTGCCCGCCGGCGTTTGCACCGCCTGGTCGAGCGCCTCGATGGTGTAGGTCATCGGCAGCGCCTTGTGCGTGGTGCGCACGTCGCGCGGCATCTGGTTCTTGCGCGCCAGCACATAAGCCACCGTCGCGGCTTCCCACTCGGTGCCCACGACATAGGGCTTGCGGAGCACATAGCGGCGCTGCGCATCGAGCTGCGCTTCGCGGTCCAGCGGGTTGCGCGAGGCGATGCGGTAGATGCCGGTCGGATCGACGCGGTGCCAATACTCGATGCCGGCATCGGTGCGGCGCCGCCACGACAGCGCGCCGTCAATGCGATCCGCGCCGCGATTGGCCAGCGTAATCGTTTCGCGTTCGGTGCTCGCCGTTTCATCGATCGTCGTCGACACCAGGTAGGTCCAACTGCGTCCCTGCGCCAGCGGGAACAGCGCGTCGTCGTCGGGCGCCGAGCCGCACGCGGCGAGCGCGAGCACGCTGGCCTTGGCAAGAGCGGCGAAACGCGGCGGCTGGCGCATGTCACTTCTCCGGCAACTGCGGCGAGGGCAGATCGCGAATCTTGATCTCCTGCTCGTCATTGCCCGGGCGCAGCCAGGCCATGCCGCGCGAACTGCCGGGCTTGACTTCCGCCGTGCCCATCTGGCTGATGCCGTCTTTGCCCTTGCGCACGCCAGCGTCGATCTGCGCGTGCAATTCCTTGTTGTACGGCACGCGGTAGGCGCGCGGCTCAAGCTTGTTGACGCCCTCACGCGGCACGCTCACCCAGAGAAAGATCGAGCCGCCACCCTTGTTCGTGGGCTCGTCCACGGCTGCGGCGAGCATGACGAAGCGCTCCGGCAGCGCGTCGTTGCTGGGCACGCCCCAGATCTGATGCACTGCGTCGTTGCCGTAGAAGTAAAGCGCCGTCACCGACAGCACGAGCACGCCCTTGAGCCAACCCGGCCAGTGCGACCACAGCAGCGCCAGCAGCAGCAACAGCAGCAGCGCTGCAAAGGAAAGAACGAGTGCGAGTCCCATGCGTCACAACCGCTCCACCAGACGTGCCGGCAAGGTATTGATACCACTCACGCCGCCATCGGCACGCACCGAAAAACGCACCAGCGTCGCTTCGTCGCCGCGCCGCGCCAGGCGCTGCTGGCCGTAGTACACGACTTCGGCGCGCGGATTCACTTTCACGACGGAAAGCGTCAGCTCCACCGGCTGGCCCGCCTTGGGATCGGGCGCTTCGGCTTCCTTCGATTCGTAGTAATGCGCGTTCACCACGTATTCGCCGGGTGCGATGCCGCGGATCGTCACCACCTCCTGGTTCAGCGGGTTCACGATGCGCTGGCCGTTCACATTGATCGTGTCGTTCGACAAGCCGCGGTCGTCGCGGTCCAGGTGCATCAGCCCGGCCTCGCGGCGGCGAAACCACACCACCTCGCCGGCAGGATTGCGCGCCCACAGGTCGATGTCGTTCGGGTCGTTGTCGGGCCAGCTCAGCGTGACGATGAACTCGGCCTTGGCCGGAATGTCGCCCGCCTTGCTCGCCTTCGGGTTCATTGCCAGCAGCGCAACGATGAAGCAGAACACGAAGGCGATCAACATGTTGAACAACATGTCGTAAAACGGATCGACCTCCGGTTCGCGGGCGTTGCGGCGCTGTCGCACTGAGGGTGGGCTCGGGTCAGGCGCTGGCCGGCGCGGCTGTCATGGGAATCGACAAACCGTGCTGCTGCGCCGCGGCCACCAGTTCGTCGGCGTAGCGGTCGAGCCGAGTCAGTTGCAGGCCGAGCAAGATGTTGCCCACCAGCCCCACCATCGTCGTCAACAGTGCGATGCCCAGGCCCGCGGTGAGGCTCTTCAGCAGTTCCTGCGACTGCGAAGGATCGAAATTCTGAATGTTGCCGATCTGCAGCGCCAGCACTGAAAAACCGATCACCTTGCCGAGCAACCCGAGCTTCAATTGAATGCCGTTCACCCACCACGCCGTGGAGTGCGGACCGTGGGTGCGCTCAAGCAGCAGGTCGAGCGGCGCCGACTCCTCGCGCGGCGCGCAGCGCAACGCCGCCCAGTAGTCACTCGCCCAACCTGCCGAGCGTGACGTGAGCGCCGCGCGCTGCCTCAGCAGCTCGCGCGAACGCGAGCCGCACCACAGCGTGGCGACGACGAACACGACGATGATGATGAGCGTGATGCCCGTCGGGTCGGAGCGCAACAGCAGCCCCCACACACCCTGCGCACCGAGCAGCCACGCCGCAAAGCCGAACAGGCCGGCCAGGGCCAACCATTCGAACCACAACGGCTCGCCTTGCGCAAACGCTGGCGCAGGGCGGCGCGCCGGCAGCATCGACATCGCGCCCAGACTCATGAATGCAACCTTTCCCGCGGATCTGATCCCCAGAACGGCGGGATTCTCCGGCATGCTGGGGTGCGATCGACCCGATGTTTGCCCTGTATTGACTTCATGACGTTGTTCCATTTGGGAACAGCGCATTCCCGCTCCCCGCGAACCGCGGGCCAAGGCTAGACTCGGCGCCGCATCGGCAACCAGGGGATGGGCGTGAAACGGGTGCGAACAGTGGCGCGCACCTGCTGGTTGGTTGGGCGCTGGGCCGCGTGGTGGGTGTTGCTGTCATGCATGACAGCCACTGTGTCAGCTCCAGCACTGGCAGGCACCCTGACGCGCGAAGCGCTCGGCGCGCTATTCCCGGCGCCGCTGGTGATTGGCGAGAAACACACCGCGCTGCCGGTCTGGCCGATTTTTCAACCGGGCGCTCAGGGGCCGGAGCTGTTCGCCCAGGCTTTTGAAACCGCCGACATCGAGCCCGTCAGCGGTTACGGCGGCAAGCCGCTGAACCTGCTCGTCGTCGTCGATCGCGAAGGCAAGTTTCTTGACGTGCGCCTGCTCGACCACAACGAACCGATTTTCATGTCGGCGCAGGGCACGGCCGTCCTGAACACCTTCGCCGCGCAGTACAAGGCGCTGAGCCCGAACCACAACGTGCAGATCCTCAGCCCGCGCGCCAAGCGCGAGCAGACCGACACCACGGCCACGCTGCACGGCATCACTGCGGGCACCGTCACGGCGCTGGCGATCGACAAGAGCATCATGGAAGCGGCGGCGCAGGTCGCGCACACGCGCCTGGGCGAGCCGAACTCGAAGCGTGCCGCGCCGGTGCCACGCGGGCCGAACGACCGCTATCAACGCACCGGCTGGAACGCGCTGGTCGGTGTACGGCTGGTGCAGAACATCAGCGTCTCGAACCGCGAAGTCGAGGCGCGCTTCAAAGGCACGAGCGCGGCTGGCGGCGACGCCGAAGGCACGCTGCGACCGCAGGGCGACGCGATCGACCTGTGGGTGGCGCTGCTCGGCCTGCCGCAGGCCGGGCGCAACCTGCTCGACGCCGCGGGCTGGCACCAGGTGCGCCGCCTGCGCGAGGCGGGCACGCAGACTTTTCTGCTGCTCGACAGTGGCCGCTATGCACTCGCCGCGGCACCGAGCGCGGCGCGCGCTCTGCGCTTGGCCGTGCAACAAGGCGGGCGTGAATTCAGCTTGCGCGAACTGACCTATGAGCACGGCTTGTTGCTGACCGGCCAGCGCTCGGGTGTCGGCGCGAACGCCAGTGTGCGCGTCCTGCAAACCGAGCCCGGCGCGGCGCTCGCGCTGGCCGAGCCGATGACCTTCGTGCTGCGCGCCGCGCGGCGCAACGGCCACGACGCGCCCGCTGTCGAGGCTGAGTTTCAACACCGCTTCGACATTCCGAATGCGGCGAGCTACCTGCCCGTGGTGGAGACGCCGCAATGGCTCAAGACCTGGAAACAGCGTGGGGTTGATCTGGCAATCTTGCTCGCCGGCCTGCTGGTGTTGACGATCGCGCTGGCGCGCCAGACCTGGCTCAGCGCGAATGTGAAGCGGCTTGCCGCGTTTCGCATCGCCTACCTCGTCTTCACGCTCGTCTTCATCGGCTATTGTGCGCAGGGGCAGTTGACGATCGTGAATCTCACCTCCCTGATCGAAGCGCTGAGCGCCGGCCGCAGCGCCGACTTCCTGCTCGCCGACCCTGTGGCCGTGCTGTTGTGGGCTTTCGTCGGCGTCACGCTGCTGGTGTGGGGACGCGGCACGTTCTGCGGTTGGCTCTGCCCGTTCGGCGCGTTCCAGGAGTTGCTGAGCCTGATCACAAGGGCGCTCGGCTGGAAGCCCAGGCACTTGCGCGTGCCAGTCGATATGGCGCTCAAACGCATCAAGTATGTCGCGCTGGCGCTAATCGTCGGCGCCGCGTTCGTGTCGGCCACCTGGACGCAGCGCCTGGTCGAGCTGGAGCCGTTCAAGACCTCGATCAGCATGGGCTTCGAGCGCGAATGGCCCTATGTCGCCTGGGCCGTGCTGTGCCTGGCGGCGAGCATCTTCGTCTACCGCGGCTACTGCCGCTACCTGTGCCCGCTCGGCGCCGGGCTGGCTGTGCTCGGGCGGTTTCGCCTGTGGGCCTGGCTGCCGCGCCGCGCCGAGTGCGGCACGCCGTGCCAGAGCTGCCGGCACCGCTGCGAGTACCAGGCCATCGCACCGAGCGGCAAGATCGACTATGAAGAGTGTTTCCAGTGCCTGGACTGCGTGGAAATTTATCAGGACGACAAACGCTGCCTGCCGTTGATCCTCGAACACAAGCACCGCGTGATCGGATTGCGGCCCGTGCCTGTCACGCCATGAGCCCACTCCACTTGACGGGTCGGCGTCAGTTTCTGAGCTTCGCGGTGGGGGGCGCGGCAGCGTTCGCGTTGCCGGGCACGCGCGCCGCAGACGAACCGGCAACACAGGGCTTGGGTGTCGCCGAGCCGTTGCACTGGCGCGAGCGCATCCTGCTCGGCTTCGGCACCACGTTGTGGCTGCGCGCCGCACATGCCAATGCCACGCGCGCCGACACGGCCCTCACCGCCGCCGTGGCAGCGATTCGCCGGATCGAGGCGCAGATGAGCCTGTTCGACCCGCACAGCGCACTCAGCCGATTGAACCGCGACGGCGTATTGCATGACCCACCGCCAGAGTTGCTGGCGGTGCTGCGCCTGGCGCGCAACGTGGCGTCGCGCAGTGACGGCGCATTCGACGTGACAGTGCAGCCGCTAATGGCCGCCTGGCAACTCGCGCAGCGCGCCGGCCGCGCGGCGAGCGCCACCGAGCTGCGGCGTGCGCAGGCCCTGGTCGGCTGGCGCCACGTCGAACTCACGCAGCAGCGCGTGCGCTTGCGCCAACCCGGCATGGCGCTGACGCTGAACGGCATCGCCCAAGGTTACGCGGCCGATTCTGCCAAGGCGGCGCTGCGGCAACATGGCGTGAAGCACGCGCTGCTCGACACCGGCGAATGGGCGGCGCTCGGCCAGGCGCCCGACGCCCAACCCTGGATGCTGGGCGTCGCCGATCCGCGCGGCAACGCCGCCGCGCCGCTGTTGGCACGACTGCGCGACGACGGCCGGGCCATCGCCACATCGTCCGACGCGCACACGACATACAGCGCCGACCGGCGCGACCACCACATCATCGACCCGCGCAGCGCACGCTCGCCGCGCGAACTCGCGAGCGTCACCGTCGTCGCGCCGAGCTGCGCGCTGGCCGACGCCTTGACCAAGGTGGTGTTCATGGCCGGCTGGCAAGGCGCGCTGCCACTCGCGCGGCGCTGGGGTGTGGATGTGCTGGTCGTCAACAAGGCGGGGCGCTGGCGTGCCAGCGCGGGGCTGGCGCTGCACCCGCTCACATAAAGCGCCGCCCGAGCACGCCGTGCTGCCGTGCCTGGGCGTACAGCGCGTCGCGCTCGTCGGGATGCGCCAAGGCGATCATCGCGCGGGCACGCTCCGACACGCTCTTGCCCTTCAGGTTCGCGATGCCGAATTCGGTGACGACGTACATCGTGTCGGTGCGCGGTGTCGTCACCACCGTCCCCGGCGGCAAGCCGGCGACGATGCGCGACGCCGGCTGCGAGCCCTTCATGTAGCGCGACGACAGGCACATGAACGACTTGCCGCCCTCCGACATGAACGCGCCGCGCACGAACTGCAACTGCCCGCCCGTCCCCGAAACATGGCGGTAGCCGGTGCTCTCGGAGGCCACCTGTCCGCTCAGGTCGACTTGCATGCAGTTGTTGATCGACACGACGTTGTGGTTCTGCGCGATGTTCTGCGGCAGATTCGTCAGATCGACCGGCAGCGAGAGGCAGCTCTCGTTGGTGTCGATGAAGTCGTAGGCGCGTTTGGCGCCGAACGCGAACGTGAACACGATCTTCCCCGGATGGCTTTGCTTGTGCCGGCCGCTGAGCTTGCCGCTTTCGGCGAGATCGACCATGCCGTCGACGAACATTTCGGTGTGTACGCCCAGGTCTTTCAGCTTCGATGTCGCGATCGCCGAACACACGGCGTTGGGCATGCCGCCGATGCCGATCTGCAGGCACGCGCCGTCGCCGATTTCGCGCAAGATGAACTCGGCCACTTGGCGATCGACGTCGCCGATCGGCGCTGCCGTCATTTCCGGCAGCGCCGTGTCCGGGCCTTCAATGACGGCGGCGACCTCGCTGACGTGCACGACGTTCTCGACACCGTGGATCACCGGCATCGCCGGGCAGGTTTCGACGACGATGCGCTCCGCCACATCGCAGATCGCGCGCGCATAGGTGTTGCTGATGCCGAAGTTGAAGTAGCCATGGCGGTCCATCGGCGCGGTCTTCAGCACGACCAGGTCCACCTTCAGGAAGCGGCGATAAAGGGCGGGCGCCTCGCCGAAATTCATCGGCACATAGCTCACCAGTCCGTGCTCGCACTTCTTGCGGTCGTAGCCGGAGAAGTGCCAATTCTCATTGATGAAATGGGCTTGCTCGGGGTCTTGTTCGATCACCTGGCGCGGCCGCACGCTCAACGCGCCGCGTATCGTCACGTCGCGCAGCTCGGTCTTGCGCGCGGCCAGCGCGGCGTCAAACGCGTCGGGCTCGGTCAGGCCGAAACCGTAGTCGATGCGCTCTGCGCTCTTCACGCTGGCCGCCACCTCCGCGGCACTGCGGCGCTTCGCTTGGAGGATGGATTCGAAATTCGAACTCATGATGGGTCACCCCCGGGTTGATGCTGAACTGTACCGGGCCGCGCCGAGCGCAGGGGGCCATGCAACAATTCCGTGCGTGCAACGGGCAGCCCGCCCCTGTGATGGCGAAACGGCAGCGTCAACTCGAATCAACGCAAATCAACTCGAATCACCCCGACCATAAGCATGGCCACCAATCGCGTGACGTTCGAGAGCAACCGGGCCGAAGCCCTGGCGCCCGCGCTGCCGGTGCAACACCGCGCGGCACACCTCGGCGCGATCGAACAGTCGCATCAGCGCTGCGCGGCGCTCGGCCTGACGCGCATCGAACGCCCCGACTATGCGCCGTTGATGCGCAGCGATCTCGCGGTGGCGCGCGAGCGCAACCGGCGCCTGTATCAGCACGCCGCGCCGGTGATGGAGATGCTGTTCGAGCAGATCGTCGACACGCAAAGCATGATCGTGCTGACCGACGCGCACGGCACCATCCTGCACTCCATCGGTGACGACGACTTTCTGGCGCGCGCCAGCAAGGTCGCGCTGAGCCCGGGCGTGAACTGGGCCGAGCACTCGAAGGGCACGAACGCCATCGGCACGGCGCTGTTCGAAGAACGCCCGACGCTGGTGCATGCCAACGAACACTTCATGCAGGCGAATCACTTCCTCACCTGTTCGGCGGTGCCGATTTTCGATCCGCGCGGCTCGATGCTCGGTGTGCTTGACGTGAGCGGCGACCACCGCTCCTACCACCAGCACACGATGGGGCTGGTGCGCATGTCGGCGCGCATGATCGAAAACCAGTGGCTGAACGACGATGGCGGCAAGCGCCTGCGCCTGCACTTTCACAGCCGCGCCGAGTTCATCGGCACCTTGCTCGAAGGCATCGTCATCGTCGCATTCGACGGCAAGATTCTGGGCGGCAACCGATGTGCACTGGAACAACTGGCGATGAGCGGCGCGCAGCTTCGCGGCCACAGCGTGACCACGCTGTTCGGCACCACCGTGGCGATGCTGTTCGACCATTTCCGCGCACCGCAGCAGGCGCCGCTGCGCGTCAGCCTGCCCAGTGGCGCGCAGTTCCACGTGAGCGCGCGTTTCGACGCCGATGTGCGCACCTCGCTGCACCCCGGCCCACGCGGCATGGGAGCGGACGCGCCCGTCGTGGCCCACCCGCCACGGGCCGCGCTGCCACGGCCGGCGCAGGCGGCGCAGGCGGCGCCGACGGCGCTGCCCACGGAGTCGAAGCTGGATTGGCTGCGCACCGGCGATCCACACATGGAGGACGTGGTGCGCAAGGCGCGGCGCATCCTCGACCGCAAGATCAACTTGCTGATCCTGGGCGAAGCCGGCACGGGCAAGGAGATTCTCGCGCGTGCGATGCACCAGGATTCGAACCGCGCCGCCCAGCCGTTTATCGCGGTGAACTGCGCGGCATTGCCCCAGGCGCAAATGGAGACCGAACTGTTCGGCACAGGCGCGGCCACGGGAATCGGCACGCCCGACAACGGAACCGCGGGGCGCATCGCCCAGGCCCGGCGCGGCACGCTGTTCCTCGATGAAGTTGACGCGCTGCCGCTGCCGCTCCAGGCGCGCCTGTTGCATGCATTGCATGAGCGCAGCGTCGCGCTGTCAGGCGCTGATTCAGCGCTTGCCGTGGAAGGGACCATCATCGCCGCAACGCGAACCCCTCTGCGCGATCTGATCCAGCGCCAGCTTTTTCGCGAAGACCTCTATTACCGCCTGAACGGCCTGGTGCTGTCGCTGCCGGCGCTGCGCGAGCGCAGCGACATTGCGGCCGTGGCGCAACGCATCCTGCAAGCGCATTGCCCGCACGACACGCCCGATCTCAGCGCGCAATTGCTGGAACGGTTTCGCCGCTACGCGTGGCCGGGCAACCTGCGCCAACTCGCCACCGTGCTGCGCACCGCCGTCGTCATGGCGAACGGCGAACCGTGCATCGCCGAGGCCCATTTGTCGCAGGACATCCTCGACGACCTGCGTGCATCGGCACGGGCCACAGCGCCACCGCACCTGACCTCGATCGGACTGGCAGCGCACCCGGGCGCGGTACACACGGACCCCTCGGCTTCGCAGCGCCACGCCGTGCTGGCGACGTTGCCCTCGACGCCGCCTTCAACGCTGCCCGTCACGCCGCCTGCGTTGTCAACGTCGACAACGCTCGACGCCGCGGAAATTGAGCTGATCCGCAACGCGCTGGCCGCGGCAAACGGCAACATCTCGCTGGCCTCGAAGCGCCTGGGCATCAGCCGCAATACGATCTATCGGCGGCTGCGCTGGAATGCCGGGAACACCGAGCCACCGGCAACCGCATGAGCGCGCTCCACCCGGACGGGTAGACGCGCGGCATCGCCATCAGGCAGCATCGTCGGACTTTTGAGCTTCGGGAGCACACGATGCATCACGCTGCACGACGAAGGGCCTTGGCGGGCGCCCTGGCCGGCATGGCCGCCATGGCCAGTCTGGTCTGCCCCGTCTGGGCAGCACCCCCTGCGGTAGCGGATGGCGACGCCAACGACATCCGCGCCGTCATCGAGGCCCAGCTCGCGGCGTTTCGCGCCGACGACGCGGAACTCGCTTTCTCTTTCGCCTCGCCCGCGATCCGCGCGAAGTTCGGCGTCGCCGGGTACTTCATGGCGATGGTGCGCGGCGCCTATCCGGTGGTCTACCGGCCCGAGTCAGTGTCGTTCCTGCTCGCCCAGATCGTTGACGATGACGTGATCCAACGCGTGCGCATGACCGACCGCGGCGGCGCGGCCTGGCTCGCGATCTACCGCATGCAGCGCCAGAGCGACCGCCAGTGGCGCATCGACGCCTGCGTTGTCACGCGCGACAACGCGCAAACGGCTTGAACCTGGTGCAAGTGCATGGCAGCGCAATCCGCGGTTCGCGTGGGCATCGGCGGCTGGACTTACGCACCCTGGCGTGACAACTTCTATCCAGCGCGCCTGTCGCATGCGAAAGAACTCGCGTACGCGAGTCAACGCCTGAGCGCCATCGAAATCAACGCCACCTACCACGGCACGCAGAAGCCCGCCAGCTTCGCCAAGTGGCGCGACGACACGCCGCCCGGTTTTGTGTTTTCGGTGAAGGCGTCGCGCTTCGCGACGAACCGCAAACTCCTGAGTGAAGGGCGCGATTCGGTGTATCGCTTCGTCGACAGCGGCATCTCGCAGCTCGGGCCCAAGCTCGGGCCCATCGTCTGGCAGTTCATGCCGACGAAGAAGTTCGAGGCTGACGACTTCGAGGGTTTCCTGAACCTGCTGCCCAAACAGGTGGACGGACTGAAGCTGCGCCATGTGCTCGATGTTCGCCATGAGAGTTTCAAGACACCCGAGTATCTGAATCTCGCGCGGCGCCACGGCTGCGCGACGGTGCTTGCTGATTCCGACGACTACCCGATGATTGCCGACCTGACCGCCGACTTCGTCTACGCGCGCCTGATGCGCAGCCACGCCGCGCTGCCCAGCGGCTATGCGCCGAAGGATCTGGACCTCTGGGCGCGGCGGGCGAAACTCTGGGCGCGAGGCGCGGGGCCCACCGACCTGCCGCGCGTGGAAAGCGCGCGCGCCCCGGCAGCGCCACCGCGCGATGTGTTCATCTTCTTCATCAACGGCGCGAAAGAGCGCGCGCCGGCCGCGGCGCTGGAGTTGTTGCAGCGGCTGTAGGCCTGTGCGGTCCCGGTTCGTCGCAAGAGTTCACATTCACGCCCCGGTGGCAACAATCCGGGCCACCCTCTCAGTCGCACCCTTGCCCACCTTGCCGGCGATCGCCACTGCGGCAGGCACGCTGAGCAGCCTGGCGAACTCAGCGCGCACCTGGTCGGCGGTGACGGCGTCGAAGCGCGCCAGGGTCTCGGCGCGCGAGCGCACTCTTCCCAACGCGAACAACTCCTGCGCCGCCGCTTCGAGCCGAACCACCGGCTGCTCTTGCGCGCGCATGGCGCGCACCGCGATCTGGTTGCGCGCGCGCTCGAAGTCCACCGGCTCCACATGCTCGGCCTGGGCGCGCAGCAGGCGCATCACTTCGACGAAAAATTCATCCACATGCTCGGGCGCGGTGGACGCCTCGATGACGAACTGGCCGCAGGCGTCGAGCACGTCGGCCGAGCAGGCGGCGTAATACACGAGGCCGCGGCGCTCGCGTATCTGGTCCAGCAGTGGCGAGCTCATGCCCTCGCCGAACAGCGTGGCGGCCACGCTACTGGCGTGATAGTCGCCTTGCAGCGCGGGAATCGGAAAACCGAGCACCACATGCGTCTGCGGCGCACCGGCCAGGCGTTTCGAGCCGATGCCGCCCACGTAGCGCGGTGCCGGCAAGAGATTCTGTGCACCACGCGGCATCGCGCCAAAAGCGCCCTGGGCATCGGCCAACATCGCCTGCGCATCCACATTGCCGGCCACGCCGACGATGACATTCGCGCCGCTGTATTGCTGTTGCATATAGCCCATCAACTCGTCGCGCGTGAAGCGCTCGATGTTGTCGCGCGTGCCGATCACCGGCTGCGCCAGCGGGTGCGCGCCATAGCAGTTCTTGTCGAATACCTTGAAGGCGGCGGACAGCGCGTCGTCTTCGTCTTCGATGAACTCATGCAGGATCACCTGGCGCTCGCGCTCCAGCTCCGCCTCGGGGAAGGTGCTGCCCTGGACGATGTCGCCAAGCATGCGCACGAACTGCCCGGCATCGCGCGCCCGGCCGCGCATGTGGTACGCGGTGTGGTCCTTGTCGGTATGCGCGTTCACCTCGGCGCCGAGAACCTCGGCGTCGAGGTTGATGCGCTGGCAATCGCGCGTGGCGGTGCCTTTGAACGCCATGTGCTCGGCGAAGTGGCTGATGCCGTTCAGGCGCTTGCTCTCGTGGCCGCTGCCGGTGCGCACGAACACGCTGACGCTGGCGCTGTCCAGGTGCGGCAGGGCAATCGTGATGACACGCACGCCGTTGGGCAGCGTGGCGACGGAGGTATCGGAATCACTGGGAGGAAGGCTCATCGCATCGATTATCCGGCGCACCGCCGCTGCGGCTGTTCCGGTGAGAATGGCCCCACACGCCCGCACACCATGGACTGGATCGTCAGCTCGCCCTACGCCTATCCGGCGTTGGAAGCCGCGCACATCGTCGGCATTGCGTTGCTCCTGGGCAGCCTGGTCGTGTTCGAGTTGCGCGTCTGGGGTGCCGCGACGGCAATCCCCCAGAACGCGCTGGCCCGGCTCGCCTTGCCCGTCACGCTCACTGGCTTCGGCCTGGCCGCGGCCAGCGGCGGCCTGATGTTCGCGAGCCAGTACGGCGAACTGCTTGCGAATCGCGCGTTCCTCGTCAAAATGGCGCTGCTCGTCGTGGCGGGTTCGAACGCCGTGCTGTTTCACTGGCGCGGCGGCTGGGCTGTTCACGATCGAACCGCCCGCGCCCAATCCGCACTTTCGCTGGGGGTTTGGATCAGCATCATCATTTGCGGCCGCTGGATTGCCTATGTCTGACAACAACCCCCGAAAGGAAACACCGATGCAACGCCGTCACTTCATCGCCCTGGGCGCCGCCGGCCTGGCGCCGACTTTTGCGCACGCCCACCATGGCTGGAGCAGCTTCGACCAAGACAAGCCGATCTACCTGGAAGGCAAGGCCGACAGCGTGGCCTGGCGCAACCCGCACGCCGAGCTGAAGCTGCGCCTGAACGCCAACTTGCAGTTGCCCGGCGACCTGGCCGCGCGCAAGGTGCCGGCGCAATCGGCCGGTGTTGACGCTGCCCGCATCCTTGCCGCAGCGCGCCTGCCCACCCGCAAAGACACGGTGTGGGAGATCGAGCTCGCGCCGCTGACGCGCATGCAGATGTGGCAAGTTGCGGAAATCAAGGCGGGCCAGCCTGTGGGCGTCGTCGGCTTCACGTTCACGGGCGAGAAAGGCGATGCGATTCTGCGCTGCGAGTTTCTGTTCGTCGACGGCAAGGCGTACGGCTTGCGGTCTTCGCCCGTTTGACGCTTGCAGGCGGCCAACTCTTCGCCAGCCACGGGGCAGCGCGCAGGCGCTGCCCCGAAGGCGGCTCAGCGATTGCGGTAGACGGCGCCTTCGAAATCTACGAAACCCGGGTACGACACCGCGTCCTGGAACGGCAGAATCTGCGAGCCCCAGAAACCGCCGATGCCGTTCTTCCGGTCGATCCAGTAGAACAAGTTGCCCAGGCCTGCCCACATCAGTGAACCCGCCGGCCGGCCCGTGCTCGCCGGCTCTTCGTTGCGCTGGAAGGTGTAGGCCCAGGTCTTCCTGACACCGGGCTCGAACTCGCCATCGTTGGACAGCGACGGTATCGACGTCTTCCAGCCACCACTCGTCATTCCCGCGGGCAAGCCGTTCTTGCACATCTGCTCCACCGTGTCGGCCTTCAGCACGCGGCCGTTCGGGCCGGCGCCGTCGTTCAGGAACATGCGGATGAACTTCATGTATTCGCCCACGCTGGCGTACAGGCCATGGCCACCCATGTCCATCTCGGGCGGCTGCGGCAAGATGAGATCGGGCAAAGGCGTCAGCTTGCCGTCTTGCGCGCGGTCGTGCAGCACGGCGCGGCGCGCGCGCATGCTGTCGCTCATCACGAAGCCGATGTCGCTCATGCCCAGCGGGTTGAAGATCCGCTCTTTCATCACCTCGCCCAAGCGCTTGCCGCGCTGCTGCTCGACGATGCGACCGAGCCAGTCGATGTTCACGCCGTAGGTCCAGCTCGCGCCGGGGTCGTGCAGCATGACGGTGCGGATCGACGCGAACGTGCTCGACACGACGGTCGGAATGTCTTTCGCCGTGCGGTACTTCAAGTCGTCGTGGCTGAAGAATTCGTAGCACAGACCCGAGGTATGCAACATCAGGTCATTCACCGTGATGTCGCGTTTTGGCGCACGTGTCTTGGGTTGGCCCGCTGCGTCGAAGCCGTCGAGCACCTGAAGCTCGGCGATCTCGGGAACGTATTTCTTCGCCGCGTCGCCCAGAGCGATCTTGCCCTCTTCAACGAGCTGCATGATGCAGGTGCCGGAGAGCGCCTTGGTCGTCGAGAAGATCGCCATCACCGAATCAAGCGTCATCGGCTGGTCCTTGCCGAGTTCGCGCCTTCCCGCGCAGCCCTCGTAAGTGTTGGCATGGCGGTTCGTCACCATGGCGACGACGCCGGGAGCGCCGCCGGCGCGGCCGACGGTGTATTCAAGTACGGTATCGGCGGCGGTCTTCAACTTATCGTTCATCGTGAGTCTCCGGTATGTGTTGAAAGGCATCATGCGCACGGGCGCCGGCAAATTCTGGAGGCGTGGGTCAGCGTTGTCACGCATTCGAACAAAGACCATGACACGAAGTGGCCGACGACGGCAGCACAACCGCCAGCCCGCCGGTTGTTCGCTGGTTGTTCGCCGCTTGTTCGCTGGTTGTTCCCCGGCTGTCCCCAGCCCAGGACTAGGCCGCCGCGATCGGCCTATCATCGAGCCCCCGAGGCGCACGCGCCTGTTGCGCCTCTCAACCCCCAATCCCAAGGAGCGGAGCCATGGCGAAGAAGAAGGCGGAAAGCGGCGTTTATCGCGTCACCGAGATCATCGGCACGAGCCCGGACTCGTGGGAAGCCGCGGCGAAGAATGCGGTCGAGGTCGCTGCCAAGTCGCTGCGCGATCTGCGAGTCGCCGAAGTTTGCAAGCTCGACATGAAGATTGAAGACGGCAAGGTCGTCGCCTACCGGGCGCGCGTGTCGCTGTCGTTCAAGTACGAAGCCTGAGCGCCGCTCGGCGCTCGCAGCCGCGCGCGCATCAGCAGTTCGCGTGGCGTTTCGCGGCGCGGCGGGGGCTGTATCAGCGTTTCCTCGAAGGCGCGCTGCGCGAGCTGGGCCCCACTGCATGGAAGGGCATGGTGATGCCCCAGCTGCTTCGCCCCACCACGGCGCGCCGCGTGTTGCGACTCGCTCTGGCCACTGCGCTGGGCTGCGGCGCGGCCAGCGCACTCGCCCAAAAGGCGACCGAGAGGTTCATCCCCATCGGCCAGTCGGCTGGGCTGTCGGGCAAGCACACGCTGCTGGCACGCGTGCAGTCAGTGAACGAAGCGCAGCGCAGCCTGACGGTGCTGCACGACGGAACCGCGTACATCGCCAAGCTCGGCGCTCAAACTCCCGTGTGGCTTGACCGAAGCGGGCTCAAGCAAGCCAACTCCGTGGGCTCGCTCGGCGACGTGAAACCCGGCATGACGGTTGAAGTGAAGTTCCAGAAGAACAACCGCGCGTCGGGCGACGCGGAGTGGGTGAAGGTGCAGGTGGCGCCGGCGTAGTGGCTTCGGGTTGCGGGCTGTCGGGAGATGACGGGCCGAAGCCGCCGAGGGACGATCGGCTGGGCTCGCCCGAGTGATTGCGTTTATCGCATTGGCCACCTGTGAGTCGATTGTGCTGAACGTCGGCGATGTGTGTGCAGTGAACGATCAGACGGGGAGCGACCGGCTACCATCCGCACCCAATGAACCGGGACCAACTCAAGAAGCTTGAAAGAGACCTCTGGTCCGCCGCCGACAAGCTCCGCGCCAACAGCGACCTGAAGGCCAGCGAATACAGCACCCCCGTGCTCGGCCTAATCTTCCTAAAGTTCGCCGACAACAAGTACCGGCAGTGTGAGGACGCCATCCTCGCCGAGTACCAGAAGCTCAAAGGCACGCGCCGCGAG
>JANOLJ010000273.1:0-13372 GCA_031419715.1 Burkholderiales bacterium | reverse complement strand
CGCGCCGCCAGCGTAGTAGGTGTACCAGTTGACCTGCAGACCGGCATCGGCCGCGGCCTTGAGCAGCAGCGACATGTCGTTGCCCCAGTTGCCGGTGATCACCGAGTCGGCGCCCGAGGCCTTGATCTTCGCCACATACGGCGCGAAGTCGGTGATCTTCAGCAGTGGGTGCAGTTCGTCGCCGACGATCTGGATGTCGGGGCGCTTCGCCTTGATCATGGCCTGCGCCGCGCCGCGCACGGCGTGGCCGAACGAGTAGTCCTGGCCGATGATGTAGACCTTCTTGATCGCCTGCTGGCCTCGCATGAAGTTGGTCAGCGCCGCCATCTTGATGTCGGAGTTGGCGTCCCAGCGGAATTGCCAATAGCTGCACTTCTCGATCGTCAGCGCCGGGACCACCGCAGCATAGTTGAAGAACAGAACTTACATGCCGGGGTTGCGTTCGTTGTACTTCGTGACGAACTCCGAAATCGCTGTGGCCGCACCCGAGCCGTTGCCCTGGGTCACGAAGCGCACGCCGGCATCGATCGCCTTTTGCACCTGCACTAGGCTTTCCTGCGGGCTGCCTTTGTTGTCGTAGGCAACGGCCTCAAGCTTCTGCCCGCCGAGCACGCCACCCTTGGCGTTGATCGTCTCGACCAGAAACTGCAATTGCTTTAGGCCGTGTTCGCCGATCGTGGCGCCACCGCCCGACAACGGGTCGACATAGGCGATCTTGATCTGCGCTTGTGCGCCAAAGGCGCAAGCGGCCAGCGCCGCAGCGACTGACCATGCACGAAAGTGGACTGTGAAACTCATCGATGGACTCCCAGGGTGACGCTCAGGTTCGCAACCATAGCCGATCGGCACGGCCCGGCGCTTCAGGGACTACCCGATGGCGCCGGCCACTGCAAGGCGCTCGCTAGCGACCGTAAACCTTGCCGAACAATTCCCAGGTCGTGCCGGTGAACTTCATCATCTGCTCGCGCTCGATGGGGTAGAAGTCGTCCGGCCCGGTCTTGATGTTTACGCCAGGCAGCAGCATCGGCAGCGTCATGTCCAGGCTCGCCGCCTGCTTCATGACGTTTTCGCGCGTCAGGTTGTCTCCGGCTTGCTTGAGCACCTGCACCAGCGTCTGCGCCACGGTGTAGCCGTAGACGTTGAAGTTGTCGCTCATGTCGGCCGAGGCGTTGTACTTCTTCATCCACGCCACCCAGTCGTCGTACTCCTTGCCCTTCTGGAATTGCGGGTCGGTCGGATCCTTGATGTAGCCTGCGGTAAAGATGCCGACGCTGTTTTCCAGGCCCGCCGGTTTCAGCACAGAACCAACGGCATTGGACACGCTGTTCAGGTAGTGCGTGGGCTTCCAGCCGAGTTCGGCGGCCTTCTTGATCGCCTGCGCGGCGAATTTCGGCGTCGTGATGTTGAAGAAGGTGTCGGCGCCCGAACCCTTGAGCGTCACCATCTGGCTGTCCACCGTCGGGTCGGTGACCTCATATGTGACCTTCGAGACGATCATCGTCTTCGCCTTGTCGCCCAGACCGTCTTCGAAGCCCTTCAGGTAGTCCTTGCCGTAGTCGTCGTTCTGGTAAAGGATGGCGATCTTGGCGTTGGGCTTGGTTTCCAGGATGTGTGCCGCGAACACCTTGGACTCCGACTGGTAGTTCGGCTGCCAGCCCATCGTGTACGGAAAGCTCTTCGGGTCGCCCCACTTGGTGGCGCCGGTGGCGACGAACAGGTGCGGCACCTTTTTGTCGTTCATGTACTTGTGAATCGCCGAGTTCGGCGGCGTGCCCAGCGGCTGGAACACGAGCAGCACTTCTTCCTGCTCGACCAGTTTGCGCGTCTGCTCCACCGTCTTGGCGGGGTTGTAGCCGTCGTCAAGACTGATGTACTTCACCATTCGGCCGTTGATGCCGCCCTCGGCATTGACCTTGTCGAAGTAGGCGCCGATCGCTTTGCCGATCGCGCCGTAAGCCGACGCCGGGCCCGAGTATGGGTTGATGTTGCCAACCTTGATTTCCTTGTCGGTGGCGCCGGGATCGTATTTTTTCTGTGCCACTGCCGTGCCGGCCATGGCCAGCGACACCAGGCCCGCGAGGGCGAGGGTGTGAGTCCTGAGTTTCATCATGCCGAGTCTCCTTGAAGAAAGGTACATCACAAACGCCTGGGTTCAACACCAGGACGACCGGGTCAACCCTTAGCCCTTGCGCGCAGCCGCATCCAGATTCCGCGCAGGCCGCCCATCACGCCGGTGGGCATCAGGTACATCAAGCCTATCAGCAGCACGCCGTAGATCGCCGCCGGAGCCGACTTTGAAATTTCATCGGCGATGTTCGGCACGAACTGAATGAAGATGCCGCCGAAGATCGCGCCGGGAATCGACGCGAGCCCGCCGACGACGACGCCCACGAGCAAGAAGATCGACAGGCTGACGGTAAAGCTGTCGGGCGACACATACGCGACGACGATGCCGCCCAAGGCGCCCGCCAGCCCAGTGACGCCCGCCGACACGCCGAACGTCAGCGACTTGAACATCGCCAGATTGATGCCCATCGCGGTGGCGGCGATCGGGTGATCGCGCACCGCGATCAGCGCTCGGCCCACGCGCCCGCGCAGCAAATTCCAAGCAAGCAAAAACATGAGTGCCGCGGCGAACAGCGTGAAGAAATAGAGCCACCGGTCGGCGCTCAGCGGCTGGCCGAACAGGCTGAACGCAAACGGCGCTTCGGGCTTGGACAACACGATGCCCTGCACGCCGCCGGTGTAGGCCTCGATCTTCTTGTACTTCAGCAGTTGCGGCACCGCGAGCGCGAGCGCGAAGGTCGCCAACGCGAGGTAATGCCCGGCCAGGCGCAGCGCCGGAAAACCGACGACAAAACCGAATGCGAAACACAAGCCGAACGCCACCGGCAGCGTTGCCCAGTAGGGAACGCCGAGTTTGTCCATCAACATCGCCGCGGTGTAGGCCCCAAACGCATAGAACGCGCCGTGGCCGAGCGAAATCTGGCCATTGAATCCCGTCAGGATATTCAGCCCGAGGATCGCCACCGCGTACACCAGCACCAGGTTGAACTGGAACACGCGGTAGTTCTTCACCAGGAACGGCAAAACGATCAAGGCGATCACGAGCAATGCGCTCGCGACCCACAGCCACTTGCGATCGATGGGCTTCATACGCGCGTCACAACCTTCTTGCCGAACAAGCCGTCCGGCCGCAGCGTCAGCGTGGCGACAATGAGCACCAGCGCGACGGTGAGCTTCAACTCAGTGCCGATGACATAGGCACCCAGCAGGTTCTCCAGCACACCGACAACAAAGCCGCCGATCACCGCGCCCAGTGGGTTGTCGATGCCCCCCAGCAGCGCCGCGGCAAAGCCGTAGAGCAGGATGCCCGCCATCATGTTCGGGTCGAGAAACACGACCGGCGCGACCATCATGCCCGCCACCGCGCCGATCGCCGCCGCCAGGCCCCAGCCGAGCGCGAGCATCCACGACACGCGAATTCCGACCAGCCGCGCCGAATCGGGGTTCTGCGCCGCGGCGCGCATCGCCAGGCCGATGGGCGTGAAGCGAAAGAAGGCGAACAGACCGAGCAAGACGGCGAGCAGCACCGCCGCCGAGCCGAGCTGATGCGCCGAGAAAAAGCGCGTGGCGAAGAAGGCGTCTTTCGGGAACGGGCTGGCGAAGGCCTTGATCGTGTGATCGAAAATCCAGCCCGACAGAGCGTTGAAGATCAGCAGCAGACCGATGAAGACAATCACATTGGTGAGCACCGGCGCCTTTTCCAGCGGGCGCAGCACGATGCGCTGCACCAGCAGACCGCCGATGAAAGACACGGCGATCGTGAAGAAGAACGCGCCCCAGTAAGGCCAGCCTGCCTGAATGAGCGCCCAGGCGACGAAGGTGCTGAAGGTGGCCATTTCGCCCTGCGCGAAATTGATGTGGTGCGTGGCCTGGTAGATCATCACCAGCGCCAGCGCCACCGAGCCGTAGATGCAGCCGTTGGCCAGGCCGGAGAACACTTGATGCAGCAGGGCTTCCATGGTGCGTGTGCGGACTCAATAACCCAGGTACGCGCGGCGCACCGATTCATCATTCTTGATCTGCTTGGCTGGGCCGGACAGCGCCACGCGCCCGGTCTCCAGCAGATACGCGTGATCGGCCAGATCGAGCGCAAGGCTCGCGTTCTGTTCGACGAGCAGCATGCTCACTTTGTCTTCCTGGTTGATCCGACGCATGATGCGGAAAATCTCCGCGACGATCAGCGGCGCCAGGCCGAACGAGGGTTCGTCGAGCAACAGCAGTTTCGGCCGCAGCATCAGCGCACGGCTGATCGCCAGCATTTGCTGTTCGCCGCCTGACAGCGTGCCGGCCTGCTGATGGCGCCGCGCTTTGAGGATGGGGAATCGCGTGAAGGCTTTTTCCATGTCGAGCGCGAGCTCATTGCGGTCCCTGCGCACATAGCCGCCCAGGCGCAGGTTCTCCTCGACGGACAGCGCGGTGAACGTGCCGCGCCCGTCGGGCACATGCGCCACACCCTGGCGCACCACATGTTCCGTGGCCTGGCCAACGAGCTGTTTGCCCTCGAACAAGATGCTGCCCGAGGTACGCACGGTCTGGCACAGCGCGCGCAAGGTGCTCGTCTTGCCGGCGCCGTTCGCGCCAAGAATCGCCGTGATGTGCCCCGCCTCCAGCGAAAAGCTCAGGTCGTGCAGAACCTGGGTAGCGCCATAGGACGCGCACAAGCGCTCGACTTGAAGCAGCGTGGGTGTGGGCGTGGGCGTCGGCTGGGCTTCAGGCATCGGCACTCACCCCCAGATAGGCCTCGATCACGTCCGGGTGGCTTTGAATTTCTGCTGGCGTTCCGTCGGCGATCACGCGCCCGAAATTCAGGGCGACGATGTGGTCGGACACACTCATCACCAGACTCATGTGGTGTTCCACGAGCAGCACCGTGATCTTCAGGCGATCGCGGATGTCGCGAATCTGCTTGGCCAGCGCATCGAGTTCTTCGTGGTTCAGCCCGGCGGCCGGCTCGTCGAGCAACAGCAGCTTCGGGTCGGCTGCCAGCGCGCGGGCCAGCTCGATGCGCTTTTGTGTCGCGAACGGCAAGTCACCCGCCAGCCGGTCAGCGAACCCTGTCAGCCCCACATGGCTCATGACGTCATCGGCGCGCCGCCTCAGCGCTGCCTCTTCGCTAGAGACGCGCGGCAAACGCAGCGCGCTGGACACGAAACCCGAATTCGAGCGCGAATGCGCGCCGACCATGACGTTCTCGCGCACCGTCATGCTGCGAAACATCGCCAAGTTTTGGAACGTGCGGCCCATGCCCAGGCCGGCCATGCGGTGGCTAGGCAGCGGCGTGATCGACCGCCCCTCCAGCGTGATGTCGCCGGACTGATAGGCATAGAGCCGGCTCAGGCAATTGAACAGCGTCGTCTTGCCCGCGCCGTTCGGGCCGATCAGGCCGCAGATCTCGCCGCGCGCCACGTCAAAGCTCACGTCCTCCAGGGCGACGATGCCGCCGAAGCGCACCGTCACGCCGCGCACACTGAGTATTGTCTGGGCGTCAACCGCCATGGGTCATGCGTTCCGCGAGTTTGGTTAAACGCGGTCGGCCACTGCCGAACGCAAGGTCGGGAGGTTATAGGCGCTTCGCTACCCGTTTGGCAATCAGAGCTTGCCCTTTGCGTGTATCGTTGTCGCGGCTCAGCCCCAACTGTTGGAGTAGTGACTGATGAACGCACCCTTGCCCGAGGCGATCCGCAAAGCACTTGAGAGCGCGACCCTCGACGACAAATACAGCCTCGCATCAGGCCGGGCATTCATGAGTGGCGTGCAAGCCCTCGTTCGTTTGCCGATGCTGCAGCGCCAGCGCGACGCCGCTGCCGGCCTGAACACCGGCGGCTTCATCAGCGGCTACCGCGGCAGCCCGCTGGGCGCTTACGACCAGGCCTTGTGGGCGGCGAAGAAACACCTCGCGCTAAACCACATCGTGTTCCAGCCGGGGGTCAATGAAGAACTCGGCGCCACCGCTGTCTGGGGCACGCAACAGCTCGACCTGTATCCACAGTCGAAAAAGTTCGACGGCGTGTTCGGCATCTGGTACGGCAAAGGCCCCGGCGTGGACCGCTGCTCCGACGTGTTCAAACACGCCAATATGTCGGGCACGGCGAAACACGGCGGCGTGCTCGCCATCGCTGGCGACGACCATGTGGCCAAGAGCAGCACCGCCGCGCACCAGAGCGACCACATTTTCAAGGCCTGCGGCACGCCGGTGTTCTTCCCGAGCAATGCGCAAGACATTCTTGACATGGGCCTGCATGCGTTCGCCATGAGCCGCTTTTCCGGCCTGTGGAGCGGCATGAAGACGATACAGGAAGTGGTGGAGTCGGCGGCCTCGGTGTCGGTGGACCCGGACCGGGTGAAGATCGTGCTGCCGCAAGACTTCGTCATGCCCCCGGGCGGCCTGCACATCCGCTGGCCCGACGGCGCGCTCGAACAGGAGGCGCGGCTAATGGACTACAAGTGGTACGCGGCGCTGGCCTATGTGCGCGCGAATCGGCTGAACCACAACGTGATCGAGTCGAACCACGACCGCTTCGGCATCATCGCCAGCGGCAAGGCGTTCAATGACACGCGCCAGGCGCTGGCCGATCTGGGCTTGGACGATGCGACCTGTCGCCAGTTGGGCATCCGCGTGCACAAGGTCAATGTGGTGTGGCCGCTGGAAGCCACGATCACCCGCGAGTTCGCGCAAGGCCTGCAGGAGATTCTGGTCGTCGAAGAAAAGCGCCAGGTCATCGAATACCAGATCAAGGAAGAGCTCTACAACTGGCGCGCCGACGTGCGGCCCAATGTGCTGGGCAAGTTCGAGGAACCGAACGAAGGCGACGAGCATCAGGAAGGGCCCTTTTGGGGCCGGGGCGGCGAGTGGAGCATGCCCAACCCGAGCGAGAACTGGCTGCTGCGCGCGAAGGCTGACCTCACGCCGGCCATCATCGCCAAGGCGATCGCGAAACGCCTGAAGAAGATGGGCCTGGCGCCTGCCGGCAGCGATGTGGCGGTGCGCATGGATGCGCGCCTGGCCGTCGTCGATGCGCGCGAACGCTCGCTTGCGGCGATCACGGTGAACACAGGAGAGCGCGCCCCCTGGTTCTGCTCAGGGTGCCCGCACAACACGAGCACCAAGGTTCCCGAAGGCTCGCGCGCGATGGCCGGCATCGGCTGCCACTTCATGGCGGTGTGGATGGACCGCAGCACGAGCACGTTCAGCCAGATGGGCGGCGAAGGCGCGGCGTGGGTCGGCCAGGCGCCGTTCACGAGTGACGCCCATGTGTTCGCCAATCTCGGCGACGGCACCTACTTCCACAGCGGCCTGCTCGCGATCCGCCAGGCGATCGCCGCGGGCGTGAACATCACCTACAAGGTGCTCTACAACGACGCCGTGGCAATGACGGGCGGCCAGCCGGTGGGCGAGCGCCTTGGCGCCGAAGGAGCCCTTTCGGGCTCGGGGCATTCCGTCTTGCAGATCATGAAGAGCTTGATCGCCGAAGGCGTGAGCAAGCTCGTGATCGTCTCCGACCAGCCCGAGAAGTACGACGGCGCGGTTCTTGAAGCCGGTGTGACCGTGCACCACCGCGATGAACTCGATGCGCTACAGCGCCAGTTCCGCGAGCTAAAAGGCACGACGGCGATCATCTACGACCAGACCTGCGCGACCGAAAAGCGCCGACGCCGCAAGCGCGGCACGATGGCCGAGCCCGACCGGCGGGTCGTGATCAACGAGTTGGTGTGCGAAGGCTGTGGCGATTGTTCGGTGCAGAGCAATTGCCTGTCGGTCGAGCCCATCGAAACCGAATTCGGCCGCAAGCGCCGCATCAACCAGAACACCTGCAACAAGGATTTCTCTTGCGTGAACGGCTTCTGCCCGAGTTTCGTCAGCGTGAGCGGCGGGCAGTTGAAGAAACCGAAAAAGGAACAGGGCGGCGTCGCATTGAGTTCGATGTCACCTCTGCCCGAACCGGCACTGCCTGCCTTGGAAACGGCGTGGGGCATCGTCGTCGGCGGTGTCGGCGGCACCGGCGTCATCACAATCGGCCAGCTGCTCGGCATGGCGGCGCACTTGGAGGGCAAGGGCGTCGTGACGCAAGATTCCGGGGGCCTGGCGCAAAAAGGTGGCGCCACCTGGAGCCACATCCAGATCGCGAACCGGCAAGAGGCGATCTACACGACGAAGGTCGATACCGCCAAGGCGGATCTGGTGATCGCCTGCGACTCGATCGTCGGCGCATCCAAATACACGATGTCGGTGATGCAGCATGGCCGCACCTTCGTTGCGCTGAACAACCACGGCACGCCGACCGCGGCGTTCGTGAAGAACCCGGACTGGCAGTTCCCCGGGGGCAATTGCGAAGCGGCGATCGCGCAGAGCGTCGGCGCGGGTCTCGTGGGGGCGTTCGACGCCGAGCAGGTGGCGATACAACTGGTGGGCGACTCGATCTACACGAATCCGTTGATTTTGGGGTACGCCTGGCAGAAGGGCCGCGTGCCGATCGGCCGTGCGGCGATCCTGCGCGCGATCGAGCTGAACGGCGTGCAGCCCGAGAACAACAGGTGCGCGTTCGAATGGGGCCGGCACTGCGCACACGATCTGGCTTCGGTGCAGGCACTGTTGCAGACCGGACAGGTGATCCAGTTCCTGAAAAAACCGTCGCTCGCGGCCACGGTGGCGACACGCGTTGAGTTCCTGCGCGGCTATCAAGACGAGGCGTATGCGGCGGCCTACAGTGCCTTCGTTGAAAAGGTGCGCGACGCCGAGTCACGCGTACAGTCGGGCAGCACCAAGCTCAGCGAGACCGTGGCGCGCTATCTGTTCAAGCTGATGGCGTACAAGGACGAATACGAAGTGGCACGGCTGCACACCGACCCGGCATTCACGGCGAAGATCGCAGCGCAGTTCGAGGGCGACTACAAGGTGAGTTACCACCTCGCCCCACCCCTGCTCGCCAAGCGCGATGCGCAAGGTCACCTGATCAAGCAGCCGTTCGGGCCGTGGATGCGCACCGCGTTTCGCGTGCTCGCCAAGCTCAAGGGTTTGCGCGGCACGGCGTTCGATGTCTTTGGCCGCAGCAGCGAGCGCCAAGGCGAACGCGCCTTGATCGGCGAGTACCGAAGCAGCATCGAAGAACTGCTCACCTCGCTGACCGCGACGCGCCTGGCGCAAGCGGCGGACATCGCGCGCATTCCGGAGGAGATTCGTGGTTACGGGCACGTCAAGGAGAAGCACCTCGCTGCCGCACGCACCAAGTGGCAGGCGTTGATGGTGGCGTGGCGCGCCGATACCGGGCAGCAGCGGGTGGCTTGAACGAATCGCGTTTGCTCCATTCATCCATTCAATAACTATTCATATAGAATTCATAAACGACGTTTTCTGCTTTGTATTCAAACAGTTGCGCTCGAATGACTTCTATTCATGAACAGTCTGCCCTCGGGCGCCGCTGAAACGGCCCTGGCCCTGCTTGAAGCGCAAGGCGTCGCCTCATCGGCGCAGCTCCAGCAGGCCTCGGGCAAGAGCCAGCCCACCGTGTCGCGCCTTCTCGCCGGCCTGTCGGTACGCGGCGTCGTGGCGCTCGGCCAGGGGCGCGGCGCGCGTTACGCGCTGGTCAAGCCGATCCTCGGCAGCCTCAGCGGTGAACAGCCGATCTGGCGCCACGACGCGCACGGCGCGATCGAGCGCTGGGGCACGTTGCGCTGGCTCGCCGCGAACCACGTCCACGTTGCCGCCGCGAGCGGCGCGCAGTGGCTGGTGAAAGATGCGCTGCCGTGGTTTCTCACGCCGCTGCGCCTGGAAGGCTTTCTCGGCCGGCTGCAGGCCCGCTCAACGCACCTGGCAGCGCACCTGGGCGCCGACCCACAGCGCTGGAGTGTCGAGCAGCAACTCTATGCCGCAGCCTCGCGCATGCACGATGGGCCGGGCGCGTTCACGCTGGGTGGCGCCGAGGGCGCGCCGGCCCTCGCTTTGGCCGCCCCCGTGCCGCATGACGACGCGCAGCGCGCGCGCGCCTATGACGCGACCGCCGCCGACGTCGCGGCGCATCTGCCGGCGGGCTCGTCGGCTGGCGGTGAGCAGGCGAAGTTTCTGGTCGACCTGAGTCAGCGGCACGGCGGCCAGGACCACTGGTGCTCGCTGATCGTCAAGTTCACGCCGCCCCTGGACACGCCCTTCGGCGAGCGCTGGCACGACTTGCTTCACGCCGAAGCGCTGGCGCTGCAAACCCTGGAAGAAGCAGGCGAGCCGGTCCCGAAAACCCGGGTGCTGAGCAGTGCGCGCCGGGCTTACCTGGAAGGCGTTCGCTTCGACCGCGTCGGCCGCCATGGCCGGCGCCACGCCGTGCCCTTGTGGGCCGTGCATGACGCTTTTTACGCCGGCCCGAAACAACATTGGGTGGCCACCTGCGAAGCCCTCGCGGCGCAGCGCCGGCTGAGCCCGGCGGACGTGCAGCGCGTGCGCCTATGGCGCGGCTTCGGCATCCTCATCGGCAACACCGACATGCATTTCGGCAACCTTTCGCTCTGGGCCGACGATCCGGCCGCGGCGCAGTTTGAACTGGCGCCTTGCTACGACATGCTGCCGATGGCCTATCGCCCCGAACCCGCGCGCGACGATTTCGGGCTCACGCCGCTGAACCTGACGCGCCCGGTGGCTTTCGACTCGGCGACGTGGACGCAGGCCGCCGCGCTCGCCGCGCGCTGCTGGGAGCGAGTCGCCGCGCACGCGCCATGCAGCGCGCCGTTTCGGGCCGTGGCGGCGCAAAACGCCGAGCGGGTGCGCGCGCTCGCGCGCTGAACCGCGCCAGCCGCGCCAGCCGAGCCAGCCGAGCCAGCCGGGCGAGCCCGTATTGCCCGCGCCACTCTTTGCCTGCAAGATGGTTCATCATTCGCCAGTGTTCCCCTCCCGCTCGAAAGGACCGTTCATGCGCTTCAAGACCACCCTCACCGCTCTGCTTGCACTGGCTGCCGGCAGCCTGGCCGCACCCGCTCTTGCCCAGCAAAAATTCATCACCGTGGGCACTGGCGGCGTCACCGGCGTCTATTACGCCGCAGGTGGCGCGATCTGCCGCCTCGTCAACAAAGACCGCGCCAAACATGGCATCCGATGCTCGGTGGAATCGACCGGCGGCTCGGTGTTCAACATCAACACCATCAAGGCCAACGAGCTCGACCTCGGCTTCGCACAGAGCGACGTGCAATTCAACGCCACCAAGGGCATGGGCAATTTCAAGGATGCCGGCGCCTATGGCGATCTGCGGGCGGTGTTCTCGGTGCACCCCGAGCCCTTCACCGTGCTGGCGCGCAAGGAGGCCGGTGTGAAGAGCTTTGCCGACTTCAAAGGCAAGCGATTCAACGTCGGCAATCCGGGCTCGGGCACACGCGCCTCGCTGGAGGAGCTGATCGCCGCGCTGGGCACGAAGCTGACTGACTTTTCACTCGCGTCGGAGCTGAAGGCCGACGAGCACGGCCCGGCCCTGTGCGACGGCAAGATCGACGGCTTCTTCTACGGCGTGGGCCACCCCAGCGCGAACATCCAGGACCCCACCACCTCGTGCGGTGCGCAACTGGTGCCGATCACCGGCGCGGCGGTGGACAAATTGGTGGCCGACAAGCCCTACTACGCCAAGGCCACGATCCCCGGGGGCCTGTACCCGAACAACCCAAATGCGACGCAAACCTACGGTGTGCTGGCCACGGTGGTCGCGTCGGCCAAGGCGCCTGCCGAATCGGTGTACCAAGTCGTCAAGGCGGTGTTCGACAACTTCGACGAGTTCAAGAAGCTGCATCCGGCGCTGGCCAATCTGAAACCGGAAAACATGATCGCCGATGGCTTGTCGGCGCCGCTGCATGAAGGCGCGGTGCGGTACTACAAGGAGAAGGGCTGGATGAAGTAAGCGGCGCTTCGAAGCCGGCCCTCGGCAGTCGGCCCTCACCCCTGCCCTCTCCCAGAGGGAGAGGGGGCCGAAACCAAGAACGCGAGCGTGATGTCCACTGACATCGAGAAAGCCCCCGAGGCCTTGCAGCAGCTTGTCGCGCAAAGCGACACCGGCGCGCGCAAGGCCACGGGCGTGGCGGCATCGGTCATCTTTTCGGTGTCGCTGGCCTGGGCTCTGTTCCAGCTCTGGTATGCCTCGCCGCTGCCGTTCACGTTTGGCGTCGGCATCTTGAACGACACCGAGGCGCGCGCACTGCACCTCGGCTTGGCGCTGTTCCTCGCATTTGCCGCGTGGCCGGCGTTTCGCCGCTCGCCGCGCGAGCGTGTTCCGATAGTCGATTGGCTGCTCGCGCTGGCAGGCGCCTTTGCCGGCGCGTATCTGCTGCTGTTCTACAACCAGCTTGCCACCCGGCCGGGCCAACCGACGACGATGGACATCGCCGTGGCCGCCACCGGCATCGTGTTGCTGTTGGAGGCGACGCGCCGCGCCGTCGGCTGGCCGATGGCGATGCTGGCGATGTTGTTCATCGCCTACGCCATGCTCGGCCCGCACATGCCCGAGGTGCTGCAGCACAAGGGCGCGTCGCTGAACCGGTTGATGTCGCACCTGTGGCTGACGACGGAGGGCGTGTATGGCATCGCGCTGGGCGTGTCCACCGGTGCGATCTTCGTCTATGTGCTGTTCGGCACCCTGCTCGACCGCGCGGGCGGCGGCAACTACATGATGCAGGTGAGCTTTGCCGCGCTCGGCCATTTGCGCGGCGGCCCGGCCAAGGTGGCGGTGGTGTCTTCCGCGCTGAACGGCATGATCAGCGGCTCGTCGGTAAGCAACGTCGTGTCGGGTGGCATCTTCACGATTCCGCTGATGAAGAAGGCCGGCTATGGCGGCGTCAAGGCCGGCGCGATCGAGACCATGTCTTCCGTGAACGGCCAGATCATGCCGCCGGTGATGGGCGCGGCGGCGTTCCTGATGGTCGAGTATGTCGGCATCCCTTACTCCGACATCGTCAAGCACGCGCTGTTGCCGGCCGTGCTCTCCTACATCGGCCTGTTCTACATCGTCCACCTCGAAGCACTGAAGCTGGGCATGAACCCGGTCATCACGCGCGCGCCGCGGCCGCTGGCGACCAAGGCGCTGCGCTTCGGCCTGGGCCTGTCCGGCATGGTGATCGTGGTCGGTGCCCTGTACTACCTGTTCGCCGCCCTCAAGGCCGGCCTGGGTGCGGCCGCGCCCTGGGCCATCGGCGTGGTGGTGCTGGCGCTCTACGCCATCAGCGTGCAACAGGCGGCGCGCAGCCCGGACCTGCCCGACGACATCGACATCGACGCGCCCGTGGCCCTGGACACCTGGCCCACGGTGCGCGCCGGCCTGCATTTCCTGATGCCCATCGGCACCCTCAT
>JANOLJ010000272.1:0-11341 GCA_031419715.1 Burkholderiales bacterium | reverse complement strand
GGTGCGCAGCACCCGCGAAGGCGACGAAGTGCCGGCGACACACGGCTCGTTCGACAACAACATCGACGTCTTGAGCGAAACCCTGGAGCGCATCAAGGGCTCGGGCTTGGTTGGCGAGATGGAGTGGCTGGACTATTGAAGGAGTTTTCGTGAGTGGGTGTGGCGCCATGCTTCGCCGAGAATCGTATGCTCGCATTGTTTCAATACAGGAAGATTCGGCGTGGTTGTCTCTATCCGCCTTGACCCGTTAATCGAAGCCAAGCTGACGCAGCAGGCCAACCTGCTGGGTATCACGAAGGCGGAATTCATCAAAGACGCGATCGAGCACGCTCTGGGTATGAAGGATCCGGCTGAGCTGCTTCGCAAAGTCCGTCGCGGTGCGACATTGGGGCAGAGCAACGCCTCGGCGAATGTTTCGAAACTGATGAAGGCGAAGCTTCGTGCCAAGCGCCCGGATTGATGTGGCCTGCTGGCGAACGTGACGGTCGAGGTGAAAGACATCGCAGCCTACCGGCTGGCTCGCCACGACATGCTGGCGCTGTTGCAGGCCAGTGCGCCTCGCGCGTCAGCGCCTCGCGCCCTGCCTTGCGCTCGGCGCGGCGCGCGCCGGAATGGCCCCGAGCCCGCCGAGGAACAGGTCTGCGACGATGGGCGCCATGTCGTGATGCGTGATCGCGCCGTCGGGCCGCAGCCAGGTGTACATCCAGTTCATCATGCCGAACAGCAGCATGGCCAGCGGCTTTGACAGATGCGCGGCGTCGAGTTCCGGCCGTGTTTGCGCCACCGCCTGCGCGAACGCCGCAACGATGTGCCGCTCCTTGGCGAGCACGCGTTTGCTGTCCGCTGCACTCAGGAATTTGACGTCTTGGGTGAGCACACCGTGCTCATGGCGCGCCAATGCGTATTCCTCGACGAAGCGGTGGATGAGCTTGCGCAGGCGTTTCTGCGGGGTGAGGCGCTGTGCCTGCACTTCGGCCACCAGCGCCGCGAGCCGGGTCACATGGCCGTCCGTGATCTCCAGCAGCAGTTGGTACTTGTCATCGACATAGTGGTAGAGCAACGCCTTTGAGATGCCGCACGCACGCGCCACGTCGTTCATCGTCGTGCCGGGGTAGCCCTGGGCGGCAAAGAGTTGCGCCGCGGCGCGGATGATGCCCTCGCGGTTCGGCTCGAAGTGCGCGGAGCGGGCTCTGGCCATGGGTCTGAACAGCCCAATGTGCCTAGCGCTGGTCGAGTGTGATCATCACTTTCGCGCTGATCGGGTGCGATTGACAGCACAGTACGAACCCCTGCGCCACCTCACTCGCGTTCAGCGCGAAGTTGCGGTCCATGCGAACCTCGCCCTCCAGCAATTTGCCCTTGCAGGTGGAGCACACGCCGGCCTTGCAGGCGTAGGGCACTTCCAGCCCGGCGCGGCGCGCGGCGTCGAGGATCGACGCGTCGGTCAGGCGAAACTCGACCTGGCGCGCCAGGCCGTCGATGACGAGTGTGACCTGGGCGTGGTCTGCGTCGCGCGCATCGACATGGTGTTCGGCAGCGGTCGCCGAATCGCCGAAGCGCTCAATGTGAACCTTCGTGTCGGCGACGCCCGCGCCGGCCAGTGCCGCGACCACGGCGTCGATCATTCCCGCCGGGCCGCAGACAAAGGCCTCGTCGATGCTCGCGACGGGCACCAAGGTGTCAAGAAAACCCGCCATGCGTGGCGTGTCGATGCGGCCGTTGAAGAGCGGTGCGTCCTGCTCTTCGCGCGAGAACACATAGTGCGCGACAAAGCGAGCCATGTGGCGGTTCTTCAGCTCGGCGAGCGCGTCGCGAAACATCGTCGTCGCGACGCGCCGGTTGCCGTAGATCAGCGTGCAGCGCGAGTGCGGCTCGCGCGCCAGTGTCGTCTTGATGAGTGCAAGCATCGGCGTGATGCCGCTGCCCGCGGCAACGAACAAGAAGTGGCGCCGCGCCGTGGCGTCGGGCGCGACGTTGAAACGCCCGAGTGGTGGCAACACGTCGAGCGTGTCTCCCAGTCGCAGATTGGCAACTGCCCATCCGGAAAACGCACCGCCCGGCAGCAGCCGCACGCCCACCTTGAGCTCGGGTTCGTCGGGTGAACTGCAGATCGAGTACGAGCGCCGCAGGTCTTCGCCGTTCACGAAGGTTCGCAGCGTCAGGTATTGACCGGCGCTGAATGTATACGTGGCGCGCAACGCCTCGGGAACGTTGAAAGCCACGATCAGCGCGTCGGCGTCGCGCTCGATGCCGGCCACGCGCAACGCATGAAAGGTGAGGCTCATTCTGAAATGGCGCGGCGCTAAATCGGCTTGAAGTAGTCGAACGGTTCGCGGCAGGCGAGGCAGCGGTACAGCGCCTTGCACGCGGTCGAGCCGAATTCCGACAGGCGTTCGGTGCGCGTGCTGTTGCATTGCGGGCAATGCAATCGCCGTGCATGAAACTTCAGGGGCTGGATGGGGTTCGCCGCATGCGGGGGTGCGATGCCGTAGCGGCGTAGTTTCTCCGCCGCTTCGGGGGAGATCCAGTCGGTTGTCCAGGCCGGCGCGAACTTCAACTCGATGCGCACTTCGAGCGCGCCCGCGCGCAACAGCGCCGCGCGAATGTCGTGCTGAATCACCTCGGTCGCCGGGCAACCCGAGTAGGTGGGCGTGACGCTCACCTGCACAACGCCGGCATGCACCGCCACGCTGCGCACGATGCCGAGTTCCACAACCGACAGCACCGGCACCTCCGGGTCGAGCACGTAAGACAGCGCTTGCCAGGCTTGCGCGTCGTCCAGCGTTGACGTGGCCTGGGTGTCGAGCAACGCGTTCACCACACGCCCGCGGGAAATTCGCGTGCCACGGCCTGCATTTCGGCAAGAAGAAAGCCCATGTGCTCGCTGTGCCGGCCCGACTTGCCGGTCGAAAGGAATGCCGTGTCAGCAGGCGGCGTGAGGCCGGCCTGTGCGAGCACCGGCCTCACCGCTTGCATCCACGTGGGCGTGAGCGTGCCCCACGCCGGCCCGAGGCCAGCCGCGGCGGCCTGGGCATCGACGCCGTCATCAGCAAACCATTCCGCCGCATACGGCCACAACTCGTCGAGCGCCGTGGCGATGCGCCGTTGCGACTGCGCCGTGCCGTCGCCCAGGCGCAGCACCCAGTCGCCAAAGTGGCGCTGGTGGTAGCGCGTTTCTTTCGCGCACTTCGCGGCAATTGCCGCGAGCGGCGTGTTGCTGGACGATGCGAGCGCCGGCCACAACACGTTCAGATGCGCCGACCACAGATACCCGCGCAGCACGGTTCGCGCGAAGTCGCCGTTCGGCAATTCGAGCATCGTGACGTTGCAGTAGTCGCGCTCGCCGCGCTGGTAGGCAAGCGCGTCTTCATCGCGCCCACGCTCCTCCAACTGGCCGGCCAAGGTGAGCAGGGCGCGTGCCTGGCCGATGTGGTCGAGCGCGATGTTCGCGAGCGCGATGTCTTCTTCGAGCACCGGCGCGTGGCCGCACCACAGCGCGAGGCGCTGGCCGTGGATCAGGCTGGAGTCGGCGATGCGCAGGATGTACTGCACTTGCGCGGTCAGTGCGGGCTGCGCCATCACATGTGGTCCAGGTCAGGCGGCAACTTGTAGAACGTAGGGTGCCGGTACACCTTGTCCGCCGCAGGCTCGAAGTCCATGTCGCGCGTGTCTGGGTCGTTCGCGACGATCTGGTCCGAACGCACGACCCAGATGCTCGTGCCTTCCTGGCGACGCGTGTAAACATCGCGCGCCATCTGGATGGCAAGCTGCGCGTCGCTCGCGTGCAGGCTGCCGCAATGCTTGTGGTCCAGGCCGCTCTTGCTGCGGATGAACACTTCCCACAGCGGAAATTCGCCCATCGCTTGCGTGTTCATCGTCATGCCGCCTTCGCTTGATGCGCATGCTTGGCGGCGTAGGCCAGCGCCGCTTCGCGCACCCACGCACCCTCGTTCCATGCTTTCACGCGCGCCGCGAGCCGCTCCTTGTTGCACGGGCCGTTGCCGCCCACGACGTTCCAGAACTCCGACCAGTCGATGACGCCGTAGTCGTGCGCGCCGCGCTGCTCGTTCCACTTCAGGTCAGGGTCGGGCAGTGAGACGCCCAGCACCTTAGCCTGTTCGACACAAGCATCGACGAACTTCTGGCGCAGCTCGTCGTTCGAATTGCGCTTGATCCCCCAGCGCATCGACTGCTCGCTGTGCGTCGATTCGGCGTCCGGCGGGCCGAACATCATCAGCGACGGCCACCACCAGCGGTTCACCGCGTCTTGCACCATCTCGCGCTGCGCGGGCGTGCCGTGCGTCATCATCGTCAGCAGCGCTTCGAAGCCCTGGCGCTGGTGGAATGACTCTTCCTTGCAGACGCGCACCATGGCGCGCGCATAAGGGCCGTAAGAGCAACGGCACAACGGCACCTGGTTCATGATCGCCGCGCCGTCCACCAGCCAGCCTATCGTGCCCACATCGGCCCAGGTCAGCGTCGGGTAGTTGAAGATCGAGCTGTACTTGGCGCGTCCGCTGTGCAGTGCGTCGATCAACTCGTCGCGCGACACACCCAGCGTCTCGGCCGCGGCGTAAAGGTACAGACCATGCCCGCCTTCGTCTTGCACCTTGGCCAGCAGGATGGTCTTGCGTTTCAGCGACGGCGCGCGCGTGATCCAGTTGCCTTCGGGCAGCATGCCCACGATTTCGGAGTGCGCATGCTGGCTGATCTGGCGCACGAGCGTCTTGCGGTAGTGCTCGGGCATCCAGTCTTTCGCCTCGATGAATTCACCGGCGTCGATGCGTGCTTCGAAAGCGGCTTCGCGCTCGCGATCTTCGGGCGACTTGAGCGCTTGAGCCTTGCCTTTGGCCTCGCGCGCCATCGTGTCCATCGCTTGGGTGTACATGCGTTTCCTTCTCAGCCTCGCTGGCGTTTGTCAAGCACGCGGCGCGCCTTGCCAACCAGCGTGCGCTCGATCGAATCGGGCGCGCCCACCTGCACGCGCGCACTGATGCCGACCATGGTCTTGATGCGATGTTGCAGCCAGCTCGCGGCGGCGTCTCGATCTGCGTCAATCGCGGAAGGCAAGACCTCGCAACGCACCTCGAATTCATCGAGATGGCCTTCGCGCGTCACGACGATCTGGTACTGCCCGGCAAGCTGCCCTTGCTGGAACACGAGTTCCTCAATCTGCGTCGGGAACACGTTCACGCCGCGGATGATCAGCATGTCGTCGCTGCGGCCCACGATCTTGCCCATGCGGCGCATGCTGCGCGCCGTGGGCGGCAGCAGGCGCGTCAGGTCGCGGGTGCGGTAGCGAATCACGGGCAGCGCTTCTTTGGTCAGCGTCGTGAACACGAGTTCGCCCTCGCTGCCTTCGGGCAGCACGGCGCCGGTGTCGGGGTCGATGATCTCCGGGTAGAAATGGTCTTCCCAGATCACCGGCCCGTCTTTCGCTTCGATGCACTCGTTGGCCACGCCCGGGCCCATGACTTCCGACAGGCCATAGATGTCGACCGCGTCGATTCCCGCGTTCGCCTCGATCTCGCGCCGCATCGCCTCCGTCCAGGGCTCGGCGCCGAAGATGCCGACCTGGATCGACATGTCGCGCGGCTCCATGCCCTGCCGGCGAAATTCTTCGATGATGACCTGCATGTAGCTCGGCGTCACCATGATGATGTGGGGCTTGAAGTCGACGATCAACTGCACCTGCTTTTCCGTTTGCCCGCCCGACATCGGTATCACCGTGCATCCCAGACGCTCGGCACCGTAATGCGCGCCCAGGCCGCCGGTGAACAGGCCGTAGCCGTAGGCAATGTGGACGATGTCGCCAGCGCGCCCGCCCGACGCGCGAATGGAACGCGCCATCAGGTGCGCCCAGGTGTCGATGTCGGCCTGCGTGTAGCCCACCACGGTGGGCTTGCCCGTCGTACCCGACGATGCATGAATGCGCACCACCTGCTCGCGAGGCACGGCGAACATACCGAACGGATAGTTCGCGCGCAGGTCGGCCTTGGCGGTGAAGGGGAAGTTCGCGAGGTCGGCCAGTGATTTCAGGTCGCCCGGATGCACGCCTTTCGCATCGAATGCGGCGCGGTAGTGGGGCACGCGCTCATAGGCGGTGTGCAGGGTGGCCCGCAAGCGTTGCAGTTGTAGGGCTTGCAGCTCGTCGCGGCTGGCGCGCTCGATGGGTTCAAGCTCGCCGGGGGCAGGGCGCTTCACGGGCATGCGGGCCTCCGAAAGTTGAGCACGGTGTCGAGCATCGGCTCACACCTCGACAACCGGCCCCTTGAGCCGGTGCGAGCGGCCGCGAAATGCGGCGATCAGATCGTTGTTCTGGTTGCGCACGCTCACGTCATACACCCCCGTGCGCCTGCCTTGCGACAGCACGGCCGCGTGCGCGCTGAGTACGTCGCCAAGCTGCGCGGCAGCGAGCAGTTGCACATCAAAGCCCGACGCGACCGTCTGCTCGTTCCATGAATTGCAGGCGTAGGCGAACGCCGTGTCGGCGAGCGTGGCGACCAGCCCGCCGTGGCAGATGCCGAAGCCGTTCGTCATGTCGGTGCGCACCGTCATCGTCACGCTCGCGGTGCCGGGGCCAACCGCCTCGACGTGCATGCCCAAGGCCTGCGCCGCGGCATCCTTGGAGAACATCGCGCCGCGCACGCGCTCGGCGAGCGCCTGCGCGGCGGCGCTGTTGGCAGGCGGAGGATGCGGCTGCGAATGAGGCTTCGGATGCGCGTGCGGCTGCGCCATCAGCGGTCCTTGAACGCCGGGGCGCGCTTCGCGAAAAAGGCGCTCACACCCTCAAGGTAGTCGCTGCTCTGCCCCATGCGGCGCTGCACGTCGGCTTCCATCGACAGCGCGGCAGACAGCGTCAGTTGGTCGCTTTTCGCGAACGCACGGCGCGTCTCGACCAGTGCGCGCACTGGCATGGCGGCCAGGCGCTGCGCCAGCGCCATGGCTTCGGCGGCGAGTGCGGCGTCATCAACGCAGCGGTAGATCATGCCGATGCGCTGCGCTTCTTCGGCCGGCAGTTTGTCGCCCAGCAATGCCAAGGCCATTGCGTTGGCACGACCCACCAGGCGTGGCAGCAGCCAGGTGCCGCCTGCGTCAGGCACCAGGCCGATCTTCGAGAACGCCTGGATGAACGACGCGCCGCGCGCCGCGATCACCAGGTCGCAATTCAACGCCAGGTTCGCCCCCGCGCCCGCGGCCACGCCGTTCACCGCGGCGATCACCGGCACCGGAAAGTCATGCAGCAGCAGCGCGAGCGGTTTGTAGCGCGCTTCGATCAGCGCGCCGATGTCTTTGGGCGCAGCGCCCGGGCTCAGGTCAGGGGCGATTGCCGGGTCGGCCAAGTCCTGCCCAGCGCAAAAGCCCCGCCCCGCACCGGTGAGCACAACGCAGCGCACTGACGCGTCCGCGGCGGCAGACTTCAGCGCCGCCATCAGGGCGTCGTGCAAGGCGCCGGTGAAGCTGTTCAGCGCCTGCGGGCGGTTCAGCGTCAGCGTCAGCACCGCGCCTTCGCGGTGTTGCAACAGGAGTGAGGGGTCTTCGGCCATGGCTTGTGTCCGCAAAAGTTGGGGCGAATTTATTCATTGACCAGGCGGTCGAGGAATGCGACTGTATGGCAGATCGGTGCGCGGGGCAAGACGGCACCTTCGCGGGCGCGAACCCTCGCGTCGGGCACCCGCACAATCCGCCGCAAAGGGGGGAGGCGCGGATGGCGCAGACCGAGCGGCTGTACAAACTCAGGCACTGGCTCGACGGCGGCGGCTGCCTGCGCCCGGCCTGGGCCGAGCGCGAGCTGGAGGTTTCGAAGTCGACCCTCAAGCGCGACATCCAGCACCTGCGCGAGCGCTTGGGCATGCCCATCGACTGGGACGCCGAGCACGCCGGCTGGCGGCGGCGAGGCCCGGTGGCGAACGAGCCCATGCAATACGAACTGCCGGGCCTGTGGTTCAGCGCCGAGGAGGTGCAGGCCCTGCTGACCATGCAGCACCTGTTGTCTCACCTCGACGCCGGGGGCCTGCTCGGGCCGCACATTGCGCCGCTGATGCAAAGGTTCGGCCGCATTTTGGGCAGCGGTGTGCCAGCCCACGCCGAAGTGGCGCGGCGCATTCGCATGCACAGCGTTGGCGCCCGGCGCCTGAACCTGCCGCAGTTCCAGGCCCTGGGCTCGGCCTTGCTGCGCCGCCAGCGCTTGCACCTGCACTACCTGGCGCGTGGCCGCAACGAGCGCAGCGAGCGCGAAGTCTCGCCGCAGCGCCTGATCCACTACCGCGACAACTGGTACCTCGACGCCTGGTGCCACCAGCGCCAGGCGCTGCGCAGCTTCAGCGTCGACGCCATCGAGCAGGTGCGCGTGTTGGCGCACCCGGCCATCGACATCGACGACGCCGAACTCGATGCCGTGCTCGGCGCCGGCTACGGCATCTTTGCCGGGCGCCAACTGCAACGGGCCCGTCTGCGCTTTGCCCCCGAGCGCGCGCGCTGGGTCGCCGCCGAAATCTGGCACCCGGCCCAGCACGGCCGCTGGGACGCCGAAGGCCGCTGGCTGCTCGATCTGCCCTACGCCGACCCGCGCGAACTCGTGATGGACATCCTGCGCCATGTGCCCGATGTGGAAGTGCTGGCGCCGCAGGAGTTGGAAGACGAAGTGCGGCGGCGCCTGCAAGCCGGCCTGCGGCAGATGGGTGGCCTCGCGGGCGATCTGGACGAATGAACAGGGATTGGGGTGGTGCCAGGCTCACGCCTTGCGCCTGTGGGTGGACACAATCGGCGCAGCGCAAGGGGTCGAAGCAATGGATTTCAAAGCATTTTTTTTCAGCAACCACCAGCACACCTGAGCATCAGGGCAACGCGCCGTTTGCCGGCATCGTCAACCGCGCGTCAAACCTCGACAAGGAGAACACTGCGCATGTCTGAAGTCCCGGAGAATCCAGAGCGTGAACTGGAAAGACAACATCCGCCACTGGCGCAGCCTGCCGGCAGCGCAGCAGCTGGAAATCAGCCTGGCGCGCAGCCCCGTACAGGTCTGGCAGAGCATGGCCTTCGAAGGCGAGCCGGTCAGCCTGCGTTGGCTGCAAGCGCAGCACGTTCGCCTGTTGGCGCCACAGGTCTGTTCAACTTCGCCCAGGAGCAACTCTATGGACCCCGCCAACAACGCGGAAACGGCCTCGGAGGGTGGTGGCGAGAACGCCTCGGCCACGCCTTCGATTGCCGCACTGAATCGAAAGCTCGGTACCTCGCCCGCACCGCGGATGCTGACGCCGTCCGAGATCGAGCTGCTCAGGTGCAGCAAGGCGGAAGTGATTCAGGTTACTCGGGGCATCCTGGCCGCCGACTCAGCACCAGAGAACTGACCGACCTGAGCACTTCGATTGGCGGAGGCCTACGGTGATGCCGCCCACGAGCCAGTCTTTCGAGCGGTCGTTTCAGCAGCTCACTGGATTCGCGCCACTTGCATGGCAGACCCGCTTGTACCGCGCTCACTTCGAGTCAGGCTGTCTGCCGAGCGTGATCGACATTCCGACCGGCCTGGGCAAGACCAATGTGATCGCGCTATGGCTGATCGCACGGGCGAACGGCGTTTCGCTGCCGCGCCGCCTGATCTACGTCGTTGATCGGCGTGCCGTGGTCGATCAGGCTACCGGAATCGTCCTCAAGCTGCGCGAGGAGCTAGATCGCCCCACTGGCGAGGCGATTCGGAATGCCCTGGGGCTCGTTGGCAAGTCCTTGCCCATCTCGACGCTGCGCGGTCAGCATGTGGATAACCGGGAATGGCTGGACGACCCGAGCGCGCCGGCCATCGTCGTCGGCACGGTTGACATGATCGGCTCGCGCCTGCTGTTCGAAGGCTACGGCTTGTCGCCCAAGATGCGCCCCTACCACGCCGGGCTGCTCGGCGCCGACGCATTGGTGATGCTCGACGAAGCCCATCTGGTGCCGCCGTTCGAGAGTCTTCTGGCGGCCATCGACGGCGAACGGCAGCGCTACGGCGCCACTTTCGAGGCAGATTGTGCGCTGGTGCCGCCGTTCAAGCTGCTGTCCTTGTCGGCCACGGGGCGCGAGCGCGCTGGCGAGGTTTTTTGTTTGGTCGGCAGTGTCGAAGAGCCGAAGGGGCAGCGTCACGATTTGGACGACGACATAACCGTTGATCGCCTGGCGGCGAAGAAGGCGGTTTCGTTTGTCGAAGCGGGATCGTTGGAGTTGCCAGAAGCGCTTGCCGAGCAGGCATGGCAGCTCACCGACGAAGGGCGCCTGCCAGTTCGCTGCGTGGTGTTCTGCAATAGCCGCGACGTCGCCGACAAGACCCAGGCATCAATTCAGAAACGGCTCGGCGTCGGACAGGAGGCCAACACAGAACTGTTGGTTGGCGCGCGCCGAGTTCACGAACGCGAAGTCGCCAAGCATCGGCTGGGAGCGTTGGGCTTTCTCGCCGGCGAGCCGGTCCCACGCGAGAAACCGGTCTTCCTGTTCGCCACATCGGCGGGTGAGGTCGGTATCGACCTTGACGCCGACCACATGGTCTGCGATTTGGTCGAGTGGGAGCGCATGGTGCAGCGCCTGGGGCGCGTCAATCGCCGCGGTGAGGGGAGTGCGATGGTTCGGATTGTCCTCGAGGAGCTTTCGACTCCCAAAGCCGTCAAGGATGCGCTCGCAAGGGTCGGGCAGGAACAAAAGGACAAAGACCGTTTGAAGGACCGCAAGACGCTCGACGATCATGAAGTTGGGTTCTGGCGTCACAAAGCCAAGAGGGCGATCTTCGATCGGCTCCCGTCAACCGCTGCGGGCGGCATCGATGCCAGCCCCGGCGCGCTGCGCGACCTGAGAGCGCGCACGGCTGACGTTGGAAAATTGCCAACTTCAATCAGCGGTGTCAGTCCCCCCGCGCCGTACGACCAGCACGTTGTCGAATTTCTGCGAAAGCTGATCGAGGGGGCCACTACTTCGCCGCCATTGCGTCCTGCGCTGACACGCGCCGTCGTCGATGCCTGGGCTATGACCTCGCTGGAAGAACACACCGGCCGGCCGAACATCGAGCCGTGGCTGCGCGGCTGGGTTGACGAAGAACCGCAAACCACGCTGATCTGGCGAACCCATTTGCCGGTGCGTCGGCGCGGTAGCGCTGCTTCGAAGCGCGAGATCGAGGCTTTCTTCGAGGCGGCGCCACCCCACGTCAGCGAAGGGCTCGAGAGCGAGACCTTTCGTGTCCGCAAGTGGCTCGTTAAACGCTGCGAGACAGTGACTCGGCGCGAATCGGAAACCGTCGCCGATGACGCGCAGCCGCTTCGTCGTGACGACGTGCTCGGCTTTGTTTTGTCCAAGGCGAGCAAACTGCAACGCACCTTGC
>JANOLJ010000271.1:0-5434 GCA_031419715.1 Burkholderiales bacterium | reverse complement strand
CAGCAATGTGCACGGTTGGTTGTTGCGTTGGCAGTTCGCGAGTTTGTTCGTCGTGGCCGGGTTGTTTGCCCTGTCAAGCGCGCTTTGGCCCGCGACGAACTGGAGCGGCTCGCCGTTTGTCTTCATCGGTGTGATCCTGCTCAGCGCAATCTGCAAGACCTTCTATCTCTTTGATATCTCCGTGGCCAAGGGCCATGGCCAGTTTCGGGTCGAGGCCAGATCAATGGTTGTAGTGAGCGCGATCAGTCTGCTCGGCGTTGCGCTGATGTACGCGCTCAACGCCACACTGACCGCGTACTTGATCTTCTTCGTTGCGACCAGCGCATGTTACTGGGCGATGGCTTTTCGCATGCGTCGGGCCGGCAAAATCCTGGCGACGAACCATGTGCTCGACGCCGCCGTGTCCACCAGCATGAAGAGCCATTTGCTGTGGACCGTGATCCTGGCGCTGGCCTCGGCACTGAGCAACAAGTCGGCCGAGACCTACCTGCTCAATGCCTGGGTCGGCCCCGCCGAGGTCGGTTTTTTCGCAATTGGCGCGGCGCTGACGCGAGGCGGAGTCGAGTTGCTCGCCTCCGGCGTGAATTCGGTGCTGATGCCACTCATGGCCCATGGCTATGGCCAGGGCGGGACCGCCCGGGTTCATGCCATCCTCTCCGATTCGCTGCGCCTTTACGGGTTTGCCGGTCTCTTGCTCGCAGGCGTGGGTTTCATGTGGGCCGATGTGGCCGTCTGGTTGGCGTATGGCGACAAGTTCCAGGATGCCGCGGACGTCTTTCGAGTCATGATCATGGTCGCCGGGCTGACGCTTTCGCAAAGCGCCTTTGGAGCGCTGATGTCGACGACCGACAAACAGCATGTGCGGGCGGGCGTCGCGATCACTTCCGTTCTGGTCAGCGCGACGATGGCGTTCTTGCTCGTGCCGCGCTTCGGCTTGACGGGCGCGGTCATTGCGCATGCCGTCTCCAGTTGCATCATCTACATCGCGGTTTGTATCGGGATGGTGAAGGCGTTTTCAGTCACGCTGCCGCTGCGGGAGTTGTCACGGCTGTTCCTCGCCGCGGCCATCGCTGCCGTGCCTTCCGGCGCCTTGCTTTGGATGGGGCCGGGCTTGACCCTGCAGTTCCTCGCGGGAGTCGCGTTTGTCGTCTTCTACCTGTTGGGAACGCTGGCGTTTCGTGCGTGGCGCCCTGACGATATCGCTCGCCTCAACCCTTTGGCGCGCCGCTATCCGAGAGCGCTGGGTCGCGCTTTGCCAGCCCTTGAGCGATGGATGGGTCGCTGATCCGGAAGTCAGTGCACTTTCATTGGCTCAGGCGCATCCGCAGCACTGCGCGCCAGCGTAGTCGAAGCGCGTGCAGGCGACGCGAACCACGACACGAGGTGGCGCGCGATGCGGTTTGCCGCTCCGGCGTCCCAGTACCGTGGCGCAAGTTCAGACGAAACCGGCGTGCCGATCAAGTGACTCAGCGCAGCGCACTGCTCCGCCTCGCTCTTGTCGGCTTGTGCACCGGTCGAGGCAGGCGCCTCATCCGTGTTCAACACCAAGCTTGAGACGCCGAGCAACTTCGCTTCTTCGAGCCAAGGGCCATCGCGTCGAGCGATCAGGCATTTGGAGTGGCTGAGTAACGCCAGCGATTGCCGAATGCCTGAGCTGACGAACGGCAGCACCCGTGGCGCTTTCATTTGCTTGGCGAAGTTCGACGCTTGGAACTCGCCCAGCGCGGCCGGTCGCATAGACCAGAGCAGCGGCAATTCACGGCTGAACCGAATCAGCAATTCAACCGTGCGCGTCAGCTCAGAGGTGTGCTGAATTGACGCACGAGGGTCGATCGTGATCAACCCGAACGTGCTGCCGAGTATCGAGGGGTCGACCCCGGGCACGGTTCCGATCGCCGCTCGGCTCCCATGCCCCAAGGTGAGCGCCATCTCAAGTGTTTCTCGACCAAGGTTCCCGACGCTGTGCACCCGGTCCAGGCGCACGCCTTCCCGGTACAACGCATAGAAAGCCTCCGCCGAGTCGGTATAGAGCAGGTCGGAGATCTTGTCGATGAGAACGGCGTTCGAGGCGGCGCCGGTTTCCTGCGCGGCCTCGCGCTTGCCCGACACGACGCGCAGCACAGCAAAGCCGCGCTTTCGGGCGAGCAAGGTGCAGGCGAGATCGGCGTCGGAACTGCCCAGCACCATGATGGCGCGCGGCTGGCATTCGCTGAGTAGCGCGTCGAAGGCATGCAACAACTTGGCATGGCGCGCGGGGTATGAATCGGGCGCAAGACCCAAGTGCAAGCCCATGGCCGGCAGGGGCAGCTGCAACTGGTCCAGGTCATCGAGTTCCAGATCGGCTTCAACCCCGATGTGAACCGCCACCAGGTGTGGCAGGCTGGGGAATCCGTTGAATGCGTCGTGCAAGACGCCGGCTTTCAAATAGTCGATCGCCGAGTTGATCAAGCAGACGATCGGCCTGTCCACCGCGACGGCTCGATGCACGCGCCGTACCGCAGGCACGACCGTCGGCACTACTACCAGGCTGGCTTTCTCCGCCCGGGGCCGGGCGGTTTTGCGGCCCTGACTGCGTGCGACATCCGCGGGTGCCGTCGTGGCGATCGCCAGCGGCGGCGACGCCGACACTGCCGGACTCTTTCGGGTTGACCCTGTTGTCTGCGAGGTCTGCGAGCTGAATGCCGACACAGGCGATACAGCCGCGCTCTGTGTCCGCGAATCGATGGGAGCGACTTTGACCGGTGGGGGTTGGGCTGGCGCTGGACTCAAAGCCGCGCCTGACTCGACCGGTGGGGCCGGTTCGCTGCTGGCCTCACCGATTTCATTGCGCAGTTCCAAGGCGGTCTCGTCGACCATCGCCGCGGAGACGACGCGGGCGCCGGCGAGGAACGCACCGAGCAGCAGACGGTTGCAAAGCCGGTTGATTCTGCGCGGCACGCCGCCTGTCCAGTGGTGCACCCGGTCCAGCACCTCGGGTGCGAATGCCGGCTCATTGCCGCGCCATCCGACGCGCCGCAAACGGTGCTCCACATACGCGCGAGTCTCGCCTTGGTCGAGCGGCCCGAGGTGGCACGAGGCGATGACGCGCTGGCGCAGTTGTTCCATCGACTTTGATTGGAGCAGGCCTCGCAGCTCGGGTTGACCGACGAGGAAACTCTGCAGCAGGCCGTGCTCGCCCAACTGGAAATTCGACAGCATGCGCAGTTCTTCGATGGCCTCGTGTTTGAGGTTCTGCGCTTCGTCGATGATCAGCAGAGCGCGGCGCCCCTTCGCGGCCAAGGACGTGAGGAAGGACTCAAGACTGGCGATGAGGTGGGCTTTGGATTTCGAGCTCGACCCGACGCCAAAGGCCATCAGGATCGCTTGCAAAAGCTCGCCGGATTCGAGCTGGGTGCTGACGACCTGCGCCGCGACCACCTTGTCGGGGTTCAGCCCCGCGAGCAGGGTTCGCACCAGCGTCGTCTTGCCGGCACCGATATCGCCCGTCACGACGATGAATCCCTCGCCCTGGTGCGCGCCGAACTTCAGGTACGCAAGCGCATTGCTGTGGCCGCGGCTGTCGAAGTAGAACGCCGGGTCGGGGTTGAGCTGAAACGGCGAACCGCTGAAGCCAAAGTGTTTCTCGTACATGGTCGGTCAGAACTTGTGTTCGATGCCGAGGAAGGCGGCGGTCTCTTGCACCGGCCGCGTCTCGGTCGAATTCGAAAGTTGCCGGCGCGCGCCTGCGGTCAGCCGGGTTTTCGGGCTCAAGGCTTGATTGGCGCTGAGCTGTGCGGACCTGGAGCGGCTGGAGCGGCCTTGAGAATCGCCTGTGCCTTCGATATTGACGCCACGAACGAGCGCGTCGAGAGACAGCGTGGTGGTCAGCCGACGATTCATGCCGAGCGATGCACCGCGCTGCCTGTTGTCCGCCAAGGTTGGCGGCAACGACGGGGTTAGCGCCACATTGGACCGTTGCAGTTGCTTCGAATCGAGTGAGTGCAACTGCAGTGTCAATGCCGATCGCGGACTCAGAAATACGACCGAGACCGCGGCGCGTTGCTGCAACTGAACATAGTGGGAAAATACCTCGATCGTTTCGCCCGAGGCGCTTGGCAACGCGCCGAGGTTTGCAATGGCGTTGTCAACGATCACACTGCGTTCCGCCGGGTTCGGATAACGTGTCGTGAACGCCGCGTCGATCAGATTCCTGAGACCGCTCGCGGTGTTCGGCGCGAGAAACGCACTCGGTTGTGACGCAGGCTGCCGGGTCAGATTGACCTGCATCGCCATGAAGGGGGACCGATGCGACCAAGCGACGTTCCATCCGCTGCCAAAAAATCGCTGCTCCGCGACGAGATCCAGGTCGCTGCGCTCCGAAGGCAACCAGCGCAATCGAAAACCACCGATCGTGTCACGACTCGAACTGCGCGCGATATCACTTCGCTCAGACCCCGCCACGGCGCCCAGAACCAATGTCGGATCGGCGGCGTAGGTCAAAACGCCGCGAGCGCTTTGAAGTTCGACGCTGGAAGCCGTGGTGTCCAGGTACGTCGTGCGCTCTCGATTCGCCTCCAGTGAGAACCCCAGCGGGGTCGGTCGGTGCGCAAGCAGCAACGACTGGCCACGAACATCGGAGTCGTTGCGTGGCCCCAGTTCGCCGCTGCGGCGATTCCAGAGGTTGTCGTCACGATACCGGATTGACAACGACGGCGTAAAGGCGTGATCCAAGTATGGACTCAAACGGTACTGCGCCGACCGCAGTCTCACCGCAGGGGCTGTACCTTCCGAAATCGCCGAATACGGATTCGATCTGATCTCTTGTACGCCAGCCGATGCATCGAGGTACAACCAACGTTCAACGGGAGTGGCGTTGAGCACGAGTCGGGCCGAGGGCAGGAAGTCATTCGCCAATGTGTTGCGCACATAGGTCACTGTGCGGCCTTCGACTTCACCATTCAACGAAAACCTTGCACCTCGGCCAACAATGGCGAAGCGCGGCGCCAGTTCGACCGTGACATCACCGCCGGAATCGACTGAATTGGCAAACCCGCTGTTGTTGGTTGCCGTCGTTCTAGCGGTCGCCGAGGGCTCCAGTCTCCAGGTCTGTGCGAGCGCAGCCGACGTGAGGCACTGACACGCCGCGAACAACCAAGCGAAGAAAAATGGCCGTGAAGCCAGCGTCTTGCGTCGCACTCGAACCCGATGACCCCAGGCCCGAACGGCTCCTGGCGTCACCGCGCCGAACCCCTCAGGCCGAGTAATAGCCATAGTGGCGCTGATCGGGGTTGGAGAGGGATTTATTGAGCACGCTGAGCACGACCGCGCAGTGCTCAATCGCGGTGTAGGCTTGCGCGAGGTCCAGGCTCTGGGTGTGGCCCGCGCCCACCACCATGATGATCTGGCCCATGCGGGTGGCCAGCACTCTGGACTCGGTGGTGGACAGCAGCGGGGG
>JANOLJ010000270.1:0-10905 GCA_031419715.1 Burkholderiales bacterium | reverse complement strand
TCGTGAACCGCCTGCGCCTGCGCCGGCGCGCCGCTGCGTTGTGCTGGCTCGGCGCGGTGGCGTTGGCAGCAGCGGGCTGCGCTTCCGGTGGAACCTGCGACCAGGCCTTGGCCGGATCGCCTCAGTTCTCCACGGAGGGCTGCGTGTTCCAGAACCTGCCGAACCCAAAGGCACAGCCATCGCAGCCGGCCTGGCAAATCTGGACGCCCTATCTGGAACCCGCCCCGCTGGGCACGACGCCGGTCGATGCGATTCCCGTGCGCAAGCTTGACCGGGCGATGCTCGACGCGCTCGACGCCTCCGCCAACCACATCGTGCGGCTCGGACATTCGTCGCACCTGCTCAAGCTGCGTGGCAAGTACTGGCTCATCGATCCGGTGTTCGGTGACCGCATCTCACCCGTGAGCTTTGCCGGCCCGAAGCGCTTTCACCCGCCACCGTTGGCGCTGACCGATGTGCCGCCGATTGAGGGCCTGATCCTGTCGCACGACCACTATGACCACCTGGACCTGCCGACCATCGAATACCTGAACGGGCGCGTGCAGCGCTATTTCGTGCCGCTGGGCGTGGCCGCGCGGCTGCAGAGCATGGGCGTCGAGGCGAAGCGCATCGAGGAATTCGATTGGTGGCAAAGCGCCAGCCATGCCGGTGTGCAACTCACCGCCGCACCGGCGCAGCATTTTTCCGGCCGCACGCTGTGGGACCGCAATCGCACGCTGTGGGCGAGTTGGGTCATTCAAAGCGGCGACAAGCGCATCTTCTACAGCGGCGACTCAGGCTACTTTCCCGGCTTCAAGCAGATCGGCGATCGTTTCGAAGGCTTCGACCTGGCCTTGATGGAAAACGGCGCCTACGACAGCTATTGGCCTTCGGTGCACATGACACCCGAGGAGACCGTGCAGGCCTTCCAGGACTTGCGGGGCCACCTGCTGTACCTCGTGCACAACAGCACCTTCAACCTGGCGTTCCACACCTGGCACGACCCGCTGGAGCGGGTCGCGGCGCTGGCCGAAGCCAAGCGCGTGCCGCTGGCAACGCCCGAGATCGGCGAAGTGCTGACGATCGGCCGGCCGCGCACGAATGTGTTGTGGTGGAAGGGGTTGAAGTAGTCTGTGCGGCCCGGCCGCGGGACACGCGAGAGATTGACACATGTGTTCCCGTTGAGCCAGCCCTTGGGCGGCGCTGCGGGCGTGCAAGGAAAAAAGTGCCGTCCCGCGAAGTGCAACGCAAATGCGCGACAATTGGCGCCATGAAAACCGCCACCATCCCCTCCGTGCGTGTCGAGCCTGAGTTGCGTGCGGAAGTCGAGTCGCTGCTGAGCGAAGGTGAAACGGTGTCCGAATTCGTCGAGGCGTCGGTGCGGGCGACCGTGCTGCGTAGGCGCAACCAGGCCGAGTTCATCGCCAGGGGCATGCGCTCACTCGACGACGCTCGCCGCACCGGCGACTACATTGAAGCCGACGCCGTGCTGCAAAAACTTCAGCGCAAGTTGGATGCCACGCGCAAGCGCAAGCCGGTGACCCGGCGGTGAGCTTTCGCGTCCGCCTGACACGCGGCGCCGAGGCCGACCTGGAGCGCTTGTTCGACTTTGTTCTTGAGCGCGAGCTTGGGCGAAGTGATGGCGATCTCGAACTGGCCGAACAAGCGCTTGTCGCCATTCGCGCGGGAATCGCCACCCTGAAGACATCGCCCTTCACATGCCGCAAAGCGGGCCAGAGCCCGTTTCTGCGCGAACTGATCATCGCGTTTGGCCGCTCGGGCTATGTGGCGCTGTTTGAAATTGTCGGCACCACCGAGGTTGTGGTCTCGGCGGTGCGCCACCAACTTGAAGAGGACTACCACTGAGCGGCACGCGTCCCTCACACAAACCGCATCGACACACTTCCCAAATGCTGCACCCGCAGCGTGATGTTGTCGCCGCGCTGCACCGCCACGGCTTCAGTGATCCCACCCGACAGCACCAGGCTGCCCGCAGGCAGCGCCTGCCCACGCTCACCCAGGTGATTGACGAGCATCGCCACCGCGGCGGCAGGATGGCCGAGCACCGCCGCACCGGCGCCGAAGGACACCGGCACACCGTTCTTCTCGAGCACGATGCCCATGGTGCGCAGATCGACGCCGCGCGCGTCGGCGATGCGCCCGCCGACGACGAAGCGTGATGCTGATGTGTTGTCGGCCACCACGCTCTTCAGGTCGAACTTGAAGTCGCGGTAGCGGCTGTCGATGACTTCAATGCCCGGCAGCACGAAGTCGCACGCGGCCAGCACGTTGGCGATGTGGCAGCCCGGGCCGCGCAGTTCGGTGCGTGTGACGAAGCAGATTTCGGGCTCGACCTTGGGGTGGATGAGTTCGCTGAACTTGACTTCACCGCCGTCAGGCACCGTGAACTCGTCGACGAGGAAGCCGAACACGGGTGTCGTGATGCCCATCTGCTTCATCTTCGCGTGCGACGTGAGGCCTGCCTTGTAGCCCGCCATGCGCCCGCCACGCGCGAGCTTGCGGCGCAGGATTTCATCTTGAATCGCATACGCATCAGCCCAGTCCATGCCGGGGTATTCGTCGGTGATCTTCGTCGTGTCGCGTGCCTCCAACTGGCAGGTTTCCAGGTGCTCGGCGAGCTTGGCGATGATGTTCTTGTCCAGGGCCATTCGGTTCTCCGGGTTCAAATCAAATCAGGGCGCGCACGACGCCGCCTTCGACGCGCAACGCCGCGCCATTCGTCGCCGCGGCACGCGGGCTGCACACATAGGCGACCATCGCCGCCACTTCCGCCGGTTCGATCAAGCGCTTCAGCAGTGAGGTCGGCCGTGCGTGCGTGAAGAAATCGCGCTCGATCTGCTCCAGGCTCTTGCCGGACTCGCGCGCGGCCTTGCCGAACAGCGCGGCCGCGCCTTCGCTGCGCGTCGGCCCGGGCAACACGGCGTTCACCGTCACGTTCGTGCCGGCGCAGGTTTCGGCCAGGCCGCGCGACACGGACAGTTGAGCCGACTTAGTCATGCCGTAGTGCACCATCTCGGCCGGCGGGCAGATGCCCGACTCGCTGGAAATGAATACGATGCGGCCCCAGCCGCGCTGCTTCATGGCCGGCAAGTAATGCCTCGACAAGCGCACGCCGCTCATCACATTGACTTCGAAGAAGCGCGCCCAGTCGGCGTCGCTCACCTGCTCGAACGGCTTGGGCTCGAAGATGCCGAGGTTGTTGACCAGCACGTCCACGTCGCCTGCCGTGTCGATCAGGCTTTGGCAGCCTTGCATCGTGCCAAGGTCCGCCGCGACAGCGCGCACATTGGCGCCGGGCAACTTGGCGCGTATGCGCTGCACGGCGGCGCTGGTGCGTGCCTCGTCGCGGCCGTTCACGATCACCGCCGCACCTTCCGCTGCGAGTTCGCACGCGATGGCCCAGCCGATGCCGGCGCTCGAACCCGTGACGAGGGCGGTCTTGCCTTTGAGTTGCAGGTCCATGGTGCGGCCCGGTTCAGACGAAGCGCACCGAGCAGCCGCCGATGCCGCCGATCGTCACGCGCAGGCTGTCTCCCGCTTTCACCGGCACCATGATGGCGAGCGAACCCGACAGCACCACTTCACCGGCTTCGAGCGCAATGCCGAGTTTGCCCAGCGTGTTCGCCAACCAGGCCACGGCATTGGCGGGTGCGCCCAGGGCCGCGGCACCGGCGCCGGTGGCGACGATGTCGCCGTTCTTCTCGAGGATCATGCCGCAGGTGGCGAGGTCCACGTCGCGCGGGTCCACCAGCCGGTCGCCGAGCACGAACACACCGCACGAGGCGTTGTCGGACACGGTGTCCTGGATCTTGATCTTCCAGTCCTTGATGCGCGAGTCGACGATCTCGAAGCACGCCATCACGCCGTCCGTCGCGGCCAGCACGTCGGCCGCACTCACGCCCGGGCCCTTCAGCGTCTTCTTCAGCACGAAGGCGATCTCGCCTTCGGCCTTGGGCTGGATCAGCGTGTTCGCGGGTATCGCCTGGCCTTCGTTGTAGACCATCGCGTCAGTCAGGTAGCCGAAGTCGGGTTGGTACACGCCCAGCATGTCCATCACCGCCTTGCTGGTCACGCCGACCTTCTTGCCCACCACGCGCTCGCCTGCGGCGATGCGGCGCGACAGCATGCGCTGCTGGATGCGGTAGGCGTCGTCAACCGTAATGTCGGTGTAGCGGTTCGTCAGCGGCTCGACGACGCGGCACGCTTTGAGCGCGTCGTACAACTCGTCGCCAAGTGTGGTGATCAGTTCGGGGGTCATTGGGGTCTCGGGCGTTGAATGGAATCAAGTGTTCAGCGGCTTCGGCTCGTCGGCGCCGGCCTCAGCGAGGAAGTTTTCGACGAGCTGCGCGAAGCGCGCCGCGTGTTCAATCTGCGTCCAGTGGCCGCATTGCGGGTAGACGTGCAACTGCGCGCGCGGGATCAGGCGCGCGAGCGCTTGCGAATTCGCCAGCGGAATCACCTTGTCTTCGCGGCCGTGCACGACGAGCGTTTGCTGCGCGATCGCGCGTATGTCTTCATCGCGGCTTGCCATCGCGTCGACTGAAGCCTGGCGCGGTGCGGGGAACATCGCTGCGAACGACTCGTGAAATCCCGGGCGGATGCTCGCCTCGTAACGCAGCTTGGCGAGCTCGTCGGTGACGAGTTTGCGGTCGAACGCAAAGATGTCGAGCAGCGCGCGCATATTGGCAAGCGTGGGCTCGTAGCCCCACACGGCCTCCAGGCCGGGTGTGATCGGAAACTTCACGCCCACACTGCCCATCAGCACGAGGCGGCGCACGCGCTTTGGGTGGCGGATCGTCAGCGCGAGCGCCAGCGCGCCGCCGAACGAGTTGCCCACCAGATCGGTTCGTTCGATCTCCAAGGCGTCGAGCAGGCCCACGGCTTGCGCGATCCAGGTGTCCATGTCGTAGTGCTGATTCACCGGCCGTTCGCTGTAGCCGAAGCCCACCATGTCGGGCGCGATGACCCGCCGGCTCTTCGCCAGTTCGGGCATTAGCAGGCGCCAGTTTGCCCAAGCGGAAACGCCGGGCCCCGAGCCGTGGATCAGCAGCACGGGTGGGCCGCTGCCCACGTCGTGGACGTTGGTGCGAATGCCTGCTGCAACGATGCTTCGGGCGATTTCAGGGTTGCTCATGGACGATCAAAGTTTGATGCAGACATTCTTCAGCTCGGTATAGAACTCCAGCGAATGCACACCGCCTTCGCGGCCGATGCCCGACTGTTTGGCGCCGCCGAACGGCGTGCGCAGATCCCGCAGGAACCAACTGTTCACCCACGCCAGGCCGACGTTCATGCGCTGCGCGAAGCGGTGCGCGCGCGCCAGGTCGCGGGTCCAGATCGAACACGCCAGGCCGTAGGCGTTGTCGTTGGCCTTGGCCAGCACTTCGTCTTCGCTGTCGAAGGGCGCGATGTGGCAGCACGGGCCGAAGATCTCTTCCTTGATGACGCGCGCGGTCTCGGGAAGTCCGGTCCAGATCGTCGGTTCAATCCACGAGCCCGCCGCCAGATCGCCGGCCATGCTCGGCACACTGCCGCCCGTGACCACGGTGGCGCCCTCTGCAACAGCGAGTTTGTAGTACGACAGTACCTTGGCCTGATGCTCCTGGCTGATGAGCGGGCCCATGCCGGTGCTCGCGTCTTGCGGCACGCCGAGTTTCAACTTCTCAGCGCCATTCTTCAGCGCGGCGACGAACTTGTCGAAGATCGGCCGCTCCACATACACACGCTCCGTGCCCAGACACACCTGGCCGCAGTTGGCGAACACGCTGCGCATCGTGCCCTCGACTGCCGCGCCGAAGTCGCAATCGGCAAACACGATCGCAGCGTTCTTGCCGCCCATCTCCAGGCTCACCGGGCGCGCGCCTTTGGCGGCGGCCTTCATGATGACTTCGCCGGTGCGCGTCTCTCCAGTGAACGTGATCGCATCGACCCGCGGGTGGGTCGTGACGAACTCGCCCGCCGAATCGGGCCCGAAGCCGTGCACCACGTTGTACACGCCCTTCGGTATGCCGGCCTCGTTCATCACTTCGCCCAGCAACGCGGCGGTCTGCGGCGTTTCTTCGGAAGGCTTGACGACGACGGTGTTGCCGCAGGCGAGTGCCGGGCCGACCTTCCACGTCATCAGCAGCAGCGGTAGATTCCACGGGCAGATCACGCCGACCACGCCCACGGGAGAGCGGTAGCCGTAGTTGATGGCGCCGCGGCCATCGGGTGTGGCCATCTCGAAAAATTCGGTCGGTACGTTCTTCACCACGTCGGCGAAGATTTTGAAGTTGGCCGCGCCGCGCGGAATGTCGATGTGTTTGGCCAGGCTCATCGGCTTGCCGGTGTCTTCGCATTCGGCGGCGAGGAATTGGTCAAAGCGCTTCGTGATGCCGTCCGCCACGGCGTGCAGGCGCTCGGTGCGTTCCGTCACGGTCATCTTCGCCCACGGGCCGGTGAGCGCGGCGCGCGCGGCGCGCACGGCGGCATCGACCTCCTCACGGCTCGCATGGGCGACTTGCGCGATCACCGCGCCGGTGACCGGCGAGCGCTTGTCGAAGGTCTTGCTGCTCTTGGCGTATTCGCCGTTGATGAAGTTCTGGATTTGTTTCATGTGGATGGCTTTCTCCCTCACCCCAGCCCTCTCCCCCGAGGGGGAGAGGGGGCAGGACGCGTTACCCTTGATGCAGAGTGAGGCTCAGGTATAGACCTCGGTGAACGATGCCGGCAGCACACCGGTGTGGTAAAAAATTCCGCGCCCGACTTCGTCTTCCGTCCAGGTGGTCACCGGCCGGTCGCGCTGCGCCTGGTAGCCCAGGCCGGCGAAGGTTTCGTTGCGGTTGCCGCTCGGGTCGAAGAAGTAAATCGTTTCGCCGCGCGTGATGCCGTGGCGCGTCGGCGCGATGTCGATTCGCACCTTGTTCTTCGCCATCACGTCGCCGGCTTTCAGGATGTCGTGCCACGAGTCGAGGAAGAACGACACGTGGTGCAGCCCCGGCGTGGGCCCGCCGACGAAGGCGATGTCGTGCGGCTTGCTCGAACACGAAATGAATGACGCGAGTTGGAACGCCCCGCCCGGGCCGACCGTGACTTGTTCGGTCTGGAAGAAGTCGAGCACTTCGAGGAAGAACTTGGTGTTCTCGGCGACCTTGTTGATGCCCTTGCCGGGATCGAACTCGCACATCAGCAGCACGTGGTCGAGCCAGTGCGAGCCGGCGCCCTTCAGGCCGTCGGGCCAGGGGTCGGGGTTGATCGAACCGACATCCGTGCCCACGCACTCTTTCATCGCGTACAGGCGCATGTCGTGGCCGCTGGGCATCGCAAATTGCAGCATGCGGCCGGTGGCGGGCAGCGTGCCCTCGGGCAGCAGCTTGGTCTTGATGCCGGCGGCTTCAATCTTCTTTTGCAGCACGTCGAGGCCGGCGTCGTCGCGCACCTTGTAGGCCACATGGTTCATGCCGGCGCGGTCGGACGGCGTGAGGATCACGGAGTACTTGTCCCATTCGTCCCAGGCCTTCAAGTAGACGTTGCCGCTCTTGTCCTCCATGGTCTTCTTCAAACCCAGTACGTTCTCGTAGTGCTTCACAGCCGCGGCCATGTCCATCACCTTGAGGCTGACGTGCCCAATTCTCATCACACCCATTTCATGTCTCCTTCAACGTTGAACTACTGCTTAGACAACGGGTCCGCCGCCGTGGCGAAACCCGACCGGAAAGGCTTGATCAACTTGCCGGCAACCTCCAGCCTCACGGCGGTGACCGGTGCGACGCGGCAGGCCAGGGTGCAGCCCGCCGCTTCGTCTTCTTCGCTGACATGGGCGCGGCTCACCGGCCCGAGTTGCTTCACTTCACCCTGCACGATGCGCACCTTGCATACACCACAACCGCCCGCCGTGCAGCCCACCGGGATGCCCTTGCGGCCCAGGCGCAGCATGCCGGCAAGCAGGCTCTCGCTGGTGGCACAGAGGTAGCTTTCGCCGGTCTGCACGCACAGCACTTCGACCTTCGGGCGGGAATCCCACATCGTTGGTGAGTCTCAGACGCGCTTGAACAGGGGGCTGCGCGGCTGGTTCGTGTCCGCTGCACTGAGGAACTTTTCGGTGTAGATGTCGCGCTCGAACAAGCGCCCTTGCATCAGCGTGCCGATGCAGGCTTCAATCATCAACGGCGGGCCGCACAGATAAGCCTTGTGGCCCGAGAAGTTGCCGTTGAAATGCGCCTTCGCCGCGTCGTGCACAAAGCCCTGGAAAACCCCCGCCGGCACCCCGCCGGTCTCGTGGGACAGGGCGGGCACGTAAGTGAAGTTGGAATATTCGGCGGCGAGCCGGCGAAACTGCTCGTCGTAGTAAAGCTCGTCGCGGATGCGCTGGCCGTAGACGAGCGTGACCTTGCGCGCGAAACCTTGTTCGAGCAACTCAAGAATCATCGACCGCGGGCTCGACAGGCCCGAGCCACCAGCCATGAAAACTACAGGCAGGTCGGCCGACTTGCGAACGAAAAAGCGCCCGTAGGGGCCGGAGATGCGCAGCTTTTGCCCGGCGCCAAGCTTCTGGTGCAACCAGGCCGTGCCGGCGCCGCCCTGCACCTGGCGCACGTTCAGCTCGACCTCGCCGCTGGCGGCAACCTGGGCGGGCGAGTTCGCGATTGAGAACGCGCGCCCGCCTTCGACCCCCGGCACCACGACTTGCACATACTGGCCGGCCTGGAAGTGGATCGGCTCGGGGAGCTTCAGGAAGATGCCTTTGATCGTTGGGGTCAGGTCTTGCGTTTTGACCACCGTCGTGTCGAAGTCGCGCACCGGAATGATTTCCGCGTCGGGCTCTTCGTCGATGTCGGCCTCGATCGTCGCGTCGCTTTGCAGCGTTGCGCAGCAGGCGAGCGTCTTGCCGGCGTCGCGCTCGAAGTCCATCAGCGCAAACGGGTTCGCCGCGCCGTGGTCAACCTCGCCCTCCAGCACCTCGACCTTGCAGGTGCCGCACAGGCCATGGCCGCAGGCGTGCGGGATGTAGATGCCCTGGCGCAGCGCGGCGTCGAGCAGCGGCTGGCCGTCTTCGACTTCGATCGTCGCGCCGAGTGGCTCGATGGTGAGTTGGTGGCTCATCGCGAGTTCGGTTCGTTCAAAACGCCTGCTGCGCCGGCGTCAACTGGCGCTGAATGCCCACCAGCGCCGGCGTGCGAAAGCGGATCAAGGTTTTGTGCGCGAAGCCGTGGTGCGCAAGCGACTTGCCGAAGTCCGGCCGAAAACGCTTGTTGGAGTTGAACCACTCGACGCGCTGCCAGTCGATCAGCTCGAACTCGGGGTGTTCGCCGTAAAGCTCGGGCAACAGGTCATGCACCAGCGCGCCGAACGGCAGCGTGGGCGGCAGGGGCACGCAAAACGGCGCGCAGTACATGAGGTGGTTTTCCCAGCAAACGTAAATCAGGCGATTGCCGTGAAAGCGCTCTTCCAGATCCGCTTCACGCAGCGGGTAAGGTCCGAGGCTGACGAGCTTCTCGTCGGTGTGCAGGGTCGTGTCCATTGTCATGGGGCTGGCTTGAGTGCGCCTGGGACGGGCGGCATCGCGTCGGTCGCGGGGGCGGCCGGCGCGGCCGCGTCGCCCTTGTCGCCACGCCACGCCGCGAAGTTGCGGCTGTCGGGGCTCGACGTGAAATCGCCGTTGTCCGCGCCGGCATTCACACCGTAGTAGCGCAGCACTTCGCGCACCGGGCTGTCGCCGGGCGAGGCGGGGTTGATGTCGTCGGGGTAGCACGAGCCCTGGTAAATCTGGTGCACCGGCAGCCAGGCCTGCACGTACTTGCGCGGCTCGTTGTCGAAGATCTCTTTGCAGTGGTCGCTGCAGAAGTGGTACTTCATGCCGTGGTAGCTGGTTTCGCGAAAGCAGATCTGCGTCGGGTCACCCGGCTCGGTGAAGAGCATCGGCACCTGGCAGATCTGGCAGAGCATCGGCAGGTACTGGTTGAACCATCGACCTTCTTTCTTTTGCGTACCCGCCCAATGTTCGAAGCGGCTGCGGTAGTAGCGATCAAAGGTGTCGGGGTACTGCTGCGACAGCCAGCCCATTTCGTCTTCACCGGGAATCCAGGTGTGGAACGCCGCGGCGTGGCTGTATTGGTAGAACGTGGCCCAGGCCTGGTGGCTGATGTGGTCTTTGCCTTCGCAGGCGTCTTTCCAGCCCTTGGGCTCGCGGATGCCATAGCGCGCCAGGTCTTTGAACAGCGCGCCGCCGCTGGCCTCGGCGTACATTTCCCAAGCCTGCTTCCAGCTCATCACGCGCTTGGGCAGCATGTAGTCCTGCATCATCGCCACCAGCGTGAGCAGCCGGTAGCCGCGCCAGAACCATTTGTCCATCCAGCGCTGCACGATCGGCACGTTCGCCGGATCTTGTTCGAGCATGAACTTGATGCACTCAATGCCGAGAGTCATGTGGCGCGACTCGTCGCTCTGCGCCGAAAAACCGAACGTCACGGTGGACAGGTCACCGTTGTGCGCCGCGCCCGACATGAAGGGCACGAACAGCAGATTCGTCAGCACGTACTCGAACGAAAAGCTCACCGCGGTCAAGAACTCGAACGGCCCGCTGCTGTAAGAATCTTCAAAGAACGACTTCGGCACCGAGAGGTACCAGACGTTGTCGAACCACTTCCCCGGGCTGTGCATGCCGTTGAAGTATTTGTTGTCGTGCGAGATCGCATGCGTCTCGGTCTGGAAGTGGCGCAGCTCGTCGATCGACTGCATCTGCGCCGCGACGCGCGCGCCCGCGCCCGTGAACTGCCGCCCGGCGTGGGCGAAGCCGCGGTGCGCGTAGTACTCCAGCGGCGTGACCCCTTGAATAAAGAGTTTGAGCGCGTTCACATAGCGCGCGTCGGTCACGTTCAGGTGACCTTGGTTCTGCGCGAAGGCGTCGATCACCGCGTAGAGCTTGCG